>PCTL01000021.1 GCA_002771515.1 Candidatus Lloydbacteria bacterium CG22_combo_CG10-13_8_21_14_all_47_15 | reverse complement strand
TTCCAGAATTTGATAGGCGTGTGATTGAATCGCTACGCCAGCCACTTGAGGAGCAGACGGTAAGTATCGCGCGCGTGCGCGCATCGCTCGTGTTCCCCGCTGACTTTATTCTGGTTGCGGCGATGAATCCATGCCCCTGCGGGAACTACGGACATCCGCGAAAAGCGTGCATGTGCTCGGCGCATGAGCGCATCCGTTACGCGCGGAAAGTATCGGGCCCGATTATTGACCGAATTGATATTTTTCTTTCTGTCGGACCTGTGGAGTATGAAAAACTCGGCGAAAAAAGAGCGGGTGTGCATGCAAGCGATACGGCGGATGTGTGTAGCAGGGTGTGCCGGGCACGGGTTGTACAAAAAGCGCGCGCCGGCGTTTTGAACAGTAGAATGCGTCTCTACGACATTGAGCATACCGCGCCGCTTGACGATGATGTGAGGGAAGTGCTTCAGGACGCGGCGCGCACATACGATCTTTCTGCCCGCGCGTATCACAAAATCATTAAACTTGCGCGAACGATTGCCGACTTGGACAACGCGCGGGACATAGCGGCAGGGCATATTATGGAAGCGCTATCGTACCGCCAAAAATCCGATGAAACATAAAACACCGCTCGGCAGAACGGTGTTTTGTAAAACTACGCCATTAGATTGGCGTGCAGTATGCAATATACTCTATCGGGATTTCAACCGCACTTTCCGTTATATCTTTTGAGTGTGTAATACAGATTTCTTTTTGTGATGTTTTGAGTACATACCCTACAGCATCGTATATTCTGCGCCAACCCAAAGTCTCGTCGTCGGAGAAAAAAATCAATTTATTGTTTGTGTTGATTTTATTCTGCTTTCGGCAGAAGGCATACACGCCTTCTTCAAAAATAATCCTCACATACCGTCCTCGCAGGTGCTCCATTGTAGCGCTCCTTTTTATTAAAAAATACACAGAATATTCTGTGTATTTTTATAGCGTATTGTCACGAAAAAGCAATGTACAATCAGATGTTAAAATGGATTTTTTGCACCGCGGACTTCAAAGTGTAGGTGCGGTCCGGTTGATTTACCTGTAGAGCCAACATAGCCGATGACCTGTCCTTGTACCACATGCCAGCCGGTTCGTACGATATTTTCCGAATTGTGTGCATACAGCGTCTGCGTACCATTGTCGTGTTTGATGACGATGTATGTGCCATAACCACCGTTCCATCCCTGACTTCTGCTAATGATTACATTTCCGCCTGCCGATGCAAATATAGGAGTGCCGACAGGCGCGCCGATATCAACGCCGTTGTAGCCATGAATGCCCTGCGTTTTTACGCCCCCGGAGAGCGGTCTGATATAGTAGTTGTCATATGAAGGTCCTCCGGTGTTCTGTACGGAAGTTTGTGAAGATGCCGTACTGTATGTCGGTGTTGTAATTTCGCCGTCTGGAATAACAACGATATCGCCAATGGTGAGCACTGTATTTTCCGATAAGTCATTAAACTCCATAATTTCTTCAAGATTTCCACTGTATTCTTTGACGATGGAGCGTAGCGTGTCCCCTTTCTCAACTGTGTGTCGTACGCCCGAAATCGGCAGAATGACCAATTCTTGGCCGATACTGATAAGATCTCCCCGCTTGATGTCATTTGCCCAGATAATCGTGTTTGTTGTGACGCCGAACATTTTTGCAATCTGCGAAAGTGAGTCGCCTTCACGCACGATGTATATACTGATCTGGTCTGATTTATGGCCGTCTTCAATATCTGCAATTGTGCCTAGTGGCCCGGAATCCGGCAATAACGCCCCACCTTCCACGATAGTGATGCCACCACCGCCCTTTGATGGGTTCGGGTCGTAATTGAGCGCGGCCGCAAGGAGCTGGACATTTTGGGAATTGACTACCTGTTCTTTGGAAATATCGTTATTGTTATTATTTTTGAATAGCGATCCTAGAAAATCAAAAAAACCGGCATGGGTTGGTGCTGGAATACCGAAATACAGTACAAATGCAATAGATACAAAAAGAAGCGTTTTGGCAAAAGAAACGCCATGGCCTGTTCTATCCTTTGGTTCCCGATTATTCTCTAAACTGTTCGGATAATCCGGTAAATCGGGGTCTTTTTCGGGTGTTTGAATAAGCCCTTGGTTAAGCGTTTCTCAAGAAAGCTTTTCTCAAAAATGGCTCAACGAAGCCATTTTTGAGAATTACTGACTCTGCCGTAGTAAAGTTCATTTTATCAAAATGGAGGCAAAAGTCAATCGGCAACCCACCTGCATGTGGATAAGCGGTCTCATTGTGGCGGAGCATTAAAAACCGTATAATTATCTGTATGAATCAGGAAAAGCCCTCTTTGGAATCTGACGCAGGTATGCCGGAGAAAATTCTCGGGCAGAATGACAGTGTTGAGAATGAATCAGAACATATTGTCGCAACAAATACGCCGAAAAATCCGGAGGCATCCGTGCCGGCAAATTTGCCGATAGCGGCTGAAGCACAGGTTGACATTGATGTTGATTCGGAAATGAAGAAGTCGCGCGAGCGGGAAGTATCGCGTGAGCGGCGTCCCGGAGAGCATGGTGAGATGTTTGGTATCGGCAAAAAAAATCTTGCCGTTCTCCGGCAAATAAAAAAAGATATCACGCATGAGTCGCCACATGCGTATGAGTCGTCACATGAACATCGGGAAAACAAATCACCGGCGCAGGAAATGCCAGTAAAGGAAGTTTCGGCAATGCGGCCTTCTTTTCAGGAAGAAAAACGCATCCGACAAGAAGAGGTGCGTACGCAGAGCAGAAAAAATTTGAGCGGGCTTGTGTCAGCGTACGCGACAGATGAAACGGTCAAGCTTAATCAACAAGACATGAAGTCGGTGAGATTGCCATACGGGTCGCCGGCATTTCCCAAACAACTTGATGCATACAAGCCACGGGAAGGAGCTCGGACAGAAGCAACGGAAGAAACAACGCGCATAAAAGAAGATGTAAAAGAACGGCGTGCGAGCCGTTTTCGTCCGCATGAAGCGGGCAAGCTCGCGGCTGCGGTTCTTGAATACAACGGCCCGATGATATCGTTTGAAAAACCAGCGCAATCTCTTAAAGAAGTGGAGCAGAAAATTTATGAAGCGCGGAATTTACTCAAGCATGTAATAGACAGTGGCGGTACTGAAGGCATGGATACTGCGGAACGCGCGCTTGCCGAAGTGCTTGAAAAATTGCGGGCGGAGAAGGAACGCTTGACGCGTCTTGCTGAAGCGGAAAAAAAGAAAGAAGAAGCTCGGCTGAAAGCATTGGAAGAGGAGGAAAAGAAAAAAGTTGAGGATGCGGCACGGGCGTTGCGGGACACAAAGAATATTTTGAAATCTGCCGACAGTGTCGGTGGCAAAATAGCGCCTGAATCGGCACTTAATATTGACGACGAGAGCATCAAGCATATATCCGAGCCGCCGGTCGGGAACAGTGGTGTGATGTTGGCTGAATTTTCTCCCGATATACTTGAAGCAATGAAAGAACGCGTCAAAATGCTTGCAGGCGGGGAATTGCCAAAGAATTGGGATAGCGAGTGGCAAAAGCTTTCGGGGAAGCCGGCCAATGAATTGCTTGATGAGATGGATTTTGATACTGACTCACCGTTGTCGTATCTTCAGAAATATTTGGAGGAAATATCAAAAACAAGCGGTATGCCACTTGAAAAAACCGGTGCGCGTGACCGTGCAGAAACAGTCGGTGAATACATTGGGCGTATATCAAAAAAATAGCATTAAAGAGATACCGGATGCGGGTGTGCTATAGTACACAAGATGGCGCATGAATCAGAGTTGAATGAGGCGCAAAAAAAAGCGGTACTCCATACGGAGGGGCCGCTTTTGATTATTGCCGGCGCCGGCGCCGGCAAAACAAAGACCATTGTCCATCGGATACTCTATTTGATTGAACAAGGTGTGGCGCCAGGGGCTATTTTGGCGATTACTTTTACAAATAAAGCAGCGCGCGAGATGCGCGAGCGCGTTTTTCTTGCGCGTGCAGGTGCGCGCGAAACAGAGAGCGGTCCGCTTGTCGCTACATTCCACGCGCTCTCGGTTCGTATTCTCCGCGAATCCGGGCGGTTTGTCGGAGTGCCGAAGCATTTTTCCATCTTTGACGATACTGATTCGCTTGCCGCCGTCAAAACGGCGATAAAAGAAGTTGGGCTTGACCTGAAGCAATTTGAACCGCGCAGGATGAAGAATGCGATTTCACGGCAGAAAGGCGACGGTGTGTCGCTTGCAGTATATCAGGCAGAAGCTGACAACGACTATTTTCCGCGGCAGGTAGCGCGCGTGTGGGAAGTGTACGATGCCGCGCTTACGAAGGAGAGCGCGCTTGATTTTGATGACCTTCTACTGAAAACCCACGAACTTTTGCGTGACCATAGAGAGGTGCGCAACACATACCACGATAGGTTCATGTATATCCACATAGATGAGTATCAAGATACGAATGTCCTCCAATATAATCTATCGCGCCTGCTTGCCGGCGAACGCAAAAATATTTGCGTTGTTGGCGATCTGGACCAGTCAATTTATAGCTGGCGCGGGGCAGATTTTAGAAATATATTGAACTTTGAAAAAGATTATCCAGATGCGCCGGTTGTTCTCCTTGAAGAAAATTACCGCTCTACGAAGACAATTCTTGCGGCGGCGAACGATGTTATCAAAAAAAATATTGAACGGAAAGAAAAGAATCTTTACACGAACAATAAAGAAGGCGAGAGGATAGGCCTATATGAGGCTTTTGACGAAGTTGACGAATCGCGGTTTATTGCCGAAAAAATAATTGAGCTTCGCGACAACGGCGTGAAGCCGGATGATATAGCCATTCTCTATCGCGCGAATTTCCAATCGCGCGCGCTTGAAGAAGCGATGCTTTCAGCGCACATTCCGTATCAGGTATTGGGAGTTCGCTTCTTTGAACGGAAAGAAATCAAAGATATACTCTCATATCTCCGCGCGGCGGTGAACCCTCAAAGCATTACCGACCTAAAGCGTATTATTAATGTGCCGCCGCGTGGAATCGGCAAGGTATCGTTTGCAAAAATCGCAAGCGGTCGCGCGGACGAGCTTCCGGCAAAAATGCGCGAACGCTTTACCGCTCTCAAAACACTGCTTGCCGATATCCGCGCGCGCATATCCGAAAAACAACCGAGCGAAGCGATACGGGAGACGGTGAGATTGACAGGTCTTGAGGATACGCTTAAAGGGGGCACCGATGACGAACGCGAGCGGCTTGAAAACATACACGAGCTCGCCACGCTCGCGGTGAAGTACGATGCTCTTCCGCCGGAAGAAGGGATTGCGGCGCTTCTTTCGGACGCGGCGCTCGCAAGCGACCAGGATTCGCTTGATGAGCGTACTGACAAGAGAAACGGCGTGAAATTAATGACCGTGCATGCTGCGAAAGGGCTTGAATTTGAGCATGTGTTCGTTACGGGTCTTGAACAGGATTTGTTTCCACATGTAAACCTCGGCTCTCCGGAGCTTGACCAAGCGCAACGCGAAGAAGAGCGGCGGCTTTTCTATGTCGCGCTGACGCGCGCGAAAGAAAAACTTCATCTTTCTTATGCCGGTCTCCGCACTATTTTTGGCTCAAAACAAGTTAATCTTCCATCGGAATTTTTACACGATATTGATACGGCGTACCTTGAACTTGAAGTACCCGATGCGCCTCCGATTGAACGCTTAAAAACAATTTATTTTGATTGAGAGACGGTGTAGTATACAGCGTATGGGGTTTGAAACAGGACAAAGCGTTAACCAGCATGAAATTCCGGCGTTCCGTCCGGAAGATATTGACGAAGCGCGTGAATATATCCTCGCGCGGTACGAAAAAGGCGAGCGTCCGGTGGTGACGGTGAAGAAACGCTATCTCTCCGTGCTCTCGCGCGGGCTTGCTCCGCACGCGACATGGGTGCCGGAAGCCGGAGATATGCTTGTTGGTACATTCGGTCGTGAGGCGCTTCTGCCGGAAGGAGAGGAACGCGTGGCTGTACATGTGTTAGACATTGACCCGCGCCATATTGAACCGCGTTTTACAGGTCCGGACAACGCGTTCCATGGCGTTGTCGCGCTTTCAGGTCCGATTCCGCCGGAACGGCTTGGCTTTTAGTGCTAGAGCGCGGTTTTTCCCGTGGTTGCTTCCATAGTATTGTCCATATTCGCGATTGCGTCTTGGAGCGCGATGAGCCGCTTTTTCATAGTGTTGTCCATATTAGGGTATGCGAAAAGCGCGCCGGCGGTTTGGGCGGCGATTGTCGTTTTAAAGTATTCAAAAAAGTTGTTTTCAAATTCGGATTCTTTTTCCAGAGACAATTCAACCTCTTTCATGCCGGCGGCAAGCCGATCGGGAGGGAGCGGTAGATAGAAAGACGGGATGTGCAACATTTCTGTTTTGTCGATTTGCGTACCATCCTCGCTTACAGACAGACCGTATTTCACGGTGGCTCCATGCCGTCTGCCGTTTTGCTCAAGCGTAAATGCTTTCTTTTGCTCAAACTTCGGTCCGCCTATCGCGCTCACTTCGTCTATTGTGCAGAGCGGAGTATTAGTGGCGCGCTCTATAATAAGCATATCAACTTTGTTTTTGTAATCGTCGTATAGCGATGTCCGCGCGACAATAAAACGGTTGCGCAGTTTTTTAAAGAGCGCGATTGCCGCAAGGATTTCAAGTTGTTCACCTTTTGATTCCAGCCGTTTCTCATGCGCCTCGGACGCGGGCACATTTTGATTAAATTTACGCTGGAGTGCCTTGATTTCCAGCATGTCTTTCTTTGTATCAGGGTAAGCATCGGCAAAAGCGCCAATGGTAATTCGCGCTTCATCGTCAACCGGTATATTCTCGCGGCGCAGTTCGCCGGCAATTGTCCCGAGAAATTTGTTCACATCCTTTACTCTTTCAAAATACGCACGCTCTTCCATGCTGTTTTGCACTGGTGTTTCAAACTTTTCAAATTTTTTCATAATACAAAATTACCATTTTAATGGTTTGTATTGTATCATGTGCCACATGAAAGCAAAGAAGTCGCTCGGACAGCATTTTTTGAAGTCGCGTGGCGTGGTCCGTACAATGGTTCGGGAGGCAGGTATTGTGCCTGGCGATACGGTGCTTGAAGCGGGTCCTGGGAAAGGTGTTTTGACCGAGGTACTTCTCTCTGCCGGCGCGAAAGTGATTGCAGTTGAAAAGGACGAAACACTCGCGGAGTTTCTCAAAGAAAAGTTCGCGTCGGAAATTGCAGAAGGGCGTTTGGTGCTTTCCGCCGGCGATATTCTTGGGGAACATGCAAAGTTCGGGCTCCCAAACTCTCAATACAAAATCGTTGCGAATATACCGTACTACATCACCGGCGAGTTCTTGCGAAAATTTTTATCGTCTGAAAACCAACCGGAGAGTATGACGCTCCTTGTACAGAAAGAAGTCGCCGAGCGGATTGTGGCGCGCGATGGCAAGGAGAGCATTCTTTCAATGAGTGTCAAAGCATACGGTATTCCACGGTATATACAGACGGTGAAAGCGCGCGAATTCTCTCCACCGCCAAAAATTGATTCGGCAATTTTACATATCAGCGACATATCAAAGGAGTTTTTTTACGGAGTCGTGAAAAATGAAGAAAAGTTTTTTGCGCTTGTGCGAGCAGGTTTCGCGCATAAGCGAAAATTTTTCATAAGAAATCTTGAAATGGTTGCGGATAAAGACAGTATAGCGGAAGCGTTTGCGGTATGCGGAATACATGAAAAAACAAGGGCGGAAGAACTTGCGCTTGCATCATGGAAATGTCTGTATCAACGGCTATAGTGAGGTACCGACGATGGTAATAGTTCCTTGTGCGGGAAATGGTACGCAGGATTTGCCTGCAAAGATAAGACATGTGCCGCTGGGGATATAATTTCCAAGCACCCATACACCAGCACGCGGAATCTGGAACCACCTATAGACCCTTGTAAATCCAGGTTGGAATATGAAGAATCCTCCTCTAGGCGGACCGACCTGTAATACTGCATTGGCGGAGCAGGTGCAGTAGATAACATTAAACACGAAACCTCCGAATGGAAGGAATGGGCTGATTGGAGCGGCGGCGTGGGCTGGCGTTGCAGATATGGTACGGGGAGGCGTTGTGTCACCAATAAACGCAAAAACGCCTAGGATTAGTATCGTTAAAATAAGCGCCGGAATCTTTTGTCGTATGGAGTTGATGTTAAAATCAATTTTCATATGCGCAATATGAACGAGCCGGGATTACTTTCGTCGCTTTCGCCACCTTCGCTCACTATATAAAACCAAATCGGCCACTCTATTCCTTTGTTTAAATCAACGCCAACCTGTAGCTCGGGCACCTCGGGTGCCGGCAGTATCTTAAATGAAAGTGTTTTTCCGTCAGATGACGCTATATTTTCTATGATACCGTAACTTGTGTAAATATCGTTACCTTTCAATGAAAAATTATCGCCTATGACAGTCACCTCCGTACCGTATGGTCCGGATGCTGGCGAGACATCCGATATGACTGGCGATTGTACAGCTTTGTCTGTAACCAAAAAAGTTTTATATGCGCTACTTGTGCCGTATTCATTACTTATGGATAAAGCATATTTACCGGCAGGCACGGCATTGGGCATATTAAATGTAAGTTCAGTACTGCTTGAAGATAATATGTTTCTGATGAAATATCGGTCTCCAATGTGAAGTACATTGCTTTTCCGTGTAAATCCTTCTCCGAAAATAGTGATTATCGTATTTGGCGGGCCGAATGTCGGTGCGATAAAATTAACTGCAACTTCACCAATGTTGACATCCGGATATGATTCCGCCGATACAGTAATACTTTCTGCAGCCGGTTTAGGTATCGTCGGGATTATTTCTGTGACATCCGGTATGACTTCTGCAATCGGTTCAGGTATAGCCGGTATGACTTCCGCTACAGGCAGTTTTGGCGGGGTCGCAGGGTTTTCCGATGTTTCGCTTGTGTCGGCTGGTATTGCGAGTGTATTTAACTTTGCTCTTGTTGAAGCTCCGACAAAACCGGTGCCGGTACTAATGCCAACAGGTGCAAGTATTTCTTGCGCATACAGGTTTTGAAAGCGGATGACCGCGCTCTGCGTTAGCGTGCCAAAAAAATCAGTCTCATTGCCGGGTGATCCGGGACCGCTTACGGCGACTCTCGTTTTTGTTCTCTGGCTCAACTTCTGGTTCAATATTTTTTGAAGTGCCCGCACATCTTCACCTGTGTCGCCGATAGAGAGATCTCTTGTGAATACAAAAGATACGCCGCTTGGCGTGCTGTTTTCCGCGATGATATTTATTTGTGCCTGCAAAGATGAGATTGTTTGTAGGAGTGATTGAATTTGCGCTTGCAATTCTTCTACTGTTTGCGCGTGTGTGTTGGAAATGGAAATCCCGCCCCATAAACCGACGAGCATCATATAGAGGAATGGGAGCAATAACTTGCTTTGTTTCATAAAACTTTCTTAAGCAAAATAATATTTCTTCCAGTATACCACAAAAAATATACAATGTATTATACGAGTGTATATCGGAGCGGCACAATCGTCATGAATATCATACATCAATTTTTAAAATCAATTTTTTTTGCGCCGGTACTATCCGTGCTTCTTCTCTGGCTCTCGCTTCCGTATATGAGCGCCGGTTTTTTTGTATGGATTGCACTTGTCCCGCTCTTTTTGTTTGTAAATCTGTCGAGTACGACGCGCAAAAAAGTGTTTGTAGGAGCTCTGTTTGCAGGGACGCTATATGGTATTGCCGTACTTTATCCGCTTGCGTCTCTGAACGCGTGGTGGTGGATTGATACGAACAGTTTTTTCTGGGTTCACAAAGACTCGCTTCTCAAAGTATTCTTGGTTCTTCTCGCCGCATTTGGCGGCGGTCTCTTTTTCGCGCTATTCTTTACTGCGTATAAACAGTTCAGTACCAGCAGGATGCGCGATGTATTTATTTTTCCGATACTGTGGGCTTTGATGGAATGGGCCCGCGAATTTTTTGTACTTGGATTTACATGGGGACATCTTGGCTACGCGCTCCACAACGAAGTATACATACTACAAGTGGCGAAGTTTGCCGGCATCTATGGGCTTGGGTTTCTTGTGGTGTTTGCCAATATGCTTTTCTATTTCATTTTTACAGACAAACGCAGAAGGATAGCCGCCGCATTCGTGATTGTCGCTGTGATATTCTGTGTATCGCTGTACGGATATGTTGTGGTCCATGCTGGTGTGTTAGACCGGCAAACTGAATTACGGGTGGCGGTTATTAATCAAAACTTAAAGACGGAGGAGAGTGTCGGAATTAATGGCTATACCGCCTATCTTGAGCTTATAGACGAGGCGTTGACTGGCAATCCTGATGTTATTGTAGTTCCGGAAAATGCGTTTCCTTTTTTCGTTATTCGGCACGATACGCGACTTCCGCTTCAGTACGATAATCCCGATTATGTAATCAAAGAATGGTTTGACGGGCTCGCTCTGCTGTCACAAGAACATCCGGATGTTTCTTTAGTGATTGGTATGCATACGGACGACGACGGTACGCGCTACAATTCTTTGGTTGTGATGGAAGACGGACTTGTGGAAGGCGTTTACAACAAACAGGTACTCCTGCCGCTTGCGGAAGAAAGTTCTGAATCCGGAAAAGAAACACACATAGAGCCATTGGGAAAAGGAGTCGGCGCCCAAGAAGTTAGCGTTGGCGGGCGCCCTATCACGCCGCTCATTTGCTCCGAGGTGATTTTTCCACGGCTTGCAAGTTTAAGCGACAGTATATTTATCGTGAATATCAGCAATGACAGTGTTTTTAATGCTCCACTTGCCGCAAAACAAAACCATAGTATTGCAAAGTTACGCGCTGTTGAAAACGGAAAATATCTCCTGCGTTCAGTAAAAGGCGGAATTTCAAGTATCATCAATCCGTTCGGTCAGACAATGGTTGAATCCGGACTCGGTGAGCGCGGTGTGCTATATGCCGTGGTTCGTGTTCCGAGTATAAAAAATAACCAATGATTTATCCACACATTATTATATATGGCTAAAATCGTTAAGCATTAAAAATGCTATAATTTACTTGTATATAATTTTTTACCAGCATATATTTTTTCTAAACTTATGCTCACGCGGGAAAACAAAAAAGCGGTGGTTGCTATCCTCATCCTCATCGGGGTTGCCGCTTTTGCGGCATTCGTTGGTGAGCGGTATGGAGGGGAGATCGGAACGCTGACATTTGAAAAAAGAAATGCTGGTCTTGACGCGTATTCCGCGCAGCAAATAGCGAAGTTGGATACAGACGGTGATGGGCTCTACGATTGGGAGGAAACGCTTTGGCAAACAAACCCCAATAATCCTGACACCGATGGCGACGGCACGACAGACGGTGACGAATTGAACGCTGGCAGACATCCTTTAGTTGCTGGTCCCGACGACGATCTGACAAAGATCGTTCCGACAGTGTATGGCGTGACGGGCGGAGACACGACGGATCAACCGAGCACTATATCGGAGTCAGTCGCGCGGGAGCTTTTTTCTTCATATCTCGTGCTCCGTCAATCGGGAGAATTTTCTGAAGAGACAGGTAAAAAACTCGTTGCATCCGTCGCCGACGATGTATTTGCTTTTGGGAAAGGCGCGCCGGCATATACACTCTCCGACATTACACCGACATCAAATACGCAGACGGCTGTGCTTGTCTATGCGAATGCGCTGTTTGCGCGCTTATCCGCGCTCTTATCAGTGCCTTCCGCAGGAACTGAATTGGTATTGCTTACAGATATACTTCAGACAGAACGCAAGTCCGAACTGCAAAAATTTGCGATTCTTGAGGAGGAATATAAAACTGCCGCGGAGTCACTTGCCGGACTTTCTGTGCCACAGGTGTTTCTTGAAAAGCATATTGAATTGTTGAACGCGCTCATGACTTTTTCAAATACCGCCGGTTATTTTCAAAATTCTTTTATTGACCCGATACAGACAATTGCAGGATTACAGCTCTATGGAAACGCGCGCGCAATACTTGGCACAGCAATTCAGGAGATTGATGCGCTCCTGCCGGCGTATGGGGTCGTATTTGATGAGGCGACAGGCATTTATACAACTCAATAATCATATTGTATGAGAGACAATTCAAAAAAACTTATTGCCACATTTCTCATCGCGCTCATTATCGCGCCACAGTTATTTTTTATAGGCGTGCCACGCGCGCACGCGGTTGGCGGCTGTATCGCTTCAGCCGCCGGCGCGGTAGCAGGCCTAGCCGGTTTGTCAGCTATTAGCAGTGCGGTTGGCGGTTTCGGGCTCTTCCAAGAGGTGCCGGTATCAGATGTTGTTGTCCGCTCTACGCAACTGACACTGACTTCAAAAGAGTGTATAGAGGATACCCTGATGTGGGTGCTCTTAAACATCGTCATTCAATTCATGGTTTCGGATATTGTACGCTGGATTAACACCGGCTTTCAAGGGTCGCCCGCATTCGTGGAAAGCCCGTCATCCTTTTTCGCCGAGGTCGCGGATCAGGCTACCGGTATTTTCATTGAAACATTAGGCGTGGCGGAGCTTTGTAATTTAAGATGGGCGCCGTGGTTTCGTATATCGCTTACGATTCCGGACCCGTATCTCATCCGCTCGCGCTGTACGCTCTCCGGCATTGTTGCTAACACGGAACTCGCGTTCAAGGATTTTAAAAACCTTGGCTGGGAAGGGCTTGTGGATATTTCGGTTAACAGGCAGAGCAGTCCATACGGCGCGTATCTTTCAGCGCTTGACGAACGGAACAAACGACAGTCAACAGCTCTAACGAGTGAGGCGGCAAAATTGCAGTGGAGCAACGGCTTTTTCTCCACCGCGGATAAACTTATATGTACGAGCTTTACCGCCGGTCAGTGTACCGCGTATCGTGGCAATATCACCTTGCCCGGAGCTACGATTGAAGAACAGCTGAATCAGGCGCTTGACTTGCCCAAAGGCCGTCTTGCGATTGCCGACGAAGTAAATGAGATTATTGGCGCGCTTTTGACACAGCTCGTTATTGGGATTTTTCAGGGCGGTCTCCGAGCATTTGGCGGATAGGTGGTCTTGAGAGGCCAGTATACAGGATGGATAACTATTTTGAATGGCTTATTTCTTCTTTTCACATAGAAACAAGAAATCTGTCGCGGGGCTTCTCCTGTGTGTTGTTTTGTGTGTGGCTTTGCTCGCTCCGTTTGAAGTTTCTTTTGCTCAAAACAATAAATCGGAGGGTGGGACAGGAGGAATTGGGAACGGTATTCTCGCCGAATTTTTAGGCATAGATAAACTTGGCACGCTTATTGACAATGCCTTAGCTGATGTCGGTAATACAATCATGGGCACATTTGGCTTGGCGGTGACCGGCGCTGGGATTCTTTTCAACTGGGCGGTGGACAATGCTATTCATAATAGGTTTCTGAACAATAATGATTTCGTGGGGGTGGGATGGCGGACACTGCGCGATGTCGTGAATCTATTTTTTATCTTTATTCTTCTTTATATCGCCATTGCCACCATTCTTCAGGTTGAAGGATTTAACACCAAAAAACTTCTCACAAACATCATCGTTGTCGCGCTTCTGGTAAATTTTAGTCTTGTTATCACGCGAGCAATCGTTGATGTGTCAAATGTTGTTGCGCTTGAGTTCTACAATTCCATAACCGTTACCGGCACAGCGGCTGGTACGCCGAAAAATATTGGAGCCATCTTTGTGGAAGGGCTCCGCATTGAAAGCGTATGGGATGTAACCAATCCATCAACGCTCGGATCCAATGTTGAGGCCTCTCTTTCAAGTATTATTTTAATTACTTCTCTCGGGTCCGTTCTCTTGCTTGTGGTCGCGTTTGTGCTTCTAGCGGCGGCTATTTTGTTTGTCATTCGGTCGGTGGTACTTATGATATTGATGGTACTCGCACCGCTCGGGTTTCTCGCGATGATATTGCCACAAACACAAAAATATGCACATCAGTGGTGGCACGCTCTTTTTTCACAGGCCTTTTTCGCTCCGTTCTACATGATACTTTTTGCCGCGTACGCAACGATGATACAAAATGTCGACAATAACGCTCTTCTAGCCAAAGCAAAAACAGAATCATGGGCCGATACTTTGACCAACTGGACACAGCAGTCCGCACTCATTCTGAACTTTGCGGTCCTTATCGGGCTTGCGATAGGGATATTGGTAGTCGCAAAGATGGTTGGCGCGGCTGGCGCGTCTACCACTATTGCGTGGGGACAATCAGCACGGAGGTGGGGGCAAGGAAAAGTTGCGGGCGGAGTGGGCAGGGTATGGCATGCTACAGGCGGACGCGCCGCGTCTGCCGCGGCAGGTTCCACTATTATGCAAGGACTTGCGACAAAGTCACCGCGCATCGGCAGTTTGATGTATCGTGGACTTGATAAGACTGCGCAGGGCTATCAGCAATCTGTTCAAACAAAGACAGACAGCCAGATAGCTCTCGGCAAACGAATTTCCGCGGGTGCCGGTGGCGCGCAGAGGCTTCAAACATATCAAACAACACTTGCGGCTACCGGTGGCATCGCGGCAGGTAAAGCCGGCGAGGCATTAACAGAGTACCGAGAAAAACTTAGAAGTGACCAAGAAAGGGTTGGCCGGCTTAAAACAGAACGGGAGGGGGTCAATAAAAATGTCAATGAAATACGGCAATTGGTCGCGGAAACCAAGGATATACGACCGGAGGAACAGAACGCAATGAACAAGGAATTGAGTCGGCTTGACCACGAATTGGACCGGATAGATAAGGAAATTGAACGCAGGAGTAAGAACATTGGGCAGACACAAAATTGGCAGGAAGTTAAAACACAAAAGAAAACAGATACCAAGGACAATAAAACCGCGTAGTATATATGGAGT
The DNA here is from genome assembly GCA_002771515.1 of Candidatus Lloydbacteria bacterium CG22_combo_CG10-13_8_21_14_all_47_15. Classification (GTDB taxonomy): domain Bacteria; phylum Patescibacteriota; class Minisyncoccia; order Phycocordibacterales; family 21-14-all-47-15; genus 21-14-all-47-15. Next base: position 38,505 of record PCTL01000021.1, on the reverse strand, counting down.
ACACAAAAGAACAACTTGAGAAAAAATTTAACGCGCTTCCGCAAGAAGTGCGGGAAGCGATTCTTGCCACCGATACCGAGAATATTGTACGGCGTATCGGACAGGACCATGCATTGCATGTTGACCAGATCGGCGAACTGATGGAGGCGACTGATTTTGTGATGCTCGGAATATTGAAGCCCGGCGATTTTATACGGGACCTGTATGAGCGGTTTGAATCCGTAGACAAGCAAACGGTACGGCAGGTCGCGCAAGAGGTGAATGAGCAGGTTTTCCGAAAAATCCGCGAATCGCTGAAGCGTGTTCATTCTATTGCGGAAGATGAGGCGCGGAAAGCCACTGTATCGCCGGCAGGAACCGCGAAAGCACCAAACAATCTTCCAATTGCGCCCGCGGAGAAAGTACAGATAGCGGAAGAACAGAGTAGAATAAAAATTCAGCAGAAATCCGCAGAAGTACCAATCATCTCCAAAAAGCTTGGCAGTACGCGTACATTACCGAAAGAGGAGAGTACTTATGGATTTGGCGACAGCACCGCAAACGGAGACACTATGCCTGCGCAGGAAACAAACGAAGAAGCGCGCGATGATGATAAAGGTAAACAAACGGGGTATATATCCAATCAGGACCCGTATCGCGAACCGATTGAGTAACAAGTAAATCATGCATGCCATACGAAGTACCGCAATTTATAGAAATTGAAGACAAGATTTTCGGCCCGCTTACATTTAAGCAGTTTTTGTATTTGGGAGGCGGTATCGGGTTGTCGTATGTTGCATGGGTGCTTGTGCCTCGCATCGTGGCGGTTTTATTGGTTGTGCTGATTGGTGGGTTCGCAACCGCCCTCGCGTTTTACAAAGTAAACGACAGGCCGTTTATTTCCATGCTTGAAAATATGTTTCGTTACTTTTTGCAGCCAAAGTTGTATGTGTGGAAGAAAGAAGAACCAAAATTGAACGCAAAAGCGCGCGAGGAACAAGTTGCCGCGTCGTATGTGCCGAAGCTGTCTGAAAGCAAGCTTCACGACCTGTCTTGGGGGCTTGATGTGCAAGCGAGCATATATTCGGAGATGGACCAAAGAGCAAAGGCGAAAGAGGGAAAAGTACTTAAATCGGACAAATCCTTTGGAAAGGATTATCATAAGAATATATATGGCGGATAAAACAACTCAACAATTTGTTCCGGTGAAGGAAGTCCGTGACGGCGTAGTTGTGCTGAAAAACGGCTCGCTTCGCATGGTGCTTATGGCATCATCTCTGAATTTCGCGCTTAAATCTACGGATGAACAACAGGCGATTATTCTACAGTTTCAGAATTTTTTAAACTCGCTTGATTTTTCGGTTGAATTTTATATTCAATCGCGACGGCTTGATATCCGTCCGTATATCGCGCTTTTGGAAGGACGCCAAAAGGAGCAGGTGAATGACTTGATTAAAATCCAGACACGGGAATATGTGGCGTTTATCAAAAATTTTACCGAGTCGGTTGATATAATGACAAAGAGTTTTTTTATCGTGATTCCGTATGAGCGTTCTGTTGCAGTGAAGCAGGCAGGGTTTCAAAAATTGTTCCCTGGCGCGGGAAAGAAATCAAAAACACCTCAGATGGCTGCCGCGGACATTTTTGAAGAATCGCGTACCCAGCTTGAACAGCGTGCCGGCGTTGTGGAGCAGGGGCTTATTCGTTCCGGCGTACGGGTCGTGCCACTCGGTACAGAGGAGATTATTGAACTCTTTTACCAGATATTTAATCCTGGTGAGCTGGAAAAGCCAATCACGGCAACTTAAACAACAGATACCATATGGGATTGCTTGATATTTTTAAAAATAAACAGACCAAACAGACCGGCGATGATGCAATTGCGCCGATTTTGCCGCAGGAAATATACGAAGCGTCAGCGCTTGAGTTGAGAGACATTTTAGCACCTTCCGCGCTTCAGATTACGCCACGCGAGATAAATCTTGGTGAGAAAATTGCACGGACATTTTTTGTAATCTCATATCCGCGAAATTTGTCGGAAAACTGGTTTTCGCCCATTGTAAACTTAGACCATGTGTTTGATGTCGCTATCTATGTGCACATGATTGAGACCGAACGGGTATTGCGGCAATTTCAGAAAAAAGTAGCGGAGGTGGAGAGTCAGATAAATATCCGTGAGGAAAAAGGACTTGTTCGTGATCCCGCGCTTGATGCCGCGTACCGAAACCTGGAAGATCTGCGTGACCGGCTTCAGCAGGCTCAGGAAAAGCTCTTTAATGTCGGTCTTTACATCACGATTTACGGTGACTCAAAAGACGAGCTAGACAAGGTTGAGTCCAAGATAAAAGCGATTCTTGAATCATTGCTTGTGTATCTGAAGCCCGCGCTTTTCCAGCAGGAAGCGGGGTTTCAGAGCGTGCTCCCGCTTGCGGATGACCGTTTAGGCATCAACTCAAAATTGAACTCCGCGCCTCTCTCAAGTTTGTTTCCGTTCATTTCATTTGACCTGACATCCGATAAAGGAATTCTCTACGGCGTCAACCGACACAACTCATCGCTTATTCTTTTTGACCGATACTCGCTTGAAAATTACAATTCGGTCATTTTTGCGAAAGCCGGTGCCGGCAAATCCTACACCACGAAGCTTGAAATTCTTCGCTCGCTTATGTTTGACACCGATGTTATCGTGGTGGACCCGGAACGGGAATATGAATATATGGCTGAAGCCGTTGGAGGCAGGTATTTCAACATTTCTTTGAGTTCCGAGCATCATATCAATCCGTTTGAGCTCCCGACGCCACGGGAAGATGAGTCGCCATCTGATGTTTTGCGCTCGCATATTGTAAATCTCGTCGGATTGTTTCGTATTATGCTTGGCGGGCTTTCGCCCGAAGAAGATTCCATCATTGATCAGGCAATCACTGAAACATATGCCTTAAAAGACATTGTCCTCGGTCAGGCATTTACTGATAAAACCCCGCCGCTCCTTTCTGATTTTGAGCTTGTGCTCGCCGGCATGGAAGGTGGCGAGTCGCTCGTCCAGCGGCTTGTAAAGTATACAAAAGGCACATGGGCCGGATTTATCAACCAGCCAACCAATGTTGACATTAACCGGAAGTTTATCGTTTTTTCCGTGCGAGACATGGAAGATGAATTGAAGCCGGTAGCAATGTATCTGATTACACATTACATATGGAGTGCCGTGCGGAAAGAATTACGAAAGCGCCTTCTTGTAATAGACGAGGCGTGGTGGATGATGAAGGAAGAAGACACGGCTTCGTTTCTATTTGGTATCGCCAAGCGTTCGCGTAAATATTTTCTCGGGCTTGCGACTGTTACGCAGGATGTGGGAGACTTTTTGAAATCTCCGTATGGTTTGCCTATTATCACAAACTCATCAATCCAGCTCCTTTTGAAGCAATCTCCCGCGGTGATAGACCAGGTGCAGGAGACCTTTCACCTCACAGATGAAGAAAAATTTCTCATTCTTGAAGCTGATGTTGGTGAAGGTATTTTTTTCGCTGGGTTGAAGCATGTGGCGATAAAAATAATTGCTTCGTATACCGAAGACCAGATTATTACTTCTGACCCTGCGCAATTGCTCGCTATTAAAAAAGCAAAAGAAGCGCGCAATCTGTCTGCAACGCAGAATGAAGAGAAAACGCTCTCCCAAGGCAGGACAGAAGCGGGACAGAGCCGTGCGGAGGCGAAATAACAAACGCGCGTAAATGAAATATGGTAGGAGATGAAATACAAACGAATACCGACACCGCTGACCGGCAGGCGCGACGGCGGCGTATCCGCGATGATTATAGGCAGAATAAGGAAGATGGGAAAGCTCGCACAGAAAAGCCGCCGAAAAAAATGCATGGTGCCGGCTTTCTTATTATTGTTCTTTTTGCCGCTGGCAAAGATATGTTTGATATACTTGCAGCAGTGAGTGTGGTATTTGCTTGGATTTCTTTTCTTGTAGGCCCCATAATGTCGTTTATCATTTTTTTCTATCTTTGGTATGTCGGTGTGTCGTTTACTTCCAAAAAAGTTGGCATGCTCGCGACAATGTTTTTGATAGAGTTCCTACCTTTTTTAAGCATCATGCCGATGACTGTCTTGTCGCTTTTTGTTATTCGGTATCTGGAAAACAGCGGGCAGGTGCAGAAGTTTTCAGCCGCGTTTGACCCCGCGCTTCATATTATGAGGTAAATATATGTTAGAATAATCATATGGACCTCCCGCGTTGCTTTAGAAAAAACACTATTGGAATCCTCTGGATGCTTGTTGTGGTGCCTCTTTTTGTGTCGGCGCAGATTTCAGTGGAAAATGTTGTAACAAACGCGAATCCAATTTCTGTTTCAGCGTCTCCCGAAAATCCTGTTCCGAACGAACGGGTTACTATAAAGGTGGCGAGTTCGCGATTTTCTGTTGATGAGAGTACCATTACATGGTATGTAAATGGCGAACAAATACGGTCCGGTATAGGCGCGAAAGAAACAGTGCTTACTGTTGGGAGCGCCGGTTCTGCTCTGCGCGTTACAGTGGTCGTGGAACATAAGAAATTTGGGACATTTGAAGTTGAGAAAACATTTCGGCCTGCTGAAGTGACACTTGTATGGGAAGCAGACACATACACACCCCCTTTTTACCGAGGCAAAGCGCTCCCTGCGTCCCAAGCAGATACCAGAATTATGGCTTTTCCGCGTATTATTGATGAAACAAGTGGACGGCTGGTACCGGCACGAGAGCTTGTGTATCTATGGAAGGTTGATTTTCGCGTAATTGAAGATCGATCCGGATATGGGCGCAATACGCTTGAGTTCCAAGGCGCGAAAGTATACGAGCATCGGTATGTAACGGTAGATGTGTCCACGGTTGATGGTCTCGTCACGGCGCACGCGGCGGCGAGCATTTCCGCGATACAGCCGGAAATTGTGCTTTATGAAAATCGACCCCTTGAAGGTGTGGTATACGATACCGCGCTTACCGGCTCAGTTACTATTCGCGGGGAAGAATCGGCAATTCGCGCCGAGCCGTATTTTTTCTCACACAGCGAGCCGGTAGAAACACGCTGGGCATTAAACGGCAACGCAATTGAGGTGGATGGTGGTGGCACGCTTGGCTGGCGCGAGGTAACATTCCGTAAGCCGGAAGATGTGGAAGGCGGAGCATCGCGCGTGACGCTTGATGTAAACGCGACGGAACGGTTTCTCCAGTTTGCAAGCGCGAATCTACTCATACAATTCGGGACATTTGAGGGGTTTTTCGGGAACTTCTTCGGCTTCTAGGCAATTATTATGTACAATGAGTATATTATGCGGTTTATAAAATCAAACATAGGGATACGGACAAAAAACCTATTTCGTATGGCGTTGTTACTATCTTTTATAGGATTTGTAGTCGGTATTTTTTTGTTTACTCCCGCCAGCCAAGTATTTGCGGCACAACCATATCAGCTCCTTGCGCCTATACCGTCCGGTGTCGGCGGTGGCGGGGAGCTTACACAGGTTGCGCCTGGAGGACTTGGCGCATATGTGATACGCATATTTACAGCGATTATCGGGTTGGCGGGCGTGCTTGCCGTTTTGATGCTTGTGGTGGGTGGTATTGAGTATATTTCTCCTTCTGTGACTATGAAAGAAGCGGGGCGAAAACGCATGACGCATGCTATCGGCGGGCTTTTGATTGCGCTTGCCGCATGGCTTATTTTGCGAACAATCAATCCAAATCTTGTTGATCTAAAAATCGTCCCGAATGCTGTGAATATTAATGCAAAATTGCCAACGAAATCGTCAGCGCAGCAGATACAAGAGGTGAGTTCTCAAATACAGGCATTTCAGCAAGCCGAGCAAGCCAGTAAAGTTAATTCAGCGCCTATTGAGTGCTCGTCATCTACTTGTGGCACACAATCGCCATTGATTAATAACGCATGCGGTCATAGCGGTACCGGTAGCTTTGCAAGTAACGAATGTATTAAGCAGTTGGAAAAATCTGAACAGGCTATTCAAGCCCAGTTAAGCAATCCTAACCTTACCGAGGCGGGCCGTAAACTTAAAGAAGAGGAGCTTATTGCGGTACAGGGGTTGAAACAGAGAGTTCTGGATCTTCAGGATGCGCAGGCAGCAGCGCAGACATTACAATCGCAGAATAATCAGCAACAAGTACAACAAATACCCCCCGGTACCCAGTGAGTGGAATACCATAAAGCATCGGCCAACCAATTTATTGGAAGCGTTTGTTAGACACAACAATGGTGTGTCCGACTATGAAAACCATGAAAGAAAACCATCAAATTAGTTGATAGTAACCAAATTACGCTCTTATGATTTACTGAATCTACATAATACATATGTCAAGAAAAACAATCACCATTTTAATAATCGTCGGCGTGCTCATTGCAGTGGTGCTTTTGGGCTTGGCGTGGTATTTAGAGCGGGGAGGTACGCTTGGCGGTGGGAGCGTGGAGCCGGCGGACCGTGGTATTTTCTCCGGATTTTTCCCTACTGACTCGGAAGACACAGGTGGTGGTGGCACGCCGTTTGGCGGTGCCGGTGGCGACGGTGGCGACGGGCGTGGCAGTATCCGTCTCGGTGGCGGAGAAGGAGAAGCGCGTGAGCTACCGGCACTTCGGAAAATCGCCGAGGGGCCGGTTGTGGGCGCTACTGTATTTCTTCGCGACGGTGAGCCACTCGCTCGCTACGCGGACCGGCGGACCGGCCACATCTACGAAGTTGACCTTTCAACCGACAACACCAAGCGGCTTACAGGTACGACAATTCCCGCGGGTCAGGAAATGTATTGGAACAAAGACGGTAGTCAGGTGATCTTCTTATATATAGACGATGATAGCGGGCGGATTGTCACATTCGCGGGAACTGTACACGAAGACACAAATGAGTTTAACGGCTCATTTATTACCGGCGTACCACTTGCGCTCGCTTCGTCTCAAGATTCCGACAGGATATTTGCTATATTTAATGTTGATAATTCCGCGGTCGGGATTGCTACTGACTATGATGGAAACCGGCGGGTTGAGATTTTTTCGTTGCCGTTTCGCGAATGGCGCGCACTTTGGCCGAATACCGGAACGATAGCTCTCACTACAAAACCGTCAAAAAATGTTGATGGTCACATGTATTTTGTAAATACACAGACCGGCGGGTTTCGGAATATATTGAACGGTATACTTGGGCTGACCGCGCTCACGAGTCCTGATGCAGATACCGTGCTTTATAGTAAAAGCACACCGCGCGGTTTTGAAACTTATTTCTTTGACGATGGAGAAAGCGAACGGCTTGCTATCTCAACATTTCCTCCAGACAAATGCGTGTGGGCGGCGGACTCGGTGGCGGTGTATTGCGGCGTACCGACCGCAGTGCCGCGTGGCGACTATCCTGACGACTGGTATCAAGGCCAGGTATCGCTTTCCGATGACATCTGGATTATTGACCGCGAATCCGGCTTTACTGATCGTATCGCGTCGCCGAATGTGCTTGGGGAGGATATTGATATTATTGATCCGAAGATAGACGAAGAGAGCACGCATATTATATTTATGAACAAAAAAGACCGCTCGCTCTGGACGCTCCGACTGTGATTATTAAAGTAATAAAGAAACCCCGATTTATGTCGGGGTTTCTTTACGCGCGTTGTGCGCAAGGCCGAAGGTTAAAAGCGTTCTTTGTATGCCTCTTCAGACGATTCGTGCGTGGGAGGAGAAAATGTTTCTTGATATTTAATGACAACTCGCCGCGCCATCCCTTTGCCGGTTGATTCAGTCACGATATCGCGCGTTTCCTTGAACATGGTATGTATCAACATACGGTCGTAGGCGTTCATCGGGTCAAGTTCAATATCTCGTTTGAAAAAGCGCGCCCGCTCGGCAAGCATGAGAGCTTTTGATCGTACCTCTTCTTCACGCTTTGCCGTGTATTCGTTAATGTCAATATGTGCGTGAGTTGCGCTATCGCCAAATCGCCGTTCGGCGATTTTTTTGAAAATATGATTTATCGCGTAGAGCACTTCGCCATGTTTTCCGATAAATAGTGGCGCGTCCGCAGTCCTGACTTTAACTCGCGTCGTGCCGGTCTGTTCATCTACGGCAACTTCAAGAGAGTCCAAGTCAAAGCCACCGGCGGCAAAAAATTCTTCAGCTGTATTTTTAATGGTATCCATAACCATAACCGTTTTTTTGTTGTGTGGCTTATACGGAATGACTCTCTTTTTCAGTATTGTGCGCAAGGATTTTTTGCGCTTTCTGCCTAACCACAAGCTCGTGCCCGATACTCCATAGATTACTCGTTGTCCAATATAATGCAACCGCGGCTGAAATAGTGTATGAAATCACGGCGACAATCACAGGCATAATGTATCTCATCTGAATGCCCATGCTTTTTACGAGCTCGTCTTTGAATGACCGCGCGCCGCCGTCTGTGGAGCCGGTAGGCATCGGTGGTAGGGAAAGTCTCATTTGGAAAAATTGTGTCGCGCCGGCGAGAAAGGCAAGTATAATGCTTTTGCCGTGCATATCAATAAATCCGAGAAACATCGTGCTTACTTGTTCCGGCGTTGGTATGAAAGAATAAATCAGCTCCGGTTTGATATCTATACCCTTCAGAAAAACCCAGTAGAGCGCTACGATGATAGGAAGCTGAATGATAAGCAGGAAACACCCTGAAAATGGGTTTACTCCGTGCGCTTGGTAGAGCTCCATGATTTTTTTTGCCTCTTCCTGCTTATCATTACCGTGCTCTTTTTTAATTCTTTTGATATCCGCGTCTAATGTACGCATTTTCGCTTGCGTACGCACCGATTTATGCGAGAGTGGAAAGAGTAAAAGTTTTACCAGAAGCGTTAACGCAATAACGGAAAAGCCGACACTGCCGCCCGGCATAACATCCACAAGAAAAATGAGCGCGTTATAAAGCGGCTCAAAGAGAAAGGTGTTGAAAAGGTCTGTCATGGATGATTTCTACCCCCCGTATAATAGTATCGGGCGGGCTAGATGTTCAATATTGTATAGAAAAAATATAAATAACGCAAAAATAGCTGAAAATACACATGCCTGAAAAATCATTGACATAGGATGTTTACAATGTTCTGATATTGACAAATGCCTTGCGCCATGTATACTAGAAGCAAGGTAATCCAATGCGGATTACTTTTTACATTACCAGAGATTTTGTCTCGCGTATGCGGTATAAAATCCTAACCCTAATGATTTTTATGGATGAACAAGGGACTCCGATGGTTAACCCGACACCGGACATGCCGACAGAAGGCAACGCGCCGGAGACGGACAAGCCCGCAGAAGCCGGCGATCAGCCAGCAGAAGCAGGCATGTAAGATATTGGTACGATATCTTGCTTATTTCTTATTTAATGTTTTTGAAACATTATGGATGAAACAAAAAAAGTTTGTGAGAATTGCCAGAAAGAGACATGTGAATGTGGTCAGGGCGAATCTCACACGGCGGCTGAATAGTTGCCATATAAAAACCCCTCCGGTAATGCCGGAGGGGTTTTTATATGTATATACGGCGGATAAGCGGGTTTATTCTCGTCACAATCTCATAGTTGACCGTATCGGAGAGGTGGGCAAGCTCGTCAGCGTTGATTTCGGCGCCGGTAGACGCGCCGATAAGTGTGACTTCGTCTCCCGCGCGTACATTTGGTATATGCGTTACATCTAAAACAAGCATATCCATTGAGATTCTTCCCAATACCCGCGCCTGCTTCTGGCGTACAATAGCGCGCCCGATGCTTGAGAGCGCGCGCGGGTAGCCATGCCAGTACCCGACAGGACAGACGGCGATGAAAGAATTCTGTGTGAGCTTTTCCGTATGGTCGTAGCCGATACCCGCGCCTTTCGGCATGTGGTTCACTTCGCCGATGAGCGTTTTCCACGAAAGTACGGGAATGAGCGGAAATTTGTCAGCGAGCGCGGCGCGGGCCTCTTTTGATGGCCATAGACCATACATACCGATACCAATACGCACCATGTCGTAGTGCGCTTCCGGAAATATCATTGTACCGGATGTCGCGGCAGCGTGCGTGAGTGGCGATAGGCCGTGCCGCGTGAATACGGCGCGCGCTTTTTCAAATGCTTGAATTTGCGCTTGGGTCGTATGTCGGAAACTTGGGTTTTTTGCTTGTGCAAAATGGGTATAGAGGCCTTCCATTGCATCTATCAAGCCGTTTTTTTCCGCGAAAGAAAGCACTACTCCGAGCTCATTTGGCTGGAAACCCTGCCGCCCCATACCGGTATCCGTTTTAATGTGCATCCGAAGTTTCTTTTTTATCGTTTTTGGCAGTGTGGCGCATGCGTGAAGTACCGGCATGTTTGATACCGTGACACGGATATCACGCCGAGCGGAGTCGGCAAGTCGCTCCGGAAGCGTATGTCCCAAAACGAGAATCGGCATAGCAATGCCTTCTTCACGGAGTCGTACCGCTTCCTGAAACGAATCAACGCCAATCCAGTCCGCTCCAAGAGATTCCATTGCTCGCGCGAATGGCACTAGCCCATGGCCGTAAGCGTTTGACTTGGCGATTGCCATAAGCGCGGTCTTTTTTGGTATGATTTTCCGGAAAAGCCGATAGTTTTTTCCAAGCGCTTTGGTACTCACTTCAGCCCATGTTCGGAGCCCGTCTTTTGAATTATTAGTCCAACGCATATTTTTATGCACTTTAGGGGAACAGGTTAGAACCTCTCTTTTGGCACTAACCGAACCACTTATGCTTAAGATTGTAGCATTGCGGAGCTGATTTTACATGTCCGGATAACACCAAGACACTGTTTAGGAGTACTTTGCCCGACATCTCGGTAAAATCCCATCCAATGTTAGAACCTCCCGGAGAAGCTGAGTTTCGGCATGGTTCGACAAGCTCACCATAAATACCCTCTCCGACAACATACACAACGTGCATAACATACATAAAAAAGTAGTGCATATCAATTTTAAGAGTTTATTCAGAACCTATGGCTTTAAGAATAGCTGCGGTTCCGGTAATCATTGGGGTTGCCGCAGAAGTGCCACCAAAATTCGTGGTGTAGTTCCGCTCACCTTGCGGCACATTAGTCGGAAAATTAGCGTTTTCGTGGCCCCTAGGAAGCGGGGCATAAACGTTTGTACCCGGCGCAGAAATATCAACTGCGGAGCCAAAATTGCTTTTTTCGGCAAAAGTAAAGTTCGCTCTTTCGTCGTTAAGATTTGTGGCGGCGACTGTTATTACATGATCAGCACTGACATTTGCGGGTGTAGAAAATATGACATCCATGTCTTCATTGCCGGCACCTATGACAAAAAGGATGTCTTGGTGCGCATTTATGATTTCTTCATACATTTGTGTTAGCTCGTCAAATTCATCATCGGAGGCACAGCTTTTATCCGAAATAAAGTATGCGGCACGAACAGACAAAGGCATTTCGGAACATTTAGGGGCCCCGAAACTCAAATTAACAATTTGCGCACCAACTAAATCAAGGTTTTCTATAAAAGCACCAAAACTTATGATGTTTGCTGGAGGCAAACCAACCAATGCTCTGGGTATCGGCACGAACGTTTCCGGGATGCCGCCGATCAACCTTGGTATTTTTTCCGTATTTAGAAACGCACGCATCTCAATCGTATAATCAATACTCGAAACCCCAGAAACAATTCCGTTCATTTGGGGACTATCAACTGGTAGTGTTCCGCCGGAACCTAAAACACTGTTAGCACCGATAATGCCAGCGACAGCAGTACCGTGGCCGTCAGGGTCACGCAGGTTAATGCCCCTACTCGACCCTGTTTTTACATTCTCAAATTCTGGATGAGATTTATCCAAGCCGGTATCAAGTATTCCTATAATAACTGGCCTTAGCGGTTTTTCGGATTCATTAACGGCGTTCCACGAATCTTGAATGCTGATTTTATCGTATGCACGAGTAAAATCAGAGTCAATATTTCTTAAATGAGCTAAATCCTGTATAAATGTTAAAACTTGTGCATTTACTTCACGGGCCACTACTTGGTTGATACGTAATGGTCCGGTTGGCATTCGTGGCGAATCGGCAATCATGAAACGCACGAAGGCAACAAGCAAGATATATGCTATTAAAATAGCAACAATCAACATTGAGAACACGCTTGCTATTTTGTGGAAGAGCTTGGACTGACGCCACAATTTAAATTTCACTACCGCATATCCACTCAAAATAGAAATAATATAAGCAAATAAAGCATTGTACCAAATAACCCCTCCTTTAAAATTATCTACAAAGTTTGCGATTCCAAAGCTGATGATTTTGTTGATTCCAAAATTATATGGATATCTAAAGTCGGTTATCCAAACCGGGGCTAGAATTATAACGATCAACAGTAAGGCTAAAAATATTTTTATTTGAACTCTGTTCCAGAAAATACTTTTCATAACACTATAAAGCATTTAAAAGATAATTTTTTATAAAACCCTCAATCTTTGGGTTATTGAGCATTTCAATTTCATTAATTAACTGTTCTAGGCCAGCAATGTCCGATGTCGCAACTTCTATTTGATACATATTAGCCGACGGTACAAAACCCGTTATTGTTCCATTAACTATTCGCGCGATAGCATCTGCATCTTCTCTCGTTGCGTCATCTTTAAAATTAACAACTATCTCATTAACGGCAAAGCGGCTGCCGTCTTCTTCGTCGGTAATGATATTACGTAAGTCACTTATTTTTACAAAAACATCTGCTATGCTTAATAATGAGCTTTTGCCCACGGTTATCTTGTTGGCAAATATTTGCCCTTTGAATGTGGATTGTTCTCCAATACGAACATCCGCCTCCGGCGCGAGGAGCTTAAAATTGAGAAAAGAGTTTTTGCCGAATTGAACCGGTTTCTTATCTATATAGTTTATCTGAAGAGCATTGAATTGCGCGTTTGGTCCGGCAAGGATAGAGATTTTTTGCTGCGACTTAAGCTCCCGCTCGATGTTTAGAATAGTTTGTGTTTCAAAAACGAGAGTAGAATTTTCTTTAATAAAAAGACGTGCGATATTATAAATGCCACCCGTTAAAATAAGCTTGCTGTCTTTTTCTAAAGTGATGTTGCGGTAATTCCCTGAAGGCAGAGTATTGTTTTCTCCTTGAAATGTAAAATCTTGGTTTCCTGTTTGAAAATCTGGCGCATCCGGCAGTTCTACAATTGGCAATGATATTGGCGTAGTGGTTAAACCTAAAATCTCGGTTTCCTTTTTGATTTGTAAGGTGTTGAATGAAACGTTTCCGTTTATGACGGCGTTTTTGTCCAACGTGATTTTGTCCGCAAAAAGGTCACCGCTGATGATGTTGTCTTTTTGAATATCAACGATGTTATTGGAGCCCAGGTTGCCGCTTGATACTTGAACTTCGTTTTCAAGCATTACTTCTTTTTCGGCAAAAAGAACAAAATCCTCAAAACCAGAGGATTGCTGGCTAGTTCCGTTAAAATTCAGGGCAAAAAGTGCAACACCAACGAGCGCGGTTGCTGAAATAACATGATGGCGCTTGACATTCTGTAACCGCTTCATGTTTATATTTTACACGCGATATATGTTTATTGAAAGGATAAAATTGATTTGAACCTCTCCCAAAATCAACAACTCTTTATTTACAACACATAGTCATTTCGAGCTTAAAAAACTTCTCCTTCCCTGTGCCCAAAATAGCCCATGTTTGAACCTGTGGAAACATTGATATTTAAACGGTTTGAGCAAGGTTTGAACGCTAAAACTGAAATTCTGTGCGGATGGCGGGAATCGAACCCGCACCCTCTGCTTGGAAGGCAGAAATTCTACCATTAAACTACATCCGCGATATGTATGGATAGTATCAAACCAAAAGCCCTCCGCCAATGGCGGAGGGCTTTTGAAAATAGGATTTCCTTATTTCACCGCGTCTTTCAATGCTTTTGCGGGGCGGAATTTTGGTACGCGTGTCGCGGGAACCTGCACGGTTTCGCCGGTGCGTGGGTTGCGTGCTGTTCGGGCAGCGCGGTCTTTTACCGAGAAAATACCCAAGCCGGCGATTGAAACCTCGCCGCCGCTTTTCAGCGTGTCAATGATGGAATTAACGAATGTGTCAACTGCCGTTTCGGCGGTTGATTTCGTGCCACCAATTTGCTCGTGGACTTTGTCAACGATAGCAGCTTTGTTCATGGAAACGAGTGACAACCGGCCCGAAACAGCATAGTGCTTTGGAGCCGTGTTGTGCAAAGTTAACGGCTAATACTAGACAACGAATCGTGTTATTCGTCTAGATTTTTCGACTCTGCCCTTATTATATAGCAACGCCTTTTTTGCGCAACTGAAGCAATAGAAGGGTGTGTATAAGATTCTTGCGGGATTGTTAGGCGTAATTGAGAGTGTTTATCGTGCAAATTCAACCGCGCGCAGTTCGCGAATGACATTAACTTTTATTTCCCCCGGATACTTCAGGTCTTGTTCAATCTTTCTAGCGATTTCGCGCGCGAGTTTTTGCGCCTCAAAGTCGGTCGTTTTATCCGCGTTGACCAGAACGCGCACTTCACGACCCGCTTGAATTGCAAACGATTTTAGAACGCCGTCAAAAGAATCAGCTATAGTTTCAAGGTCTGAAAGTCGCTTCAGATATTGCTCAACCGTATCGCGGCGCGCGCCAGGTCGTCCTCCGGAAATGGCGTCTGCAACCTGTACTAGGATTGATTCCGGTGTTTCGTATGGATATTCCTCGTGATGCGCCTGCATTGCTTGGATAATTCGTTTGTCTGCGCCGAATTTCTGTAGGATGCGCCGCCCGATCTCTACATGAGTACCTTGGATTTCATGGTCAACGGCCTTGCCTAGGTCGTGGAGGAGAGCTCCGGCTTTTGCCACAGCAACATCGGCACCGACTTCCTCCGCGAGCATTCCGGCAATATGCGCCATTTCAATGGAGTGTTGGAGTACATTTTGGCCGTAACTTGTGCGAAAGTAGAGTCGTCCGAGAATAGAGACAACACGCGGGTCAAGGTTGTAGACGCCGCATTCGTATGCCGCCTGCTCGCCCTTTTCCTTGATGATTTTATTGATTTCAGTGCGCGCTTTTTCCACGGCCTCCTCAATTTTTGCCGGTTGGATACGCCCGTCAATAATCAAGTTTTCCAATGCAATACGCGCGATTTGCCGGCGAACCGGGTCAAAAGCGGAAATAGTAATCGCCCCAGGCGTATCGTCTATAATCACATCAACACCGGCGGCGCGTTCAAACGCACGGATATTTCTACCCTCCTTGCCGATAATTTTTCCTTTGAGTTCGTCAGAGGGGAGTGCAACGGTTGAAGTCATCACATCCGAGGGCACCGCATTGCCGTAACGGTGTATCGCGCTTGATATGATTTCCTTCGCTTTGCGGTCAAGTTCTTCATTTCCGTATGCCTCAAGTTTTCGCAAATGGAGGGACAGGTCTTCTTCGTGTGCTTTTTCAATCTCTTTTATCATCTGCTCGCGCGCTTCATCCGATGAAAGCCCCGCTACTTCTTCAAGTTTTTGTCGTATACGCTTGTCTTCCATCTCTACGGATTCGTGGAACTTTGTTATTTCATCCGCTTTCTTTTTAAGTACATTTTCGGAAACGGCGAGCTCTGTTTGCCGTTTGTCCAAAAGTTCCTCCTTTTTGAGTAGCCGCTCCTGAAGCGTTTTCATTTGCAACTCTTTTTCTTTTGTATCCTGACGCGCCTCGTCAATCATCCGTGCCGCTTTTTTATCAGCTTCTTCGGTGATTTTTTGCGCGTCTTCTTTTGCGGCAAGAAGCATTTGCTTCAATTTGAGTTCCGTGGAACTCTTTTTGCCGAGCGAAACAAGCCATCGGAAGAAGTATCCGAAGACGATTCCTCCGATGCCTGTGGCAGCGGTAAGCATTAGCACTGTTTTAATATCCATGGCGATAGATTCGCCCGTGAGAATACACTACGGCTATGCCGTATACTTAAGAAATGGCGCTCTATATGAGCAAAAAGATTGAGCTTTAGTATTCACGAAAGTTGGGATTTAAGAGTTTTTAGAGGTGGTACAGTATTTCTTCCGGCTCACATCCATGTATCTCATGGTGCACCTTTTTCAATGCATCTCGGAGCGAATTGGTTTCATTAGTAATGCGTTTTCAGCGTAGCACGAAGAGTGGCGATTGTCTATTTTGTTCTTTAAGGGTTATGCCTGCTCTGTTTGCGTAATAAAAAACACCCGCATACGGGTGTTTTTTATTATTTCTGTTTTGGAGATAGGACGGAATCTATCAAGCCGTATTCTGCCGCCTCTTTTGCCGAAAGGTATTTGTCGCGGTCGGAATCCTTCTCAATCTGCGCGATACTTTTGCCGGTATTTTCCGCAAGAATGCGGTTTAAGTTTTCTTTGGTTTTTAAAATATGTTTTGCGCTGATTTCAATGTCGGACGCTTGGCCTTCTGCGCCGCCCATTACCTGATGTATCATAACTTCCGAGTTTGGCAGGCTGAATCGTTTGCCTTTTACTCCTGATGAAAGGATAAGTGCGCCGGCGGACGCCGCGATGCCAACGCATATGGTGGAAACATCCGGTTTGATGTGGCGCATTGTGTCGTAGATGGCAAGTGCCGCAGTTACTGAGCCGCCAGGCGAGTTCACATACACATTTATATCTTTTTTCGTGTCTTCGGCCTCAAGGAAAAGCAACTGGGCTGTGATTAGGTTCGCGACATTGTCGTCTATTGGTCCGCCGAGGAAAATTATACGCTCTTTCAGGAGACGGGAGTAAATATCGTACGCCCGTTCGCCAAATTGCGATTTTTCAATGACTGTTGGAATAAGCATATTGGTTTTATTTATATTACAAAATTAACTATGTTTGACTATGTAGCAAATATACCACATTTGGCTATTTTGGCAAGATTCTTTGTTGGCAACACCCCGCTTATGTTTCCAGAAATTTGAAGATGGCTTCGTTAGTTAGGATGGACGCTACATACGCGTTGACGGCAGATATGTCAGCATCAGGGTGCATTTCCATTATATGCTTGATTTCATGCTCAAGAATTTCCTTGTCGGGCGTAATATGTTCTTTTGCCGCAATTTCGTGGATAAGTAGTTGGAGCTTCGCGCGCTTTTCCGCCTCCGGGCGCATATCTTTTGCGAGCGCGTCTTCAGTTTTATTCGCCTGCGTGAGATATGCGCTCCATTCAACGCCGGCGCGCGCTACATCATCTTTGAGCCGCCCGAGCATTTTCACGGTCTCGCTCTTAACAAATGGGTCCGGCACGGCAAAGTCTGATTCTGCTAGGATTTTTTCGGCAATTTCCGCGCGCCGCTTATCCCTGGCACGGTATTCTTTTTCATGCGTCAGATTCTCCTTTATTTTTGCCTCAAGGTCAGAGACGCTTTTGAAATCGCCGAGCGACTGTGCGAATTCGTCTGTCAATTCCGGAAGTTCGGGCTCTTTTTTCTGTATCGGCTTGCCTTCTGCGTCTAAAATGCCGCTTTTGTTCGCACGCGTGGCGTCTGTCTCTTGCTCCTGTTTCTTGCCGCTTGCTTTATCGGTTGCTCGCGCTTTCCGCACTTCATCAATGACATTTTTGACTTCCTCGTCGGTCGCTTCTTCTTTTTCCGGCTTCGGTATACCCGCCGCTATTTTTTTATAATCCGGCAGTACGATTTTAGGCATTACAGATGTGAGAATCTTGAAGCCCAATGGATTACCTGTAGCTAGTTTCGTGAGAGTTATTTTTGGTTCGCCGAGCGCGTCAATTTTATTCTTGATGAGAATATCCGGATATGCTTTTTTTAGCGCGTATTCCGCCATTTCATGAAGTATGGCGCTTTCGCCTATATGTTTTGAGATTATATCATCAGGTACATGCCCTTTTCGGAATCCGGGAATATCGGCACGCTCGCCAAATGTTTTGAGTGCGGATGCGCGCTCTGTTTCAAAATCCGCAACTGGAATTTCGCCGGTGATTTCAACCTGCGAACCATCAAGTGTTTTTATTTGGACCTCTATATCAGGCATAGTGAGTAAGTGATTCGTACCGTACCATAAAAACTACCCACGCGCTAGAGCGCATGGGTAGTAGAGACGCGGAAACTATATTCCAAGCTCCGCTTCAATATCCTGCAATTCCGCATCTAGATTATCCAAGTCGGTCGTTTGAAGGTCTCCTTCAATGGCGCTGACCTCGTCGGAGGTTCCTTGTGTTTCAAGCGAATCAAAGGTCTCGTCCGGTGCGGCAAGAATTTCTTCTGGGGCTTTTTCCTCCAGAACAGCACTTTCTTTGGAAAGTTTTGCTCCCCAGAGATATAGTCCGCCGATAATCAGGATGATGACAATAATAATTGTACCGATAGCCGGACCTATAGGGCCATTGTCGGAAGGTTTTTCTTCTGTGTCAGCCGGCGCTATCTCGACGGGCTCTTCAGTGGGAGCTCCGGCCGTCATGTTCTTCTGCTCCATCTCATTGTCCATAGTGAAATGTTGTTATCTGATAGTAATAAATTAAATTATTCAGTCTCTGTGGTTTGTTCATCGCTTGGAGCGCCTACTGTCTTATCGGATGCCTTGACCGACTTTATGGCCTCTACGAGAGCGCGGTGTGCTTTTTTTACTGCATCAATCGCCGTGCGGGTTAGGATCTTCATTTCGGCGTAGTCGCGCGCAGGCGAATCCGATGTTGTGAGCGCTTCTCCTTGCGCGCGCACGCTCTCAAGCGCGGACCTCCCTTCGGCGATTGCTTTTCTGGCTGTCGCAAGAAGAGTTTCAGCGATGGATATGTCAATGTTTCGTTCCGAAAGTTTTGTGAGACGCGATTGAATACGGTCCGCAAGTTTTTCAAGGCGCGTGAGTGCCGCGTCAAGACGACGGAATACTCGTTCCAAATATGCTGTTATACGCTTTGCGCGCTCTTCGGCAAGACGCGTCTTTTGTTCCGCACGGAGTGTTTCAATCTCTGCCTTCCGGTCAAGAGTTCGTTCGCGCGCGCTATCCGTAATATCCGCCGGACGCGCTTGTGTAGGTTCAGGCGAGAGGGCAGCATTTTGTATTCTTGTACGGACCGTATTTGCCGTAGGACGCACGCCGGTATCTACCGCCGGAGCGCTGTCTATTGCCTGTGTTTTTGGTATAGGCGCGGTACTGATATCTTCTTTAAATAACGGCCTGATGGATGAGTATGTGCGTGTATTTGTGTCGGCGGTTGTTTCTTCGCCGTGGTCTGCGTGTGCGGGCAGTGCCGAAAAGAAAAGGATTCCGGCGACGATTACCACACCGGAGACCGCAAGAGATGCTTGTGTCGGAAGCGAGTATCTCTGGTTCATAATGATGTGTACGATTAGGTTGATAATAAACAATGTGAGCATATTGCCGCAGTATTGTTTTGTGTCTGCGATGCATATGCAACCGCTTTCCTTTAGAGTAGCATGCTGACAATAAGCAGGGCAACTATGTTGACAATCTTAATCATCGGGTTAATCGCCGGACCCGCGGTGTCTTTGTAGGGGTCGCCCACTGTATCGCCTGTGACGGCTGCTTTGTGAGCTTCCGAGCCTTTCCCGCCGAAATTTCCGTCTTCAATATATTTTTTCGCATTATCCCACGCGCCGCCGCCAGAAGTCATTGAGATGGCTACAAAGATGCCGGTGATTATAGTACCGATAAGCATGCCGCCCAACGCGGTGATACCAAGAATGAACCCGACAAGAATTGGCGCGAATACCGGAATTAGCGACGGTACAATCATTTCCTTAATAGCTGCTTTAGTGACTAGGTCAACAGTGCGGCTGTAGTCCGGCTTTTCCGTACCTGCCATGATACCCGGGTGTTCTTTGAACTGTGTGCGAACCTCAGACACAACCCCACTTGCGGCTTTTCCCACCGATTCCATTGAAAGTGCCGCGAAATAGTATGGGAGCAGTCCGCCAATGAAGAGACCTATAAGAACGCTCGGGTCATCTATTGCAAATGAAAATCCTTCGCCGATGGAATGAGTGAAATCAGCAAAAAGCACTAGGGCGGCAAGACCCGCGGAACTGATCGCGTATCCTTTTGTGACTGCCTTGGTTGTATTGCCGACTGCGTCTAGCGGGTCTGTAACGGCACGCACCTCGCTCGGGAGCCCCGCCATTTCTGCGATACCGCCAGCGTTATCGGTAATAGGTCCGTACGCATCAAGTGTTACGATAATTCCCGCCATTGAAAGCATTGAAACAACGGCAATCGCAACACCGTAGATACCGGCGAGCGAGAAGCTTCCAAAAATCGCAGCGGCGATAACGATGACCGGCCACGCGGTCGCCTTCATGGACACCGCGAGCCCAGCGATGATGTTTGTTCCATGTCCTGTAGTGGATGCTTCGGCAATGTATCGTACCGGCGCGAAGCGTGTTGATGTGTAATATTCGGTGATGACGACCATAAGTGCCGTAACGATAATGCCGATGACCGCCGAAAGGTAGATTGCGAGTGTTGTGTAGGTTCCGTTGCCCGCCATAAACGCGTTTGTAATAGGGTAGAAACCGATTAGAGATAGTATGGCAGCTGCGGCAAGCCCTTTATAGAGTGCCCCCATGATATTTTGCGAGGCGCCAAGGCGGATGAAAGAGATACCTATAATTGAGGCGATAATGGAAACAGCGCCTAAAAGCATCGGATACACAAGTGCATTATTAAATCCTTCAAACAGCAGATGCCCAAGAATCATTGACGCAATAATAGTAACGACATATGTCTCAAATAGGTCTGCCGCCATGCCGGCGCAGTCACCCACATTGTCACCCACATTGTCGGCGATGACAGCTGGGTTTCTCGGGTCATCTTCTGGAATGCCAGCTTCAACTTTTCCCACGAGGTCTGCGCCAACATCGGCAGCTTTTGTAAAAATACCTCCGCCTAAGCGCGCGAAGATTGAAATGAGCGAGCCGCCGAAGCCAAGCCCTATCAACGCGGTCAGGTTCCCAGTCGTGTAGTAGAATCCGGCAACGCCTAATAGCGCAAGCCCCACGACAAGCATCCCCGTGACGGCGCCGCCGTGCACGGCTGCAGAAAATGCGCTAGCCAATCCGCTGCGCGCCGCTTCGGCAGTCCGCACATTTGCTCTGACGGAGATATTCATGCCGATGTAGCCCGCGGCGCCGGAGAGAATTGCGCCGACAAGAAATGCTAGCGCGGTCATCCAGCCCAAGACAGGCGTAAAGCCGATAATCGCGACAAGTACAAGCGCTACAACCGCAATTGTTTTATATTGGCGGTTTAAGTACGCGCGCGCGCCTTCCTGTATCGCCTGGCTTATCATTACCATTTTTTCATTTCCTGTCGGGAGCGCAAGAATTTTTTTTGTAAGAAAAACGCCGTAGAGAATTGCAAGCAAGGCGCTTCCGAAAATAAAATATGTGATCATAAGATATTGTTAATGAATTGATAATGTGTCATCGCGCAATTATTCTTTGGCAGTTTCTTTCTTCTCGCCAGTTTCTTTTTCGGTTGTTTCGGAAGCCACATCCACTTCTTCCTTCTCGCCAGTTTCTTCAGCGGTTTCGGAAGTCACATCTGCTTCTTCTTTCTCGCCCGTTTCTTTTTCGGTTGTTTCGGAAGCCATATCCACTACGGTATTCGTATCCACTGCTTCTGTATCCTCCGTTTTTTTGTTGCGAGAAGCATCCTCTTCCGTTGATATTATATCAAGCTTCCAGCCGGTCAGTTTTGCGGCAAGTCGCACATTTTGTCCGCCTTTGCCAATTGCAAGCGATAGTTGGTCCGGCGCCACTTCAACGCGCGCGTGGCCCGCAGTATCATCCAACACCTCAACAGACACCGCCTGCGCGGGAGAGAGCGCTCCGGCAATATATTGGACGATATCGTCCGACCACTCAATGATATCTATCTTTTCGCCGTGTAGTTCGCTCATTACAGTGGAAACACGCACGCCTTTCGGCCCGACGCATGCACCGACAGGGTCTACATGATCGTCTTCTGAATGTACGGCAATTTTTGTGCGCGAGCCGACTTCACGGGCGATTGATTTGATGACTACAACGCCACTTGCGACTTCCGGCGCTTCCAACTTGAATAGTTCCTCAATAAATTTCGGATGAGAGCGCGATAGGCGGAGTGAAATGCCGCGCGGTGTGTCTTCTGCCGAGTAGAGATATGCGCGAATCGGCTCGCCTTGGCGGTATCGTTCGCCAGGTATCTGCTCTTGATATTGCAAAATAGCAACAGCGCGACCCAGGTCAACATATATCGTCCCGCGCTCTATCCGCTGGACGGTTCCCGACACGATTTCTCCTTTTCGGTTGCCGTACTCGCCGATGACCGATTCTTTTTCAGCTTCGCGGATACGCTGGATAATCACCTGCTTTGCCGTCTGCGCGGCAATTCTGCCGTAGTCGTCCTTATTCTCAAGCGGAAAAACAATCTCATCACCCGCCTTAGCGTCCTTCTTTATTTTTTGTGCGTCCTCAAGAAGAATGTGGTGTTCCGGATTGAATCGGATACGCTCATCTGTTTCTTTTTCATCCACGGTTTCTTCATCGGCAGGAGCGATTCTTATCCCAGTGGTTTTTGCTGGCGCGCTCGCTCCGCTTGTTTCGCGAGTAGGAACTTCTTCAGTTACCCGAACCTCATCAGGTGAAACAACAACGCGCACTTGTAAAAAGTCAGCCTGCCCCGTACCCAAATCAAAGTGCGCGCGCACAATCTGTCCGCGCTTTCCATACTCCTTTTTATACGCGGCGGCGAGCGATTGCTCTATCGCGTCAATGAGCCGTTCTTTTGAAATACCGCGTTCGGTTTCCAGTTGCTCCAGCGTTGTTTTTACGGTTTTTAAATCAATCATAGTTGTTTTATTAAAAATAAATGCCCGTCTCTCATGCAGAGCGGACAGTAGATAACCATATTCAACCTATATTAGTATAATACCATATCTGTGAAAAAGAAACAACATCATGCCAGCTCTATCTGTGCATTATTCCACACACGCCTCCGTATTTCTTGGTATACTGATATAAAGACACCATGGTTGTTGACCAGGAAAAATTAAAAGAGTTTTTGCTTGATTCGGGACTACTCTCCAAAGCGGAAGTAGAGGCGGCTGCTGTAGACGCGGAACAAAAGAAAACTACGCTTCAGGAAGAGCTTTTACTCCGCGGTACGGCGGATGCGTCTGATATCAGAAAAATTGAGGCGTATGTGTTGGGTATTCCGTTCGTTGACTTGAAAGGGCAAAAGCTCGCTTTTGAGGTGCTCTCTATGATTCCTGAGCCGATAGCACGGAAGCACAATATCGTCGCGTTTCGGAAAACTGACGAAGGGCTTGAGGTTGCGATGCTTGATACCAATGACCTTGAGGCAATTGATTTTGTTAAAAAGAAAGCACGAATCAAAATTCTTCCGCGGCTTACTGATGATAACTCAATCAAAGCGGCACTCCTTCAGTACCAGAAAAGCTTGAAAGAAGAATTTGGTAACCTTATCCAGAAAGACGCCGCGTTTTTGAAGCTCTCGCAAAAGGGAGGCGAAGATGTCTCGGAGGAAGATTTAAAGAAACTTGCGGCCGACCTTCCTGTGGTCCGTATTGTTGATACGCTATTGTCGCACGCAATTGTGCAGGGTGTATCCGATATACATGTTGAGCCACAGGAGAATCAAATGATCGTGCGCTATCGGATTGATGGTATCTTGCACGATGCGATGGTTTTGCCGAGGGAGGCGGCTTCGGCGGTGACCGCGCGGCTCAAAGTTCTTTCGGGATTAAAGCTTGACGAAAAACGGCTTCCGCAGGACGGGCGTTTCAAAGTTGAAGCGCCTGAAAAGGTGTCGTTTCGCGTTTCTATTCTCCCGACATACTACGGAGAGAAGACCGTGCTCCGGCTTTTGAAAGAGGGCGCGCAGGGTTTTACTCTGGAATCGCTCGGCTTTCACGGAGAAGCGCTTGAGCGACTGCATCACGCGACGAAGCAGACAACGGGAATGATTCTTGCGACTGGCCCGACAGGTTCGGGGAAGACAACAACGCTCTACACAATACTTGATATTTTGAACACGACCGATGTGAATATTTCAACGATTGAGGACCCGATTGAATATCAGATGAAGCGCGCCAATCAGACGCAGGTTAGGCCGGACATCGGGTTTTCTTTCGCAAACGGCTTGCGTTCGCTCGTGCGGCAAGACCCGGACATTATCATGGTTGGTGAAATACGCGACAATGAGACGGCCGGTCTCGCCGTGAACGCCGCGCTGACCGGCCACCTCGTGCTCTCAACACTTCATACAAATTCCGCCGCCGGCGCTATTCCGCGGCTTCTTGATATGAAAGTAGAGCCGTTCCTTATCGTCTCAACGGTGAAGGTGATTATCGCGCAGCGGTTGGTGCGCAAGCTCCACAAGCGGAAAGAAAAATATAATCTGTCAGCCGACGAAGAAAAATCGCTCGCGAAAGTGATTGACCTTGAACGCATGCTCGCGCTTCTGAAAGACGAGCACGCTGTCGGCCCGGATGAAACCTGGCGGAGTATTGTATTTTACAAACCAAAAATCACACCCGAGTCAGAAGACGGTTATAGCGGACGCATCGGTATCAGCGAAGTGCTTGCGGTAACGCCGACAATTAGGGATTTGGTCATAGGTGGCGCGACAACCGACGATATTGAAAATCAGGCAAAGAAAGAGGGAATGCTCACAATGATTGAAGACGGTATGTTTAAGGCGGTACAAGGCGTTACAACCATTGAGGAGGTACTTCGTGTTATTAGCGAATAATGGAATATTGGAATATGGCGCGCGATCAAGTTATGTACTCAACAAATACGCCAGTGGAACCGAAGCCCTCTTCGGGTGTTTACAGTACTCGCGCAACCATAGATGAGCCGACCGGTGTTCTCGGATGGCTGAACACAAACTTTTCAACTGTCAGCTTGAAGAATAAGATGCTTTTTGCCAAAAATTTAAGTGTTATGGTTGGCGCCGGCTTGACGCTGTCTCGCGGACTTTCTATTTTAAGCCGCCAGAGCGATAGTGTGAAATTCAAACAGACGATACGCGATGTGAATACAAGCGTTGTGCACGGCGAGAGTTTTCATGATTCCTTGGGGAAATTTCCAAATATTTTCTCGGCTTTGTTTATCGCGATGGTGCACGCAGGAGAGGAATCAGGAAAACTCTCCGATTCACTAAAGAGTATCGCGCGCCAGCTGGAACGCGCGCACGCTCTTCGCAAAAAGGTGCGTGGCGCGATGATTTACCCGATTATTATTCTCATCGCTATGGTTATTATCAGTATTGTTATGCTGATATATGTAGTGCCGACGCTCACGAGTACATTTGAAGAGCTTGATGTTGATTTGCCACTCTCTACGCAGTTTATTATTACCTCAAGCGAGCTAATGCGGTCGCATACGATATTGTTTTTCACGCTCTTCGCCGGACTCTTCGCCGGACTCTTCGCGGTTGCAAGGACTCATTTTGGAAAACGCGCCATTGATTGGCTCTTTCTTCACCTGCCGATCATCGGCGGTCTTACCAAGAAAATAAATGCCGCGCGCACAGCGCGTACGCTCTCGTCGCTTTTGGTATCCGGCGTTCAAATTTCAGACGCGCTTGATATTACGAGTGAAGTTCTTCAGAACAGCTATTACAAAACCGTTGTCGCCGACGCGAAGAAAAATATTCAAAAAGGTATTCCTATATCTGAAGCTTTTTCCGTACGAGAGGATATTTATCCGCTTCTTGTATCCGAAATGATGATGGTCGGTGAGGAGACCGGCAAACTTTCAGCAACGCTCTCGGAGATTGCTGATTTTTACGAATCAGAAGTGACCTCGGCGACAGACGACTTGTCAACTGTTGTTGAGCCGTTTCTTCTTATTTTAATCGGCGCGGCGGTCGGCTTTTTCGCATTTTCTATGATTCAGCCGATGTATTCGCTTTCCGCCGGTTTTTGATATGCGTGTATACGGGCGACAAAAAACGGGCATCGGAGCAGACGCTCGTAGAAATACCGGCTTTACACTGGTTGAAATACTTGTTTCTTTAGTGATTCTCATGATGCTTGCCGTGATTGTTGCGTCGCCACTTGCGCGTTGGCGCAATACGCAGGTACTTGTCGGCGAAGTTGGAGCAATGATTTCACTCATTGAAGACGCACGCAGTAGAACGCTTGGTTCTCTTGACGGCAAAGGTTACGGCGTACATTTTGACACCGATAACGCAGTGCTTTTTGCAGGAACTTCATTCACGCCCGGCGCGCCCGATAATGAATTGCATATGCTCCATTCGTCCGCGCGCATTGACGCCATTTCTCTTTTTGGCGGCGGTTCCGACCTAGTGTTCAAGCGGCTTTCCGGTGAGACCGGTCAATATGGGTCGGTGACAATTGTTTTGACCGGTGATACCGCACAGACGCGGAGAATTGATATTTCAAAGACCGGTGCGATAAGCATCGCTAAATAACTATGCGAAATAGGACGGCACAACAAGGATTCGGGCTGATTGAAATCGTTATTGGATCGGCGATTATTTCTTCCGCGTTGCTGGGGATTGTCTTTGCCGGCGGTACATACGAACGAGTGTCTCGCGAAGTCCGCGAAACTATAAAAGTATCATTTCTTGCCGATGAAGGCGTTGAGGCGATGAGGAGTATTCGCGATGACGACTGGAGTGTTTTTGCGTCGCTTGCCGTAGGCACTCCGTATTATCTCGTGTTTTCCGGCGGGCAGTGGACGGCAACTGCGACACCGGACACGATTGATTCTATGTTTACGCGGACGGTAACACTTTACAATGTGTCCCGCGATAGCGCGACGAACAAGATAAGCACTTCGTCCGGCGGTACCTATATTGACGCTGAAACGCGCGAAGTCCGCGCCAGTGTGTCGTTTGAGCGCGCCGCCACGACCACGACGCGAGAAGTCCGTGCGTACTTTTCAAATATTTTTGAATAATATGCGGTTTTATCGGGATACAAAACATCACGGAAGGGGAAGTGCGGGCACGACGATTATTGAAGTGCTTGCGTATGTCACCATACTTGCCATGATTTCGGTGATCGTGATACAGACGATTCTTTCCGCGAATACATCGTTTGGCGGTCTCCGTGCTTCAAAAGAAGTGAACTTGTCCGCGCTTTCCGCGTTGGATGTTTTCGCGCGCGAAATCCGCGGCGCGACGAGTGTGGATACGACAGGAAGCGTCTTTGACACAAGCCCGGGGATACTTTCATTAAACACGACGAACGGCGATGCTTTAGCGAGCGTTCTTTTCCGCGTAGAGAATGGCACGCTTGTGTTCTATCGCGATGGCGCGTTTGTCGGCTCGCTTCTTTCAGGCAGTACCACCGTCAATACGCTTCTTTTTGAGTATGCGCCGACACAAAACTCGGAGCTTGTGAAAATCACGCTAGGTCTTACGGCGACAACTGTAAAAACAACAAAGAGCGAGACATTTTATACGAGCGCGGTTGTGCGCTCGCAGTAAGTATGAAAAACATCAACATTACAAATAAAAGCAGAGAGTCGGGCCAGGCAATGCTTATTGTTGTCATCTTTTTCTTGTTTATTTCATCCGCAGTTCTATTCAGCGTTACAACCCCGCTTCTTTCGGAGTTGCGCGCGGCAAAGAGGCATACGCTCGCGGAAGAAAGTTTTTATCGTGCGGAAAGCGCGCTTGAGGACGCGGTTTACCGCTTAAAGAAAGGGTATACGGTGGCAACCGGCGATACTATACCGCTTGGAGCCGGTGTCGCGCGTATTAGCGTGGAGACCGAATCGCCAGACAGTCAGCTTGTGATTGCGTCGGCGACGACAACGACGATGGTGCGACGGGTGACTGCCGGCATTAGCCGAGGTGTCGGAGCTTCGTTTTTTTATGGCACGCAGTCGGGTATCGGCGGTATACTCCTTGAAAACACCTCGCGTGTCTTAGGGAACCTATATTCAAATGGTCCCGTTCAGGCGACAAATGACAATCTTATCACCGGCGATGTCGTGTCCGCAAGCTCCACCGGTTTGATTGACGGCATACACGCCACCGGTACCGCGTACGCGCATACGATACAAAATGCGGAAATAGATGGTGACGCGCACTATCAGACGATTACGGGCTCAACAGTGTGGGGAACTCTATATCCGGGAAGCGATGACCAGCCGGAAGTACCGCTCCCTATTTCAGATGCTGATGTGGCGGAGCTTGAACAGGCGGCTCTAGACGGCGGCGTTATCACAAGCCCTTGCCCATATACCATAAATTCGGACACCCCTCTCGGTCCTGTGAAAATTGCCTGTGATTTATCAATTACCGGAAGCCCCACTATCACGCTTGCCGGACCGGTCTGGGTTGTCGGCGACATTACGGTGGCAAACACCGCGGTGCTTCAAATAGATTCCGCACTCGGTGCAATCGGGATAGCTGTCATTGCTGACAATCCTGCCGACCCGCTGAATAGTGGTACGATTATTCTCAAAAATTCCACGACATACAGCGGTTCTGGCGCCGAAGGGTCGTATATTCTGATGTTGTCACAGAACACGAGCTCGGAGAATGGAGGCGGAGTGAAGGCAATAGAGCTTCAAAACAGTGCCGAAGGCGATGTTATCCTATATGCGGCGCACGGCAAGGTGGAAATTCAGAACAATGTAACACTAAAAGAAGTGACCGGACATGTGGTGAATCTTAAGAATTCAGCGGCGGTGGTGTATGAGACAGGTCTTGAGAATGCGCTTTTCACAAGCGGTCCGTCAGGCGGTTGGGAGGCGAGCGGTTGGAGCGAACTATGATACTATAGTTTTATTATGGCGGAGAAAAAAATTGTTGTCGCAAATTGGAAGATGAACCCTGTCCGAGGCACGGAGGCACGGAAGATTTTTTCTTTGACAAAACAACACGCCGGTAAAACGCGGGGAGTTCAGACGGTGGTCTGTCCGCCGTTTGTTTTTCTATCAGAGCTTGCCGGAAAAGTGTCCGGTCATAGGTGCGTTGTAGGAGCGCAGGACGCGTTCTGGGAATCGGAGGGCGCCTACACAGGTCTTGTGTCGGCGGCGCAGGTTGCTGATACTGGCGCGGCGTATGTGATTTTAGGTCATTCAGAACGACGCGCGGCGGGCGAGACGAGTAAAGATGTGGCACGGAAAGTAAAGGCGGCACTTGACCGCGGGCTTGTTCCTATTGTTTGCGTTGGTGAATCGGAGCGCGATGATGCCGGACGCTATCTTTCTTTTGTTGAAACCGAGCTGAAAGAGTCGCTTGCCGGCATTGCGCGGTCGGCGCTCAAAAATCTCGTTATTGCATACGAACCTATATGGGCTATTGGCGAGTATGCCGTGCGCTCGGCAACTCCGCATGAGTTTGAAAATATGCTTCTTTTTATACGGAAAATTTTGGTGGACGCCTTTGGCAAGAAGTTGGCGTTTTCGGTGCCGATACTCTACGGCGGCTCCGTAGATGATGGGAATGCCGCCGACTTTTTAGGTGTGCCCGGCTCTGGCGGACTTTTGGTCGGACGCGCGAGTCTCTCGCCGAAAATATTTTCCGCAATTTTAGACACGGCCTCAAAAATAGATGGCTAACGCGCCATGTCAAACTACATCAACACATTGAGTAAAGCCGGCAAAGAGATTTTTAAAGGCAAACGGGTGCTCCTCCGCCTTGATTTGAATGTGACGATTTCGGAAACCGGAGGCGTTGCCGATGATTTTCGTATTCAACAAGCGTTGCCGACAATTGAATTTCTTCGCGACGCCGGAGCGAAAACGATTATCTTGTCACATATCGGCAGGCATAAAGGCGACTCGCTTGAGCCGGTCTTTGAGTATATGGGCCGCGACATGCCGCTTTCTTTTGCGCCTGATTTGGGAGAGGCAACCGTGGTGCAGGCGATTACTGCTCTTTCTGACGGTAGCGCCGTGCTGGTTGAAAATCTCCGGCGGAACGAAGGGGAAGAGAAGAATACTCTTGCGTTCGCGGAGCGCTTCGCACAGTTTGCCGATATCTATGTGAACGACGCGTTTGCCACCTCGCACCGTGCGCATGCGTCCATCGTATCGCTTCCGAAGCTTCTTCCTTCATATGCAGGATTTCTCTTTGAGCGGGAAATCGCGCACCTTTCGGCGGCGTTTGACCCGCCGAAACCATTTTTATTTATTCTCGGCGGCGCGAAATTTGAAACGAAATTGCCGCTCATCAAGCGCTACCTCGCGCGCGCCGACATGTGTTTTATCGGTGGCGCGCTCGCGCATAATTTTTTCAAAGCTAAAGGGTACCCGCTCGGCAGTTCGCTCGTTGATCGGCGCGCGGATGACATAAGCGAGATTCTTGCCGCGAAAAATTTGTTTTTACCAGTGGATGTGCGGGTGAAGAACAAGCGCGGTACGGAAATAAAAAAACCGGCTGCGATTCAAATGGATGACCAGATTCTTGACGCTGGGCCGGAGACGCTTCGCATGCTTGACGAAAAAATACAAGAAGCGCATTTTGTATTATGGAATGGTCCGATTGGTGATTATAAAATCTCCGGTTTCGGCGAAGGGACTGAAACGCTTGTCCGGAGCCTTGTCAGGCGCAAATTCAAAGATGGCGAATTAGTGCTTGGCGGTGGCGATACCGCGGCAGTTATTTCACGGATGCGGATGACAGGCGCATTCCCTTTTATTTCCACAGGCGGTGGCGCGATGCTTGAATATCTGGCAAAGGGGACATTGCCCGGCATTGAAGCTCTGAAATCATCAGCATTATAAGACATATAAGCTTATTATTTATATAAGTATGGAACATATGGAACGGCGCTTTGAAAGCCAACCTGCGGAAGCAGAATTGAGGTTTAAAGAAGAATTCGGCGGTATAGAAAAACGGCTTCTTGAAGCGCTCCGGCATCTTGAAAAGAACCCTAAAGACACATCGGATTTGAATACTTTGCGGGAGGAATTTCCGGAAAAGAAAGAAATGATTGATGGCGCGTACAATAAGTTTATGGAAGAAATGCTTCTTGCCAAGCATGTCGTACCGGAGGCGGGCAAGACAGACGAACAATCGGAAAAAATGCCGGCGAAGCCGTTCTCCGAAATGTCAGAATATGAACGGAGGTACTGGGCGCCATAATAGGTGTCTTACTACGCAGCGTCCTACGCAGGGCATTACGCAGTTACAAAAATCCTAGCCGTACGGCTAGGATTTTTGTAAACAGATAGCTAGTAACAATTGGTGATAATTGGTGCACGCCGTGGATTGTTACGACAGCATTGATTTTATTTTTTGAGCGGTCTCTGTTTCGGCATCTTTGTTTTCATATGGCGCTCCTTTCCAATGGCGATGACCGTCGTTTGCAAAGCGAGGAATGATATGTGTGTGATGGTGGAAAATCACCTGTCCGGCGGACGAGTCGTTGTTGATTCCAATGTTTGTGCCATCGGCGGAGAGGCCTTTTTTTATCGCGCGTGCAAGTTTTTTTATGTTCGGCGCGAATTTCGCGAGCAGGGTATCGGGCATATCATAGAGATTCTCATGGTGTTCTTTCGGAACGAGCAGTGTGTGTCCCGGATTTATAGGCCGGTTGTCCAAAAAAGCGATAGAGAAATCGTCTTCGTAAACGATTTCTGCTGGAATCTCGCGCACAATAATTTTGCAGAAAAGGCAATCTTTCATACCACAAGTATATGCTATAATCTTTCGCATGCAATCTTTCGCCGTTCGAGAAGAGATTCCGGAGCAAGCGCATGAAATCCTAAAAGCATATCCGGAAATCGTACGGCGGCTCCTGTGGCATCGCGGCATTCAAAGTGCGGGCGATGCCGCGCTGTTTTTAGCGCCTGATTACGAACGCGACCTCCACGACCCGTTTGAAATTCACGATATGGATCGCGCGGTAACGCGGATTCTCTCCGCGATTGATGCTCGGGAAAAAATAGTCATTTTCGGCGATTACGACGCGGATGGTATTCCGGGGAGCGTCGTGCTTCATGATTTTTTTAAAAAAATCGGCTACGAGAATTTTTCAAACTACATTCCGCATCGCTATCGTGAAGGATACAGCTTAAACGAGGGCGCCATTGAAGCATTCGCCGCGGATGGCGTATCGCTTGTCATTACAGTTGATTCAGGCATTACGGATATAGCGGAGGTTGCGCTTGCGAATAAGCTCGGCATTGATGTCATCGTTACCGATCACCACCTGCCGCTTGTCGGTACAGATGGCGTGCAAAAGCTTCCATCGGCGTATGCCATCATCAATTCAAAAAAAGATGACTGCGGGTATGCGTTTGACCAGCTGTGCGGTGCGGGGACGGCGTTCAAGCTCGTGCAGGCGCTTTTGAAAGCGCGTGATTTCGGTATCGCGCCGGGCTGGGAGAAGTGGCTTCTTGATGTTGTGGGCATCTCAACTGTCGCTGATATGGTGCCGCTTGTTGGCGAGAATCGCGCGCTCGCGTATTTCGGACTGAAAGTGCTTAGGAAAAGTCCGCGTCCGGGTATTCACGCGCTCTTAAAAAAGCTCCGTATGAACCAGCGCACGCTTTCCGAAGACGATATCGGCTTTATGATTGCGCCACGGATTAATGCGGCAAGTCGTATGGGCGAGCCGATAGACGCGTTTTCGCTTCTTTCCACCAATGACCTGCTGAAAGCCGGCGCGCTCGCGGAGCATTTGCAGAAGTTAAACGACCAGCGGAAGGGGAAAGTGGCCGCTATCGTTCGTGAAGCGAAGAAGCGTCTTGCCGCACGCCTAGCGGGCGGTGGGCTTCGTGAAGTTATAGTAGTTGGCGATCCGGAATGGATGCCGGGCATCTTGGGGCTTGCCGCAAATTCGCTTATGGAATCTTACGGCAGACCGGTATTCGTGTGGGGTCGCGAGGGAAGCGAGCAGATAAAGGGCTCATGCCGTTCAAATAATGGCGTCTCAATTGTTGCGCTTATGTCTCGGACGCCGGAGGGTACATTTCTTGATTTGGGCGGACACACGGACGCCGGCGGTTTCTCAATCGCACAAGAAAAAATACATACGCTTGAAGACGAGCTTGTGATAGCGTACAGCGCGCTTTCGTCGCGCGAGGGGGAGCGGCAGGTTCTCTGTGACGCTATGCTTTCTATGGATGATATGACCGACGCGTTCTATGAAGAGATAGCTCGGCTTGCGCCGTTTGGCATTGGGAATCTGAAACCGATATTTTTGTTTGAGAATATTTACCCTCTTCGGGTTGAGCGTTTCGGTAAAGGTAAGGAACATTTGAAATTAATTTTTCAGACAAGTCGCGGCGAGCTCCCTGCCATTTCATTTTTCGCGCCCGAGGAATGGCGGCCAGCGACCGGAGTTTCTCTCACCGTTGCCGCATCGCTTGAAAAATCGTTTTTCGGCGGACGCGCCGAACTCCGGCTAAGAATAGTTGATATGATATAGTGTGTCTGTATGCAGAAACTCATTATCTACACTGATGGAGGCTCGCGTAATAATCCCGGTATTGCCGGTGCTGGGGCGGTTATTAAAGACGGTAATGGAAAAACGCTCAAAGAACTTGCGAAGCCGCTCGGTATCAGGACGAACAACTGGGCCGAATATGAAGCGGTATTCCTAGGTATGACTGAAGCGAAAAAGCTTTTTGGAAAAAAGCTTCAGGATATAGAGATAGAAATGCGGATGGATAGTGAACTTGTGGTTAGACAATTAAACCGCGAGTATCAGATAAAAGAAGAAACGCTTTTTCCGCAATTCATTAAAATTTGGAATATGCGGGTGAAAGATGTGCCGAATGTGGTGTTTACGCATGTGCGGCGCGAGGAGAATAAAGACGCTGACCGTCTTGCAAACGAGGCGATGGACAGTCAAGTCGGATAAGCGGCTTGCTCATAGATTTCCCATAGGAGAGTGAGGATAATGAAATGCGCGCGGTACAGAGCGGATATTTTTTAATTTTTCTCTCTGCGCGCATCTCAATTCAAATTTGAATACATAACCTACTTATTTAATGCGGTATGTACAGGCTACCTGCACTTTTTCTTGCCGGTTTTGCGTGTGGAATCTTATTCCACTCATTTTTTGATTTCGGATATTGGTTTGCATTTTTCATGCTCACGCTCGGAACCGCGTTGTTTGTACAGACACGGCTTGTGCCGCGTTCCGATGTGGTTTTTGCCGCCGCCCTTTTCATTTTTTCAGCCGGTATCGGGCTTCTGCGGTACGATATTTCAAATCTGTTGGCGTACGACACGATACTTTCGGCGCGTATCGGGCAGGAGATGACACTCCGTGGCGTGGTTACGGAAGAGCCTGATGAACGGGACGAAAGTTTGCGGCTTACAGTTTCTGTGCGTGAGGTGTTTGATGGAGTATCATGGCAACCAGCGGAAACAAAAATACTTCTTGTCTCGTCACTTTATCCTTCGTATCGGTATGGCGACCTGATTGGATTTTCCGGAAGGCTTGAAACGCCGGAAAATTTTCAAAATAAAAACGGCCGTGCGTTTGATTATATTTCATATCTCGCAAAAGACGGTATTTTTTATCAGATGGTTTTCCCTGACATCCGTGTGTTGTCTGCCGGACACGGTAATCCGGTGAAGCTGGCTCTCTTTGATTGGAAAAATGCGTTTCTTGCGCGGCTGGGGAAGGTTATCCCCGAACCGGAAGTATCGCTTGCCGGCGGTCTTATCGTTGGCGCGAAGCGCTCGCTTGGCACAGAGCTTTTGGATGCGTTTCGCGTGACCGGTATTGTCCATATCGTTGTGCTATCGGGATATAATGTAACGATTGTTGCAGAGGCGATTATGCGCGTTTTTTCATTTCTTCCGCGGCTTGTAGGTATCGGGCTCGGCATTTTCTCGGTAATTTCGTTTGCGGTTATGACTGGCGCCTCGGCGACGATTGTCCGCGCTTCGCTAATGGCGCTTCTTGTGATTTTGGCGCGCGCAACCGGCCGGCTATATGAAATTACCGTTGCTCTTTTTGCCGCGGCATTCATTATGCTTATGCACAATCCGAAAATTTTGGTCTTTGACCCGTCGTTCCAGCTCTCTTTTCTTGCCACGCTCGGCCTTATTTATCTTGCGCCTCGGATTGAGAAGTATTTCAATATGGTGCCGAGCGTGTGGGGCTTTCGTGAGTTTGCTGTTGCAACCGTTGCAACGCAGTTTTTTGTGCTTCCTCTGCTTCTCTACCAGACGGGAGAGATTTCGCTCGTGTCACTGCCGGTCAATCTACTTATTCTTGTATTTATACCGGCGACTATGTTTTTCGGGTTTCTGACCGGCATTATCGGTTTCGCGAGCTCGTTCCTCTCGCTTCCGTTCGCGTTTGTTGCCTATGCTCTTCTCGCGTATCAGTTGAAAGTGGTGGAGCTTTTTGCCGCGTTGCCATTTGCGTCTGTTGCTTTGCCGGTAGTACCGTTTTCGCTTGTGGTATTTTGGTATGTGGTCTATGTCGTCATCATTTACAGATTGGACAGGAAAAGAATCGTTGAATGAGTATTGCGGTTTTACGCAAACAAAAAACCGCCCCGATGAAACATCGGGGCGGCACTAATTGCGCGCTGTTTATTTTAGAACATAAGTTTGAATCTGCTGTGGAAGTGCCGGAGTGGCAGGGCTAAGCCGTAAAGGACCTTTATTTTCGGAATAGCGTGCCGGCCTGTGTAGAGCGCGCTCGCGGCGTCTACTGTTGCGTCAAGGTCTTCTCTCTCGTAGCGTAGACGCGGTATCGCAAACCTGACGAAATTATTTTTCGGAAATATATGTCGTTTCGTTAATGTGTCGTATTTTCCGAACGCGAAATTGCCAAGTTCGGACACGCGATGCCCGTAGAGTCCTAGCAGAAGTGCCGCGAACGCTATACCACCGAAGTCTGCCGGTTGATGGCTGGTCCCTTCAAAAAAACGGTTCATATCCAGATAGACGGCGTGACCTCCGAAAGGCGTGAGCACAGGCAGAGACGCGCGCGCCATTGCTTCGCCAAAATACGCAACCTGATTGATGCGATGGGCAAGATAGGCGGGTTCTACTGTCTGCTTG
This sequence comes from Candidatus Lloydbacteria bacterium CG22_combo_CG10-13_8_21_14_all_47_15, assembly GCA_002771515.1. Lineage (GTDB taxonomy): Bacteria > Patescibacteriota > Minisyncoccia > Phycocordibacterales > 21-14-all-47-15 > 21-14-all-47-15. The sequence goes on along the minus strand of PCTL01000021.1, from coordinate 2,568 downwards.
AGCCCGACGGTGATTGCCATTATATCCCTTCCGGTCATACCGCCGTATGTTGGGTGTCCTTCGGTCAGGATTTGACGCGTTGCCATCGCGGCGGCTATCTTTGGATACCTCGTTTCAAAAAGGCCGTCACGCCTGATAAACACACCTCCGCCCATGTTGCCAAGCCCGTCTTTCTTGAAACTGACAGTACAGCCGTCCGCGTACTGAAACATTTCGCGGACGATATCGCGGACCGTTTTGTCGGCATAACTTTTCTCATCTCGCTTGATGAACCATGCGTTTTCCGCGAAGCGTCCGGCATCAAAAAAAAGCGGGATTCCGTATCGGTGCGCGAGCTCGCCGGTCTCTCGGATATTTTGCATTGACACCGGCTGGCCGCCTCCTGTGTTATTCGTAATAGTCAGATAGATGAGCGGAACGCGTTCGGCGGATGTTTCAAGCAGTGACCGGAGTGCCACCATATCAATGTTTCCCTTGAATCGCGCGTCTGGAATACGGTTGAGTTCCGGAGAAAATAGATTCAGTGCTTGGATGCCGTTTGCTTCAATATTCGCGCCCGTCGTGTCAAAGTGGCCGTTTGACGGGATGATAAGCCGTGTTCCAAGCGCGCCGAGCTCTGTGAATAGCGCGTCTTCGCCGGCACGCCCTTGATGAAAGAGAAAAGCGTTCGGCGGATGCCTGTTTGGGGAGAAAAATTCATCGCCCCACAGCTCACGGATTACTTCGCCGAGGATAAAGTATCCTTCGTTTGAGCCATACGCCTCATCTCCTTCATGAAGCGCGGCCCATTGGGTATTGGTCATCGTCGTGGTGCCTGAATCAGAGAGCATGTCGCAACCTGTGACATATTTTGACGGGCATAGAAATACATTCCAGCCGGCATCATTGAGTGCCAATAGGCGTTCTTCTCTCGTATATGCTTTCTTGAATTTGACCGCATGATTTATGTACGGACGCGGCTTTTTCATACCATCTTCGCTCTGGAAGAAAGATACAAAGTTCATAACACACCTCTTTTTTGTGATTTGTAAAGGGGCTGTAACTGCCCACACAATACGCCGCTTTTCTTGAAATGCAACATTATTTGCTATACTCGCGATAATGTCTCGTATAATGGCTGATATCCTATCGCTCACTATTTCATGTGCCGGTGACACTTTTCTCTGTATTACATAGCTCTTTGATCTCTTTTTTCGCCACGACAATAATCGTGGCTTTTTATTTTTATCTTTCCTTAATCTTGCTGTGATAATGTAGGAACCTGGAAATGTTTTGATGAGTTGACAGAAATTATCCATTGTACATACTATAGATATATGAAAACAATGATTAATATCAAAACTGATAGGGACATTAAGGAAAGGGCGCAGGAAATAGCAAAAGAAATCGGCCTTTCGCTTTCGGCAGTAGTGAATGCTTATTTAAAGGAATTTGTGCGTGAACGCGCGGTGCGGTTTTCTGTTGAGCCGGAAGTGAGATCAGAGGTTGGTAAGCTTTTGAAACAAGCACGCGTGGATTATAAAAAGCGAAAAAATATTTACGGTCCATTCAAAACAGCAGAAGAAATGGATGTATATTTAGATGCATGAAAATACTACTGCACAAAAATTTCAAGAAGCAGTACAAAAAACTTCGCATTGGAGAAAAAAGAAAGTTCAAAGAGCGGAGAGATATTTTTTTAGAAAACCCGCTCCACCCTCTTTTAAACAATCATACTCTGCATGGAGAATACGCCGGCTTTCGCAGTATCAATATAAATGGTGACATAAGGGTTTTGTATGAACCAATTGGCAAGAGTACAGCCCATTTCATTATTATCGGCACGCACCATGAACTGTTTGGTTCCTAATTTCTGATTAATTTTTTATTCATTATGTTGTAATACGGTCGGAACATGGAAATGTTTCGACGGCATGCGCGATGATATGTGCTGACCGCATTGGCGCTTGCCAATGTTTTCATCTGGCAGGCGGTTTTTGCCGAAGCGTAGACAATTATACTTCCAGCAATGAAATCCTTCCGCAAAAATGCAAAGTGGCATATTCTTATTGTCCTCTTTTTTGCAAATATATTTATTTGGCATGCCGTGTTTGCCGGAGTAGGCGGCGATGTCCTAACTGTTGCTTTTCTGGATGTCGGGCAGGGGGACGCGATTTTCATAGAAGCACCGAGCGGACATCAGATGCTTGTAGATGGTGGACCGAATAAAAAGGTCTTAGCGGAGTTATCAAAAGTAATGCCATTTTATGACCGCTCGCTTGATGTTGTGCTCGCGACGCATCCCGACCATGACCATATTGGCGGCTTGTCGGCCGTACTCTCGCGTTTTGATGTTGATATATTTATGGAATCGGGCAATCGTGCCGATACAGGCGCGTATAACGCGCTCACGCTCGCGGTGGAAGAGAGTGGTGTTGAGGAGATTATTGCACGGAGACATATGCGGATAGACCTAGGTGGCGGAGCATACGGGCACATTCTTTTTCCCGATAGAGATGTATCGGCCGTTGAATCAAACACCGCGTCTATTATCGTAATGATTACCTATGGCGAAACGGCGTTTCTCTT
>PCTL01000031.1:14383-14545 GCA_002771515.1 Candidatus Lloydbacteria bacterium CG22_combo_CG10-13_8_21_14_all_47_15 | reverse complement strand
CCGCGAAACAGCAAGGGGCGGCGCGTGCCGGCTTAGTGTATACTGGAAGTATTATATTTATGCAACGATGTGTCACAGCTATCGCGGTGTATTTGGCGGTTGCCGTTCTTTTCTTCGGCGCGCGGGAAGCGTTTGGTGCGCTTGCCGGAAATATTGAATCAC
>PCTL01000031.1:14112-14353 GCA_002771515.1 Candidatus Lloydbacteria bacterium CG22_combo_CG10-13_8_21_14_all_47_15 | reverse complement strand
AGCTGGAAAAGGAGATAGACGCCCAACGCATAATTCTTGAATCAAAACAGCGTGAGCGCGTATCGCTCGAGCGTGATGTTGCTATATTGGATGCGCAGATTGAAAAAGCTCGCCTCTCAATTCGCGCGAGAAACATTACCATCAGCAAGCTTGAGCGGGATATCGGAGGCAAAGAAGACACCATCGGATCGCTTTTGGAAGAAATGGAGCGCGAACGGCGTTCGCTTGCACAGCTTATACG
>PCTL01000031.1:0-14093 GCA_002771515.1 Candidatus Lloydbacteria bacterium CG22_combo_CG10-13_8_21_14_all_47_15 | reverse complement strand
TGGAAGAAATGGAGCGCGAACGGCGTTCGCTTGCACAGCTTATACGCAGGAAACATGAGATAGATTCGTACTCAATGGTGGAAGTTATTTTGGCGCACGAAGATATATCTCAGGTGTTTGTAGATATTGATTCGTTTGAATTTGTAGGCCGAGCGCTTAATGAATCTATTAAGCAAATTATAGAAACAAAGGCGGATACCGAGGTTGAGAAACAGTCCCTTGAAGAAAAACGAATTGAAGAAATTGAATTGCGTCAAATTCAGGAACTGCAGAAGCGGCGTATAGAAGAGCGAGAAAAGGAGAAAGCAACTTTACTTCGCGTTACCAAAGGAGAGGAAGATGGTTATCAGAAGGTATTGAAGGCACAAGAAAAAGATGCCGCGCAAATCCGCGCCGCGCTCTTCTCGCTTCGCGACACAGCGGCAATTCCTTTTGGCAAAGCGCTTGAGCTTGCCGAGCGTGCGTACGAAAAGACGGGTGTTCGTCCGGCATTTCTGCTTGGTATAATCGCTGAAGAATCAAACTTGGGAGAGAATATCGGTACCGGCACATGGACTGTGGATATGCATCCAACGCGCGACAGACCGGTATTTCGGGAGATTACTGCTCGGCTCGGGCTTGACCCTGACCGTATGCCGGTATCAAAAAAACCGTGGTATGGCTGGGGTGGCGCGATGGGGCCGGCACAGTTTATCCCGTCAACCTGGATTTTGTTTGAAGACAAAGTTTCAGCGCTTACAGGGCATAATCCGCCGAATCCGTGGGATACAGAAGATGCATTTATGGCTTCAGCGCTACTCCTAAAAGACAATGGTGCTGCGAAAGGCACCTATTCAGCCGAACGGCTCGCCGCGCTCCGGTATCTCGCTGGCTGGAAAAATGCGACTAAACCCGCTTACGCTTTCTATGGGGACGATGTGATGGCGCTTGCGGAGAAATATCAGGGCATGATTGATGCCTTGCGATAAGATTGATTATGTGCTAAAACATTTCTAACTATGAAAGCAGACATTCACCCGAAATATTTTCCGCACGCCAAGGTAACATGTGCTTGTGGCAATACTTTTGAAATTGGCTCCACCAAAGAGACTATCAAGGTGGAAATTTGTGCCGCGTGCCACCCCTTCTTTACAGGTCAGGAGAAAGTGGTTGACACTGCGGGCCGCGTGGAGAAATTTAGGGCGCGCAGAGAGAAAGCAAAAGCTCCAGCACACGCACAGAAAAAAACCGAGAAAAAGAAATAATAAAATCCCGCCGAATGGCGGGATTTTTGAAACTCAAATTTTTATTTATACCTTTTATACTTTTTCTTTTTTACATTGCAGATTTTTCTGTCGTCCCCGAATATGATCGCTGTCAGAGTGAGTATAAAAATCATAATAGTACCAACCGGGGCCTTGTGCGGGTAGAGCATGATATGTAGCATGAGCGATATTAGGCTTACCGTGATGCCGACTGTCATAATCTGGGGTAGTTTGAGTCCGTATATCATGAGAATGCCCAATATGATGAATACCAGTATGTGATAAATATCATATCCGTACTGAAATGCAGATACAAACCCAAGCAGTCCTATGGCAATCGTAAAACATCCAAGTATCCGGCTGTCCATCAGATTTCCACCTTTCTTTTGAGATTAGAGGAGTACATTATTTCTCCGATAATTGTACATACAACATTTTATGTTGTCAAATATCTGAAATCGCGATAGAATTGCTATATGGATTTTCATATCTACAAGGAAAATCAAAAGACACAGTTTTTAGCCGCCGAATATGAGCGTCTTGAACGCGCGCGTGCGGATGCGCTCCAGACCGCGGAAGCCGATGAATCTTTGCGGGAACTCGCTCTGGAAGAGTTGAAGGAAATTGAAGAACAGGAGAAAGTGTTGGTTCAGCAAATGGATGCAATTCTCGCAAAAGAACAGGAAGAGGAAAAATTTCCGAATAGAGCCGTGCTTGAGGTACGCGCCGGAGCCGGAGGTGAGGAGGCGGCTATTTTCGCACGGGACCTTGCCGAAATGTACGGCAAATACGCGGAGAGGCGCGGTTGGCCGTTTCGTCTCGTGTACGCATCTGAATCGCCGCTCGGCGGCTATAAAGAAGCATCGTTTGAGATTGAGGGCGATGGCGCATATAGAATACTTCGGTATGAGACCGGAGTTCACCGAGTCCAGCGGATTCCGGCGACCGAAAAATCCGGCAGAGTGCACACATCAACGGCGTCAGTGGCGGTATTGCCAGTGCGTTCGACGGCAAACATTGAAATCAATCCGGCGGATATTGAAATGGATTTTTCTCGTTCCGGAGGGGCCGGCGGTCAGAATGTGAACAAGGTGGAAACAGCAGTTCGTCTTGTGCACAAGCCGACCGGTATTGTCGTTCGTTCTACGAGCGAGCGTAGCCAGCAACGGAACCGTGATAAAGCATTTACTATTCTTGCCGCGAAACTTGAAGACCTTGAGCGTGGAAAATCAGAACGCGAGTATGCGGCGGCGCGCAAGGGGCAGATCGGCACAGGTGACCGTTCGGAAAAAATCCGCACCTATAATATTCTTCAGGATCGGGTTACCGACCACCGTATTAAGAAAAGCTGGCATGGAATTGAAAATATTTTGTCCGGCGCTATTGAACCGATAGTTGGCGCGATAGAAGAAGCGGCTGGGGAGTAATCTGCTTGCATCCGCGCTCTTTTTTTGGTATAAAACCTCTCATGGCTGAAATGAACAAAACGGCGTTTCAGATGCCGATTGACGATATGTTTGAAGCGGGTGCTCATTATGGGTACTCTCGTTCGCGCCGCCATCCCTCGTTTCGTTCTGTTATTTTTGCGAGCAAGAGTGGCGTGGATATTATTGACCTTGAGCAGACTGGAGCGTATCTGGAACGCGCGAAAGCGTTTGTTTCAGATGTCGGAAAATCGGGAAAGAAAATGCTTTTTGTCGGCACGAAACCTTCCATCAAGGTCTTTATGGAAAGCGCGGCAGACACTGCAGGGCAACCATTTGTGATAAACCGATGGATTGGCGGTCTCCTTACCAATATGCCTGAAATCAAAAAGCGTTTTGCGCGCCTAAAAGACCTCTCTGTAAAACGGGAAAAAGGAGAACTTTCCATGTATACTAAAAAAGAGCGACTTTTATTTGACAGAGAGATAGAGAAACTGGAAGTAAATTTTGGCGGCGTGGCCGCGCTTGAAAATCTTCCCGGAGCGCTTTTTGTAATTGACCCGCGCGAAGAGAAAATCGCGGTAACGGAAGCGCTTCAGACAGGCGTGCCGGTAATCGCGCTTGCGAATTCTGATTGCGATATTTCAAATATCGCGTATCCGATTCCGGCAAATGATTCAACGCAGAGAAGCGTATCATATTTTGTAGACGCAATACGAGATGCGTACATGGCTGGCAGGAAAGAAATGATCGCACCGATACCGGATGCGGAAAAAGCTGATAAATAAGGTTTGCAATAACCGCTTCGCAGGATACGCGCACAGCGCATTATTACTTATGGCAATTTCAACTGAACAAATCAAAGCTCTTCGTGAAAAGACGGGCGTATCGGTGATGCAGGTAAAGCATGCGCTTGAAGAAGCGGGCGGTGACGAAGATATGGCCATCGCAATTCTTCGGGAAAAGAGTGTGGCTATCGCCGCGAAAAAGGCGGACCGCACGCTTGGCGCCGGTAAAGTGAGCGCGTACATTCACGGTGACGGTACGGTTGGTGCTCTTGTTGAACTTGCGTCAGAGACGGATTTTGTCGCGAATAACGAAGAATTCGGATTACTTGCACGCGATATAGCAATGCACATTACAGCGATGTCGCCTGAAACAAAAGAGGAACTCTTGGAACAACCGTTCATTAAAGATGAACGCGTGACAATCGGCACACTGATTGAACAGGCGGTGCAAAAATTCGGCGAGCGGATTGAGGTAGCGAATTTTGCGCGTTTTTCCACCCGCGCATAGCGGCGTATGCTCCAGAACATACTTATGTTTTCTTTCGGTATTTCAGTATCCGGTATTGCCGGTATTTTTATCGTACGCGCATTGCAGATGAGGCGACAAAACATAGAGTATCGTGATGAATCTACTGAACTGAATGGAGAATCGATGACAACAACCGTGTCGGACGGAATACACGGCGTAGTAACGCTCGTACGGACAATTGTACGGATACTTCATAAGAGGCATACTGAGCCGCTTATCGTGCGCGCAAAAGGCCATGCGAAGATTAAAATTGTGCGCGGCATAGACATCATTCATAGGTTCTCAGCAAAAGCAAAACATGCTCTGGAAGGCAAGCGTGATATTTCTCTCTCCGGTGATATAAAACGCTCTCCTTTTTTTGAGGAAATGTCAGGTCATCAAATGACAGGCGAACAGCGAAAGAAAATTGTCCGAACACACCATGCGAAGAAAAAAGCGCAGCCGGAACTTCTTGCTGACGCGCCAATACCAGGCATCATGGATCCTCGGGAGCGTATTGAAAAAACCTTGTCAAGACGGCGTAAAAAATCAGAAGAGGAAGGAATGTCATAAATCGTATGATGCCGGAGTAGCTCAGTGGTAGAGCAACGGTTTTGTAAACCGTAGGTCATGGGTTCGAATCCCTTCTCCGGCTTGTGGAATAATCTCTTTTGACTCGGCGCAATTTTCTTTTGTCGGGTTTTTTCGTTATACTGGCGATATGCAGGAAGCGCAAAAAGGACATTTGCATCCTATGACACATACAATACGCCATATGGTGGGTATTTTTCGTGACCTTGGCTTTATAATTGCCGAGGGGCCGGAAATTGAGACCGAACACTATAATTTTGACGCATTGAATGTTCCAAAAGACCATCCGGCGCGGGATCTATGGGATACATTTTGGCTTAAGCCGGATGCTTCAGGCGAGCGACGACTGCTCCGCACGCATACCTCGCCAGTCCAGATACGATATATGGAGGCGCATCAGCCACCGATAAAAATTATTGCGCCCGGGAAAGTGTTTCGCTATGAAGCGACGGACGCGACGCATGAAGTACAGTTTTACCAGTTGGAAGGGCTCTGGGTTGGGCGCGATGTGGCACTTTCCGATTTGAAAGGCGTATTAGCGCATTTTTTCTCAAAGCTTTTTGGAAAGGAAATCAAAACGCGCTTTCGTCCGAGTTACTTTCCGTTCGTCGAGCCGGGCGTAGAAGTAGATATGTCATGTTTTAAGTGCGGAGGAGAAGGTTGTGCCTTATGCAAAGCCAGCGGTTGGATTGAAATTATGGGCGCGGGAATGGTGCATCCGAATGTGCTGAATAATGTCGGCATTAACTCGCGTGAATGGCAGGGGTTTGCGTTCGGCATCGGCGTTGACCGCGTTGTCATGCTTAAGTATGGAATAGAAGATGTGCGCCTGCTTTATCAGGGTGACCTGCGCGTCATCAATCAATTTTCTACTATGTAGTATGCTACGTAGCGCACTACGTAGTTGGGAAATATGAAAATATCTTTTGAATGGCTCCAATCTTTTTTTGATAAACCTCTGCCATCTCCCGAAGCGGTGGCGCGTCTTTTGACTATGCATGCCTATGAGGTGGAGTGGGTAGAGAAATATCACGACGATACAATATTTGAAATAGATATCTTGCCGAACCGCGCGCATGATTCGCTATCGCATCGCGGTGTAGCACGCGAGCTTGCTGTGCTAGCAAAGCTACCGATAAAAGAAATCATATCGTCTTTGCCTGCAGAAATAGAAAATGTGCGCAAGCTCTCTGTCACGATAGAGGATGAAAAACTCTGCCGTCGGTATGTCGGGAGAGTAATTGAGAATATAGCAGTCGGACCGTCGCCGGAGTGGCTTGTGCGGCGGCTTGAATCAATAGGTCAGCGGACGATTAATAATGTTGTTGATGCTACAAACTACGCGATGTTTACGCTTGGGCAACCGCTCCATGCCTTTGATGCAGATAGGCCTGATTCATGCGGTATTATTGTCCGCCACGCGCGAGCCGGTGAGGCAATGAAGACGCTTGACGGGCAGGAAATCAGATTTACTGAAGATATGCTCGTTATCGCTGATACGGCAAGCCCGCTCGCGCTTGCCGGTGTGAAGGGCGGCACGCAAGCGGAGGTAACAGAAGGAACGAAAAATATTATTTTGGAAGCGGCGAATTTTGAGCCGAAAAATGTTCGGAAAACATCTCAAGCGGTTGGCATTCGTACCGATTCGTCAATGCGTTTTGAGCGGGAACTGGCTCCGTGGCTTGCGTCAGAAGCAATGGAATATGTGACGGCGCTCATTTCAGACACTGCAGGCACAGAAGAAACAAAAATCGGTATAACTATAGACGCGTATCCACGCCCTCAAGCTCCATATCTCGTCGGGGTGTCAACTGAAGAAGTGAATATGGTGCTCGGCACCACTCTTTCGGATTTGGACATTGCCAGTGCGTTTGACCGGCTCGGGTTTCCGTATGAAAAGAAAAATCCTGTGGCGCATGTGCTTTCCATCGCGCGCGGCTTGGAAGGAAAGCCTTACCTGTGGGGCGCGAGCGTCGCGTATGACGCGCCGAAGCGGTTTGATTGTTCATCGTTTACGGCGTATTTGTTTGCGCAAGCGGGAGTTAATATTCCGCGGATGACGGTTGACCAGTATGTATACGGACAACAGGTTTCGGAAAATGATATTAAAGCGGGAGACCTTATTTTTGCAAATACTGGGATTATGAAGCGCGGTATCCATATGGAAACGAAAGAATATTTGCCGGGGACACAGGTGCCGGAAGGGGTTGATCATGTCGGCCTCTCTTTAGGCGGCGGGCAGGTGATGCACGCGACTGAAAAAGAAGGAAAAGTTGTGATTGAACCGCTTGCGCAAAGTTCCGGTTTTCAAAATATTGTCGGCGTCCGAAGGTATGAAGTGCCGGAGCGCTTTGTTGTATCCGTACCGGCAGAACGGCTTGATGTGCGTCTTCCTGTTGATTTGGTTGAAGAGATCGGAAGAATCGTCGGCTACGATACTGTGCCCGTGAGAGAGCCTCGTTCGGATATGCCGTCGCCTGTCCCGCAAGAAGTGTTGTTCCGCGACGCGGTGCGTGACGCGCTTGCGGACATAGGATTTTCTGAAATATTGACATCGTCGTTTACCGCGGAAGGAGACCCAAAAAAACATAGATTGCTTGAGAATCCGATTTCAGAAGACAAAAAATATTTGCGGCATGCGCTCGCGCCTGCTTTTTCCGATGTGCTTGCGAAGGGCGCGTACTACAAGGATCTGCTCGGTATTGGCGCGGTACAGATTTTTGAAATCGGAAAAGTATTTGATAAAGATGGCGAATACTTTGTGCTTGCGATTGGCGTCAAGCGGCTTGCTAAAGATAAGAAGGCACGGAAAGAGGATGAGATTTTAAATGATGCTCTGGCAGTACTTTCATGCCTCATTGATATATCCGATAAAAAACACATCACCTTGTATTTTGACAAAAACACAGAGATAGCCATTGCCGAAGTGGATATCACTTATGCCGCGGAGGCGATACCTGTAAATAGTATTACAGAACCTGCATATGGTGTTTCGCCGGACATTGTTTATAAACCTGTTTCCAAATACCCGTTTGTCGCGCGCGATATTTCTCTTTTTGTGCCAGAAGGCATCGGGGCTCTCGCGGTGGAACAAACACTTGCAGAACATGCCGGCGAACTTCTCTCTCGCATCATGCTTTTTGATAAGTTTGAAAAAGACGGCAGGATATCATATGCCTTTCGGCTAGTGTTTCAGTCGTATTCTAAGACGCTTTCCGATGAGGAAGTAAACGGCATTATGGACGCGATATACGAGATGGCACAATCAAAACAATGGGAAGTCCGCTGATAGAAAATCCCACGCGCGCGTGGGATTTTTAATAGATAAGTATGATGCCGGAAATATACGATGCAAGCCATACGGGCAGGAATATGTATTTGGCAAGCATAGGATGTTTTGAATGGCGTTTAACACCAAGAAAAGCGATGGTAAGGAATAATATAATCGCGGTGGCGGCAAGCGCTGTGTGCAGATAGAGTATCGTATGTGAAAAATTGGAGACAAATTCTCTGCCGTATGTTTCCATCAGATAGGTGGCATACATATCAAGTGCGAATCCGGTGACGGCGCACACCCAATGCTTCTGTGTTTTTGGAGCAAGGAACATTGCGGCGAGATAGCAGATAAGCGCGCCTGTCATGCAGATAACGACAAAATCGGTCAGCAAAAAATTTCCTATCCGCATAGGACCCCCTTCTTTTTGTGAGTTTTGTCAAATGACGGTCTATATTGTATAGTAGAAGAAACTCTTATCAGCTTAACATTATTTTGGTATGGAACAAGAAGTGAAAAAACTTCCAAAAAAATATGCCGGATGGCTCAAATGGCTCCTTATTGTCGGCACGGTTATTGTGTTGAACCTCTTTTTTAACAGCGCAATCAAGGTCGCGTATCACGAACCGGAATATACGGATTTCTGCGAGGAAAAACAGGTGCGCGTCATACCTGAGACGAAAGATGAATGTCTGGAAGTCGGCGGACAATGGACTGAAGATCGGTTCGTTCAATACGGCTTGCTTGAACGCGAGCCGGTACCTGTGCCGAAGATAGCAACAGAAAAAGAAGGGTATTGCGACCCTGACTTTACTTGCCGGCAGGGGTATGAGGATGCGCGTGATGTGTACGAGCGGAATGTATTTGTTGCATGGACTATCGCCGGCGTGATAGCGATTATCGTGGCGATATTCGTGCCGATTGAGACACTCTCACTCTCACTCTCGCTCGGCGGTGTCGTGTCGCTTGTAATCGGCTCAACGCGCTATTGGTCGCGCATGGACGATGTGCTCCGACTTGTCGTCTTGGGTATCGCGCTTGTTGCGCTTATCTGGGTCGGTATTAAAAAGATTCGGGAGTAATACGGTCTTTACAAGCGTTCGGTAATAGTTAAAAGCCCCGCACACTTTTGTGTGCGGGGCTTTTTTAATAAGAGATTTTGTGATTGTATATAGATATGATGGCAGCGTACGACCATAAAAAAATAGAGGAAAAGTGGCAACGGCAGTGGGATGAAGAAGGAGTGTATATCACAACCGAGAAAGACACGCGTCCAAAGCGTTACATTTTGGATATGTTCCCGTATCCGTCAGGTGATGGGCTCCATGTCGGACATCCTAAAGGTTACATCGCTACTGACATTTATTCGCGATACCAGCGTATGCAGGGATGCAATGTTTTGCATCCGATGGGCTGGGACGCGTTTGGACTTCCGGCAGAGAATTACGCTATAAAAAATAAAGTGCATCCGCGGCAGGCGGTAGAGAAGAATATCGCGCGGTATAAATCCCAGTTGAAAAAAATAGGGCTTGATTATGATTGGGAGCGTGAGATTAATACAACCGACCCGGCATACTATAAATGGACGCAATGGATTTTTCTGCAATTGTTTAAAAAAGGACTCGCGTATGAATCTAGCGAGCCTATCAACTGGTGTCCATCATGCAAGACAGGTCTCGCGAACGAAGATGTGCAAGATGGCAGATGTGAGCGGTGCGATACATTTGTGGAGAAAAAGCCGCTTCGTCAGTGGGTGCTTCGTATAACTCAGTATGCCGAACGGTTGCTCACGGATATAGATGAGCTTGCCGAATGGCCGGAGCATATCAAAGAACTTCAGCGAAACTGGATTGGAAAAAGTGACGGCGCGGAGATTTCGTTTTGTATCGCGGGACACAACGAAAAAATTCAGATTTTTACAACGCGGCCTGATACGCTTTTTGGCGCGACATACATGGTGCTTGCACCCGAGCATCCACTTGTGGAGAAATTACAGAGCGATATTACAAACTGGAATGAAGTTGATGCGTATCGTCATGAAGCCGAGCATAAAGGAGAGATTGAGCGGACAGCTGTAGGAAAAGAAAAGACAGGCGTGCGTCTTGACGGCGTGATGGCGGTTAATCCAGCGAATAATGAAGACATTCCGATTTTTATCGCCGACTATGTCCTAGGCTACTATGGAACCGGCGCCATTATGGCGGTGCCCGCGCACGATGAGCGGGATTTACAATTTGCGAAAAAATATAATCTGCCGATTCGCCAAGTGGTTATTCCCAATAAAGAACAATTTGAAGGTGCTTGGGCATTGATTGAAACGCCACGCGGTACATTTCTTTTTCAGAAACGGGATGGTAACGCAAAAAAAGACCCTAGTAAAATCGTTCCATTCGGTGGCATGCGTGATGAAGGAGAAGATATCACATTTTGTCTTATCCGCGAATTGAAGGAAGAACTTTGCGCTGAATTTTCAAAAGAGCAGATAAGATTTTTAATCGCATCAGATAGCATGAACGACGGTGAAGATATCAAGAATAATTTTCTTGCGCTCTTTTATCTTTCCGATGTTTCACCTACACATGTTCGCTTGGGTGATGAAGGCGAAGCAATTATGGAAATGACGCTTGAAGATGCGCTCGCACATCCTGATGTTACTGAGCCGACAAAAAACATTATTCGGTATTTTCTCGGAGAGAAAACAATGGTGAAGGCATATACAGGCGAAGGCGATATCATTAATTCCGGAGTATTTGATGGTATGACAAGCACAAACGCGAAAGACGCGATTACTGAATTCGTTGGCGGAAAAATGATGGCACAGTACAAACTTCGCGATTGGGTGTTCTCGCGCCAGCGGTATTGGGGCGAGCCGATTCCTCTGATTCATTGTGAGGCGTGCGGTGTGGTTGCAGTACCGGAGAAAGATTTGCCTGTTACCTTGCCGATAGTAGAGCGCTATGAGCCCACCGGTACAGGTGAGTCGCCGCTTGCTGATATTGAAGAGTGGGTAAACACGACATGTCCCGAGTGTTGCGGACCCGCGAAGCGGGAGACGAATACGATGCCCCAGTGGGCTGGCTCGTCATGGTATTATCTTCGCTATATTGACCCGACAAATAGCGCGCATTTTGTCGGCGAGGCAAAAGAGAGGTACTGGATGTCAGTGGATATGTATGTCGGTGGCGCGGAGCATGCCACGCGACATCTTATATACGCGCGATTCTGGCATAAGTTTTTGTATGACAACGGTTTTGTTTCCACTAATGAGCCGTTTACGACGCTCAAGAGCCCCGGACTTATTTATGGCGCGGACGGAAGAAAAATGAGCAAACGATGGGGCAATGTGGTAAACCCTGACGATGTGGTTGATACATACGGCGCAGACACCTTGCGGCTTTATGAAATGTTTATGGGTCCATTTGCAGATGCGGCGGCATGGAATACAGAAAGTATAATTGGACCGCGCCGGTTTCTTGAGCGCGTGTGGCGTCTTTTAGGCGCGCTTGGCGAATACACGGACCCGGCGCTTGAATCGTTGCTCCATAAGACGATTGAAAAAGTATCCGAAGATATCAGGAACTTTCGCTTCAATACCGCGATAAGCGCTATGATGATTTTCGTAAACGAAGCGGAAAAGAAAGGCACAGTCGGACGGGAAGCGTATGCGGTGTTTGTCCGTCTTCTCGCGCCATTTGCTCCGCACATTACAGAAGAAATCTGGCGAGGCGTGCTCGGTAATGCGGAGTCAGTACACCGCGCTCACTGGCCGAAATATGATGCTGGAAAAATTGTTTCGGGTGCGCATATTATAACCGTGCAGGTAAACGGTAAGGTTCGCGATGTGTTTGAAATTGATAAGGATATCTCTGAAGATGACGCGCGTCGGATTGCGCTTGCGCGCGAAAAAATAAAGAAATGGACTGATGGAAAAGACATCAAAAAAATTGTCTATATAAAAAATAAGTTGGTTAATATTGTAACAGGATAGTCCGCAAGCTTCTCGGTAGACATAGTTTCTCATGCGGTTGACTTTTTTCGCTGTATTGGTAGCATTTGCGACAACATTATCAGAAGATAAACCAATGCAGTATTCTATGGATTATAAACAAAATAAGAATTACAAGGAGGTTCCAAATGCGCCGCTTCCTGTGCGTGAGCATGAAGATAGGGAAGCGTTGGCTACAAAAAAACAAATGTTCATCGTGTTTTTAATCGGGTTGATTATCGGTTTCGGCTCATTCTGGCTCTGGGATGGGGGAACCATGAAAGACAGAGGCAACTCTGTAGCGAATGAAGAAGTGAAGGACACCGATACGGCGGGTGATGTACTTACAGGCAGTGGTGAGATAGTCGGCGCTACAAAAAATAGCGTTATCATCAGCAATCAGACAGCTGGCTCGGCAGTGACCATTAAAAAAGCGGTACTTTCTGAAAACGCATGGGTCGCGATACATGAGAGTATTGATGGCGCTCCCGGCAGTATCCTTGGCGCCGCGCGGTTTGATGCTGGGGAATATGCATTTGTGACGGTTGATTTGCTTCGGGAAATTGAGGCGGGTAAGACCTATTTTGCCGCGTTGCGAAAAGATGACGGGGTTATTGGTTTTGATATAAATACCGATATTCCGATAACGACTGACGCGGGGGATACGGTTTTGGTCTCATTTACCACTTTGACACCGTCTCCGTCCGGGCAGTAAGAGAATACGCACTGGTCGCAATGCCAGTGCGTTTTTCGGATGGCATTTGCACAATGTTAATAAATCTGGTATTATAATTTGACAAAGTGATATAAATATATAATAAATAAATTATAAGTCCCCATCGTCGTGCCACTATCGCTTTCATATTGCTATGACATCAATCATAAAATTCAAACCGGTTGCCAAGCGGCTTTTGGCAGTTCTACCTGATCGCGTGAGAAATGTTGTTGTGTTGCGATTCGGTCTTGAAGATGGTTCGCGTCAGACGCTTGAATCTATTGGCAAGCGCTATGGCGTAACCCGCGAACGCATACGACAGATTGAGGATTTCGGCCTGAAATCAATACGAAAATCAGATGCCTATACGAACGAAAGTGATACATTTCTTGCGCTTGAACAGTCTATGCGGGAATACGGCGGTGGCATCGTGCCCGAAAAAGAATTTCTTTCTTCGCTCCATAAAGACGATGACATGTATAATCATATTTATTTTCTCCTAATGCTAGGTGAGCCGTTTACCAAGGAACGCGAAAACGACCAGTTTACGCACCGATGGGTTGTGGATGCAGACATTGCGGGCTCGGTGCATCTTGCGCTTCAGTCGCTGGCAAAATCATTCGGTTCAAATGACCTGATGACAGAAGATGAGCTCGTGGAGCGGTTTGTTGCAGAGCTTGGTAAACATTCTGTTCCGGTATCGTATCGTGAGCCGGTCTATGCGCGTCGGTGGCTTGACCTTTCAAAGGAAGTCGGGATGAATCCGCTCGGCGAATGGGGGAGTACATTTTCTCCTAATGTAAACGCACGCGGTATTCGCGATTTCGCATACCTCGTTATACGGCGGCATGGTTCTCCGATGCACTTCACCGAAGTGGCTGGCGCGATTGAAAAATCATTCAATAAGAAAGCGCATGTGGCGACTTGCCACAACGAGCTCATTAAAGACACACGCTTTGTACTAGTTGGTCGCGGGCTCTATGCGCTTAAAGAATGGGGCTATGCCGAGGGAATCGTCCGCGATGTCATCTGTGATATTCTTGAAAAGCACGGACCACTTTCAAGAGATGCGATTGTTGAATATGTTATGAAAGAGCGCTATGTGAAGCCAAACACTATTTTAGTTAATCTTCAAAACGGAACGCACTTCAGGAAAAATTCAGACGGTACTTATCAGGTGAAATAATCCGCACCTGTAATAAACTCCCAAAAAAAACCAGCGTACGCTGGTTTTTTTTGCAATAGATTTTTGCTATACTTGGAAGATACTATGGAAGCGTTTTTCATTGAGTTGCTAACTGATATATTTAGGTTATCAATACAGATGGCGCCGTATTGGCTCCCGCTTGCGTCCGGGTTTATTCTCTGGCGACTTTGGTTGTTCTATGTACGCGCGCAACATTTATCAGCAATACAGTGGACTTCACTTGAGATACGGCTCGCGCGCGAGATGACGAAGACACCGCTTGCGATGGAACTCGTATTGAATGCCTTTTATCAGCGAGGCACGATATCAACATTCATTCAGCGTTATTGGTATGGAAATCTTCGCCCTTGGTTTTCT
>PCTL01000030.1:14490-15101 GCA_002771515.1 Candidatus Lloydbacteria bacterium CG22_combo_CG10-13_8_21_14_all_47_15 | reverse complement strand
TGAAAAGATCGCGGTAAAGGCGTTTGTCATAATGCATCCTGACGATATGCGCTATCATAAGCAGGAAGAGAAAATCACCGAACAGTCGCAGGCCGTGGTATTTGCAATGAGAGATGTGTCATACTCAATGAACGATGAGAAAAAGTATCTCTCCCGTTCACTCCTCTATTGGCTCGTGAATTTTCTGCAACATATCTATAAAGAAGTCGTGATACTTTTTCTTGCCCACCATACCACCGCGCGATTCGTTACGGAAGAAGAATTTCTCTATACCGGCGAGTCCGGCGGCACCTTATGCTACAGCCCATATGAGCTCGCGAGCGGAAGAATTGACGCAGAGTTTCCGCAGTCGCAATGGAATATCTACACCTGGCATTTTACAGACGGTGATGATTTTGATCCGGCACGCACCGTCAGAGAAGTAAAGAAAATATGTGAAAAGGGGATTTCCATGGCTGGCTACGGCGAAGTGCGTACAGAGGGTGACAATACAGTGTCTGAACTCATGAATGCGTTTAGTAAAGAATTCGGTCTGGTGAAGCAGATAGAAGACAACCTCCATACTTTTGAGAGTAGGGACGATAGGTATCCGTTTTTGGGAATCATTATTA
>PCTL01000030.1:0-14472 GCA_002771515.1 Candidatus Lloydbacteria bacterium CG22_combo_CG10-13_8_21_14_all_47_15 | reverse complement strand
CAAAGATATTCTGCCGGCGCTCAAGGCATTCCTCAAACAAGAAAGGTGGACATCATGACACAAGACGAACTGCGACGATTGATACGGATTGAGGAGCGCGTGCACGAGCTCGCCGATGAATACGGCCTCATGACTACTAAGATTGATTTTGAGGTATGCCCAGCACGCCGAATTCTTGAAGCGATGTCATATCATTTTCCGACAAACTTCTCTCACTGGACATTCGGTCGCGATTTTGAAAAGAATCGTACATTTTATGAGCATACCGGCACCGGTATACCATACGAGCAAGTGTGGAACTTTGAACGTCCACGCGCGCTTTTAGTGGACACGAATCCTTTACCGCTAAATGCAATGATTATAGCGCATGTATACGGCCATGTAGACTTCTTTCTCGCTAGCAGTTTCTTAAAACGCGGGCGCTCATTCTCAAATGTTGCAGAAGAAGCGCGGTATGCGGCAGAGCGTTTCAGAAAATATGAAGCTCAATATGGGCAAACAGCGGTTGAGCAGACAATGGATGCTGCGCTCTCAATCCAGTGGCACCAGCCACTTGATGTATTTCTTGAAGAGCCGGACGAAGAAGACGCCAGGCAGGCACTCATAGCGCGCGAAAAAATGAAGCTTGCCAGCCTTGAAAAAAACATCCGTTTGAACAACAAGGAACGGGCGCAAGAAACGGAATGCGTTATACGGCGGCTGAAACGCCTTGAGGATATCACACCGCCTGAGCCGGTTTATGACATCTTAAAGTACATTAACAGGCAGAGTACGCGTTTGAAGCCATTCCAGCAGGACATCGTGAGCGTCTTGAGGAATCAAGCGCGCGCGCTTGCTCCTAATATGCTGACAAAGATGCTGAACGAAGGGTGGGCGACTTATTGGCATCTCCGTATAATACGGAAACTTACAGAAGAAGGATTGATAACATCGTCCGAGCACGGCGTATGGACAACATTCCACGCGAAGGTAACACAGCGCAATAAACTACATTTAAATGTTTATCAT
This sequence comes from Candidatus Lloydbacteria bacterium CG22_combo_CG10-13_8_21_14_all_47_15, assembly GCA_002771515.1. GTDB lineage: Bacteria > Patescibacteriota > Minisyncoccia > Phycocordibacterales > 21-14-all-47-15 > 21-14-all-47-15. Next base: position 13,464 of record PCTL01000030.1, on the reverse strand, counting down.
CTTGGTCCTGCAATTTTTGAATATGCGGAACATTGCTGGGATACCGGACGATTCGGGCGAGAGTACGAAGATTGTACAGACCCAATTGAACGCGCGCACTGGGATACGGGCGCTAACAAAGGAAAAGAGAAAATCTTTTCTATGCGTGAATCGTATTCGGACCGTATGGCGATTGAAGAGTTTGCGACCGACGAATTCATACGCGGTAATGAGCTCTATATTTACCGAGAAGGCGAAGACCAGCGTACAGGTGACAGAATCGCCGTGATTATGGAGAAAAATCCCGGAATCATACGGCGTTATCTGCTCATGTACTTCAGCTACTACGGTATCCCTTCTATAGCGGTTGTTGATGGCAATTATCAAGACAAGAGAATTATGCTCCTGAAGCACGACGACCACGGCATGCAGCTTGACGAAACATATATTGAGGGGACACTGCGGCACATCCACTACTTGTGGGGCTATCCGGTATATCTTGACAGTATAATAGACGACAAGACACACCGTTATAGTTTTGATGGAAAACGGTACAGTGTAGATTAAACGGGCATCTTAAAACCCGCTTGGGACTTACTCCAAGCGGGTTTTTTCTACAAACGATTCTGTATCGTATCTATTTCTTTTCTTACTCCTTTTCCTTGTCACCAAGATAGGCAAGTATCATTTTCTGGTTTTCAGAATCAAAGAGAGTTATTTGGAACGGGTGTGTAGAGCCAAGCGAGATTTTTTCTTTCATTTGTTCTTCGGTACCAAATTCTGAAATATGCACAAGCCCCGCCACACCTTCTTCCACAGAAACGAGCGCGCCATGTTTGTTGAATTTAATCACCACACCGCTCACAATGTCACCCTTTTTATATTTATCTTTTGCGGATGCCCACGGATTTTCCTTGAGTGCCTTGATAGAAAGAGAAATTTTTCCGTCTTTGACTTCAATAATCTTTGCCTTCACAAGCTCGCCAACCTTAAAGAGTGTTTTTGGATTCTCTACGAGACCCCAGTCCATCTCCGAAATATGCACCAGCCCCTCCAGTCCGTCTTCAATCTTGACGAACATGCCGAAGTCTACAATTCCGGTCACCTCGCCGCCAACGATATCGCCGACACCGTACTTGCTGATAATTTCTTCACGCTCCTTGAGATTGGAATCTTTTTCGGAAAATATAAGTTTACCTTCTTTGGGTAAAGCCGAAATAATGGCTACCGCGAGTTTCTGGCCGACAAGTTTTTTAAGCTCTTCAAGTATCCGCTCCTTGCTCCCATCTTCAACACGCGGATAGTGCTCTGCGTTTAACTGCGACGCCGGAAGAAATCCGGGAATGCCCTGCCATTCAATAATGAGACCACCCTTATTGGCTTCTTTGACCGGCAATTCAAGCACCGTTTTGTTTTTGACTGCATCTTCCGCTTCAGCCCAGATAATCGCCTGCCGCGCCTCGCGAAGCGAGAGCTCAATGTAACCGCTATCGCTTTCAGTATCAACAACTTTTGCGGCAATCGTATCACCCAGCGATACATGCCGGATAACATCACGCGCATTTATATATTCGCGGCCGTAGATGATGCCGGTGCCGTAAGGTGCTAAGTCAATGTAGACCGCCGAACGGTCAAAGGCCGCGACCGGTCCTTCCATAATGTCACCAATGCGCGGCGCCGCGGCAATTTTACCCATCACCGTTTTCATACCGCTATTATCGTTCGGCGCATCAAGTACATCCGGCACAGCGTCGTTTTCTATTATCTTTTTTCCTGTCATAAAAATTAAAAATAAGATGAACTGCATAGCGCACTACGTAGCACACTACGTAGTTCATCCAAAAGAAAAACGCCCAAGGTCCGCGAGCCAGATTCTCTATGCCATCTGCACGCTCTGCGGGATTACTTGAAGCGGGATCTGTTAATGTAAACAGCCACGCTGTTCAAAAATACTCTACCACAGCGCGGCGTAATTGCAATAACGCAATTGCTCTTGTCAAAGACATGTAGTGGCGTGGAAACGGTCTCGCAATCAATTGAAACGCGGTATATATTTTGCTAGTATGGAAACACTATGGTTATTACATATTATGGGGCTTTCTTTTTTAAGGTTCAGTTCGGCGATTTAACGCTTGCGTTAAATCCTATTAGCGCGCAATCAGTATTCAAGGCGCCGAAATTCGGCGCAGATATCGCTCTTGTCTCCTTGAGACATCCGGATTTAAATGGAATTGAACAAATGGCATACGGTGGGAAAGAACCATTTATCATATCAGGACCTGGCGAATATGAAGCCAAAGGCATTACGGTGAAGGGCGTTCTTTCCGAATCGCTCTATGGCGGCGGGCAGGCCATTAATACTATATACGAGGTGATAATTGAAGGCATGCGCGTCGTGACACTCGGTGCGCTAACGAGCGGCGAATTGCCGGCGGAGGTACGAAATGAGCTCGGTGAAATAGATATTCTGCTCGTGCCGGCCTACGGTGACGGTACGCTTGACCCGAAAGATGCGCACCGACTCGCAACATCGTTTGAACCGCATATCATCATCCCTATGCGACATGACAAAAACTCACTCGCCATCTTTCTGAAAGAAGAGGGGAGCGAGGTATCTCCAATTGAGAAACTGACGGTTAAAAAGAAAGACATTGAGGGAAAAGAGGGGGAAGTCGTAGTACTTTCATCGGCGCTTTCCTAGCAAGCTAAGGTCCGTGACGCCGATTGACATAAGATATGTTTGATTTGCTGAATAAACTACGACAAAAACCGGAACCGGTACGCCGCCGTATTCTTATCACGAGTACAATTATTTTGACAGCTTTTATTTTCTTTATCTGGCTTGCAACATTTGACCTAGTGATATTAAACAACGGCGGTGATGAGCCGGATGATTCCGCGGATACATCATCCACAACCAAAAACACAGGTGGTGTTTTCAGCTCCTTTGAAGCAGAGTTTGACACAATGCGTAATACAGTGTTCGGCACCAAATTTGAGTATGAACGCGGGCAATAATGCCGCTTTTGCGCGTACCATTCTTGTGCTATGATAGCGTGCATGAGCATGAGACAAACGCATCTCCTTACAAAAACGCGCAAAGACGCACCGGCTGATGAGGTCGCTAAAAATGCGGCTCTTCTGATAAAAGCAGGATTTATCCACAAGGAAGCCGCTGGTATTTACTCCTATCTTCCGCTCGGCGAACGGGTTCTCACAAAAATTTCAAATATAATTCGCAACGAAATGAACGCTCTCGGCGGACAAGAAGTTTTTTTATCCGCATTCCAGCCAGCCGAAGCATGGCAGAAAACAAACCGCTGGGATTTGCCGGTATGGTTTAAGACAAAACTCGTTTCGGGTGGCGAGTTGGGTCTCGGATGGACGCATGAAGAAGCGATTACCGCAATTATGAAAAACCACATCGCTTCATACAAAGACCTTCCAAAAGCCGTATACCAAATACAGACCAAATTCAGAAACGAAGAACGCGCGAAAAGCGGCCTTCTCCGCGGACGCGAATTTATGATGAAGGACCTTTACTCGTTCCATGCCGATACGGCTGACCTTGAAGCATTCCACGAACGCTGTCGTGACGCGTATCTCTCTATTTTTAGACAAATAGGATTGGGTGAACATACATACTTGACCGTTGCAAGCGGCGGGCATTTCTCAAAATACTCATTTGAGTTTCAAACGCTCTCTAAAAGTGGCGAGGATACGATATATCTCGCCAGACAGAAAAAGCTCGCTGTGAACAAAGAAATACTGTCTGACGATGTACTCGCGGAATACGGTCTCTTGAAAAATGAGCTTGAAGAACAGAGCGCGATTGAGGTAGGGAACATCTTCAAACTAGGTACGCGTTTTTCCGAGCCAATAGGGCTTTCCTACAAAGATGAAGCAGGCGCGCTTGTACCGGTGGTGATGGGAAGCTATGGCATCGGTCCAAGCCGTCTCTTCGGAACCATCGCGGAAATATATTCTGACAACTCCGGTCTAAAATGGCCGGATGCAGTTGCTCCGTTTGCGGCGCATCTTGTTGCAGTAGGCGGAACCGATGAGGTGCGCGAAGAAGCAGACCGTCTCTTTGACGCGCTTGACCGGGCAGGTATTGAAACTCTCTACGACGACAGGCAGACGGCGCAAACCGGTGAAAAATTTGCGGACGCGGACTTGATTGGTATTCCATTCCGAATCGTCGTCAGCACAAAAAGCCTTGATTCGGGAGGTGCCGAAATCAAACGGCGCACTGAAACGGAAACGCGCGTCGCGTCATCAGAGGAGACAGTACGGCATATTCTGGATGCGTATCACATATGACACCATGTTTGAAAAATTTTTTAACATATTTTCTCACGATATCGGCGTTGACTTGGGCACGGCGAACACCCTGGTCTATTTGCGCGGACACGGCATCATAATTAACGAGCCGTCAGTCGTCGCCGTGAACCAAAAAACTGATAGAGTCGTTGCGGTCGGTAACGATGCGAAGCAGATGATTGGGAGAACTCCCGCGCATATAGTTGCAATACGACCGCTGGTGGAAGGTGTAATTTCCGATTTTGAGGTTACTGAAGAAATGCTTGCGTATCTTTTTAACAAGGCAAGGAAAATTTCAAAAAAAATGCTTCCGCCCCGCGTACTCATCGGCGTGCCATCCAATATCACAAATGTTGAAGTGCGCGCAGTACGCGATGCGGCAAAAAGCGCAGGCGCGCGTGAAGTGCATATTGTAGAAGAACCGATGGCGGCCGCTATCGGTATCCGTCTGCCGGTAAAAGAACCGGCCGGCACTATGATTATTGATATTGGCGGTGGAACAACTGACATTGCAGTTATCTCACTTAGTGGAATAGTGAGCTCAAAAAATGTGAAGGTAGCCGGCGATAGGTTGAATAACGATATCATTGCATATCTAAAAAATGAATTTAAAATCTTAATTGGTGACAGAACCGCCGAAGATATTAAAATTGCGATTGGTGGCGTAGGAGAAGACCGTGACGATTCTGCTGAATCAGCAGTCCGCGGTCGCGACTTAATCACGGGTTTGCCGCGCGAAGTTGTTATTACCGATTCTGACATTAAAGAAGCTATAGCGCCGTCAGTAAGACAACTTATAGTTGCCGTTAAGGAGGTGCTTGAACATACTCCGCCAGAAATTCTTGGTGATATCATGAAGCGAGGTATTGTTCTTGCGGGGGGCGGGGCACTTATCAAAGGCCTCCCGGATCTCCTTCGTGAAGAATTGAAAATACCGATTTTCATAGCGGAAGACCCGCTCACTGCCGTGGCGCGCGGTACCGGCATAATCCTTGAGGATATCGCCGGCTACCGAGATATTCTTATTACAAATGAAGATGAGCTTTCTCCGATTCAACAGTCTTAACCGCCGCTCGCGCACGCGCATACCATCACTCGTATTTGCAGGCGCGTTTGCCGCGATTATTCTAATCGCGGTCTTTATCAGAACTCTTGAAAGCGGGGTTATGTCATTTGGCGCGTCCGTATTAAAAGCGGAAACAGCGCTCAAGCAGACGGCAGCGACATTTGAAGCGGCACTCCTTGCCGACAAGCAGACGCTTTTTGAAGAAAACAAAGACCTAAAAAAACGCCTCGGCGAGGCAAACGCGAAACTCTGGTCGTTTACGCTTTTGGAAAAAGAAAACCGTGAACTGAAAGCGCTTCTCGGCCGTAATATGGGGGACACTGACTCTGAAACAGTCCTCGCAACAGTGCTTGCTTCACCACCGCGTTCCACATACGGTACGCTTGTCCTTGATATCGGTGCACGACACGGCATTACACGGGGCGCGCTTGTCTTTCTCGGCGGTAACCTAGCACTAGGCACAATTTCCGATGTGTTTAACGAGACCGCGAAAGTGCTGTTATATTCCGCGGCGGGACGCGAAGTAAACGCCATGCTAGGTGACGCGCCGTTTCCTGTAAAAGCCCGCGGACGCGGAAGCGAATTTGAAATAAATATCCCGCGTGGAACGGATATCAAAGAAGGCGACCTGCTTCGCCTTCCAGGCATTATGCCGATTATTATCGGAGTTGTCAGAGCCGTAGAGGATGAGCCGACAAAGTCTTTTGTGAGGGTTCTTGCTGGCTTGCCGGCAAATATTTACGCGCTTGAAACCGTTCTAGTCCGGCCCCATTTCATTACCGATACGGACGAGACACGCGCTGAAACGCAGAATGAATCCAACAAAGAAGCATACCCGTAGAATACCAAAAAATAATCATGCAATTACGAATTATTCTTGACACCATTTTTATAGTAAGCGTTTTTATTTTTCCGTGGTGGCTTTCGGCTATGTTCGGTGCGGCGCTTGCGTTTCGTTTCCCGAAATTCTTTGAGCTCGTCGTCGGTGGTCTGTTAATAGACCTGTTCTATGGAGCTTCAGTCGCGCATTTTACATATCTATTTACTATCGGCGCAATCGGTATGCTTTTGTTGATAGAATTTATTCGGACGCGTCTCCGCATTTTTCAATAAAATAAATATGTTTGGTAGACGAAAAAAAAAATATGGAATTGATCCGGAAGAAATCTTGATTGACGCGTCAAATCTTCCCGAATTCAACACACACCAGATGGAGGGGCAGTTTGAAAAGCCGCTCTCACAAAAAACAACGCTAGTGATTTCAATATTCTGCGCGTTGGTCGGCGGAATATTTCTATTTCGTCTCTGGACACTCCAGATAATCGCAGGCGCGGCGTATGCTTCGGAAAGCGAAGAGAATCGGCTGACACACGAACTTATCTTTACTGATCGCGGTATCATTACCGACCGCACAGGCACGCCGCTCGCATGGAACACGGCAAATGACTCTGAAACGGCAAACGACTCGGAAGCGGATTTTTTTTCTCTTCGCGAATACAAAGACCAAAAAGGCATCTCGCATCTTCTTGGATATGTCAGCTATCCAAAAAAGGATACCGGCGGCTTCTACTATCAAACCGATACAATCGGAATCGAGGGACTTGAGGAGTACTACAACGTAATTATCGGCGGCAAAAATGGTTTAAAAATCACGGAAACCAACGCGCTCGGCGAACACATTTCAGAAAGTGTTATTCGCGCCCCCAAAAATGGCGCGAACATCACGCTCTCCATTGACGCGCGCATACAACATGTGTGGTACGGTATGATGGAGAAGCTTGCTAACAGCAACGGTTTTGGAGGTGGTGCCGGTGTCATCATAGATGTTTCTGACGGCTCCGTGCTTGCAGCGGTAAACTACCCGGAATACGATTCAAATGTGCTTGTTTCAGGCGCTCGTGGAGATACCATAGCAGAATATGTATCCGACCCTAAAAAACCTTTCTTAAACAGGGTTATCGCGGGCCTCTATACGCCGGGCTCAATCGTAAAGCCGTTTATCGCGCTCGCCGCGCTAACAGAAAACATCATCACGCCTGAAAAAGAAATAGAGAGTACCGGTTCTATTTCACTTCCGCATCCGTATATCCCGGAGACATTCTCCGTTTTTACCGACTGGAAAGCACACGGCTTTGTGGATATGCGTAAAGCTCTCGCGGTGTCTTCAAATGTGTATTTCTACGAAGTCGGTGGCGGCTTCAAAGAACAACCCGGATTAGGCATTGAACGCATGGAGTCGTACTTGAGACGGTTCGGTATCGGTAGCGAGACCGGTATTGATTTGGGCGGGGGAACCGTTGGTGTAATCCCGAACCCGCGCTGGAAAAAAGAAACATTCAATGGCGAACAGTGGCGTATCGGAGATACATACAACACCGCCATCGGACAATATGGTTTTCAGGTTACTCCTATAGAAATGGCGCGCGCGGTTGCGGTAATCGCGAACGGCGGAATGCTCGTAACGCCACACTTGAACAAAAACAGTTCGCCGCCGGCACAAAACATTACAGGCGGGATTTTGCCGGAAGCGTTTCAAGTTGTGCGTGAAGGTATGCGCGACGCGGTGCGTTCAGGCACCGCCAAAGGGCTTGATATCCCAGAAATCGCCATCGGCGCAAAAACAGGCACTGCAGAATGGGGTGGCAAACAATTTGTAAACTCATGGGTTATCGGTTTTTTCCCGTATGAAAACCCTAAATATGCGTTTGCTACTGTTATGGAAAAAGGTCCGCGCGACAATACTATCGGCGCTCTATTCATAATGCGCGAACTCTTTCGGTGGATGTCTACCGAAACACCGGAATACCTGCAAAAAAACAATAGTATTGACTATCAAATATAGTTATGTCTTAATCATTTCATGATAATCTCCGAAAAAATTAAAAAAGATTTTCCTATCTTTTCCAATAATCCGGATCTTGCGTACCTTGATTCCGCAGCTTCCTCGCAGACGCCGGAACCCGTACTACAAGCGATGCTGGAATATTACACAACCTACCGTGCAAATATTCATCGGGGTATTTATCGCGAAAGTAAGCTGGCAACCGATGAATACGCACAAGCGCGGAAAGAAGTCGCGGTATTTATCAACGCCGACGAAAAAGAAATCATATTTACAGGAGGCGCGACCATTTCCTCAAATATGCTCGCCGCGTCACTTGAGCATGCGGGCATTGTTACACACGGCGATGAAATTGTCGCAAGTATTATGGAGCACCACGCGAATTTTCTACCGTGGCAGGAGTTTGCGTCACGGCGTAAAGCGGTGTTTACAACAATTCCACTTAGAACAAACTTATTTTCCATTGATTATGCCTTCGCGGAAAAAATCATAACGCATAAAACAAAAATAGTCGCGGTCACACTTGCGAGCAATGTTTTAGGCAGTATCAATGATATACGGCGTATTGCCGATATCGCACACTCACACGGAGCGCTTCTTGTCTGCGATGCCACTGCGGCAGCTGGACATATTCCTATAGATGTCGCCCTTCTTGACTGTGATTTTCTTTTTTTTAGCGGGCACAAAATGTGCGGACCGACCGGTATCGGCGTCCTATACGGTAAAAAGAAACATCTGGAGAACCTGCCGCCCGGCTTTGTCGGCGGGGGAATCGTCGCTGATGTTTCTTCCAAGCACGCTCGCTACTTACCGCCGCCGGAACGCTTTGAAACAGGTACACCGAATATTTCTGGCGCAATCGGGTTAGGTGCCGCGTGCCACTATCTGTCGTCAATCGGTGTAAAAACGATTCATGAGCACACGCAAACCATGCTTGCTGAAGCATATGAACGCTTAGCAAAAATCCCGGGCATAACAATATACGCCGAAAAAAATCCGGCAAAAAATGTCGGTATTATTTCATTTACTATGGCGAGTGCTCACGCTCACGATGTCGCGCAGATACTTGCGGAGCATCGTGTCGCCGTACGCGCGGGACACCACTGCGCAATGCCGCTTGGCCAGGCAATCGGTGCCCCCGCCACAACGCGTGCAAGTTTTTACCTTTACAACACGAGAGAGGATGTTATGCTCTTGACAGACGCGCTTACGGAGGTGAAAACAATATTCGGGTAACCACATAAAAAGGAGGAACAGATGGGAAAGAGATGGACGAAATTTATCTGGTTTTGCTACACGCATCAGCTCTTGCCGTTTGAAAAAGATATACGGATTATGCTGACATGCGCGTTAGGTGCTATTTGCTTAATAATCGTTCTCTCACCAACATCATCAGATATTAATATTATATCCATAGGCGGGCTTATCCTTACGGCTGTTTTCGGATGGAGGTGGATTAAAAAAGCGCCGAGAATGTAGAGAAAATCTTCACTCAATATCATCGCGCAAATTACATTTTATTTTGCATTGCCTTATTTTTTCAACGGCTTCAAGATAATCGTCTTTTTTTCTTTGCGTAGCGACTCTAATTCTTCCCGCACGGCATCAGGAAGTATTATCATAAGCTGATTCAGCAATTTCTGGTCAGGAGAAAGTATCTCAAACCATCGACCGGTCTTTTCCAGGACCGGCTTTATTTTTTCCATATCGTATTCATATCGCGGAATTTCGGTCTTTGTAATGGAACCGTCGCTTCCAAACACGCGCGGTAAATTTTTATCCAACATATATGAAACGATTTTTTCACGCGCTTCCGCAATCTGCTTTTTAATGTCCGTTTCGCTTGCTTTTAGTGCAAAAAAATCACGGATTGCCTGCGCAAGCTCCGCCTCGTCGGGTGCTTTCTTTTCCTCATTCGTCTTATATTCATGCGCCCACATCGGACAGATATTCCGAAAACCGCACCAACCGCAGAGCGGCCCCGGCGTTGGAGGAAAATCATTTCCTTCAAGCCTTTTCTCAATCTCGCGTATCGTGGCGAGCACGCCTTCGCGCGTAGCGACAAGAATTTCTTTTGTCGGCACTACGCTTATCTTTTCATTATGCTTTAGGAAATAGAGCGATGTTTTCACACTGCCGGACGGCCAACGATTTATGAGAGCAAGCGCATATAGCCCGAGCTGAAGATTATCCTGAAGCGAATCCTCTGCCGGCATTTTCTTTCCGGTTTTATAGTCAATAATTTCGTATACGCCCGAGTCCGGGTCTTTATCTATCCTGTCAATCGTGCCGGAAAGCGTGTGCGTACGGCCAGTCGCCTCATCAGACAGAGGGATACTGAAACGACCTTCCAATTCTACCGCATTATACTGCCACGGCTTATTTTTTGCGTAGAAATGCTTCAAGAGTTTCAAACCTTCTTCAACATATAGCTTTTCTTCCTCTGTTTTTTTGTCAGGATGCCTCCAAACGATTGATTCCGATTTTTCACTCCATTTTCGCGTAAAATTATCAATCACCTCGTCAAGCGTCGGGTATAGCGGATTCCGCTCAAACATAAACTTAAGCGACGAATGGATAATAGTCCCGAACACGGATTCAACGCGTTTTGGTTCGCGCAACTTATCTATCTGCGCGTATTTGAATTTCTGCGGACAGTTTTTAAATGTTTCCAGTGCTGAATACGATGTCTTCATGCCGCCCATTGTAGCACAGGGCACGAATTTGCTAGAATGAGGGACATATGGTTCACATTTCGGAACCCGAACCGCATCACCACGGAAACGGCATCTACTTAAAAGACCTCGTATACGGCGCCGTAGACGGCACCGTAACCACATTTGCCGTCGTTGCCGGAGTTGCCGGCGCGGCATTGTCGCCAGCGATTGTCTTGATTCTTGGTTTTGCAAACCTATTTGCTGACGGCTTTTCAATGGCAATCTCTAATTATCTTTCCATCAAGGCGGACCGCGACTACGCCGCGCGTGCACGAAAACGCGAGACCTGGGAGGTAGAGAATACACCGGACGAAGAGCGAGAAGAAATCCGTGAGATTCTTCTAAAAAAAGGATTTAACGGCAAAGAGCTTGAAACGGCCGTGGAAATTATCACTTCAAATAAGGAACACTGGATAGATACCATGATGCATGAAGAATTGGGTATTATGGTAGGTAACAACGACCCCAAAAAACATGCGCTCGCGACATTCCTTTCGTTTGTACTGGTGGGCATCATTCCGCTTCTTGCGTATGTACTTTCGTACTTTCTACCATTCTTTGCGGAACGCACCTTCGTAATCTCAGCAGTCCTTACATCGTTTACATTCTTTCTCGTTGGCGCCGCAAAAACATTTTTTACCAAACAAAATTGGATGGTAAGCGGCATACGCACATTCGCCATAGGAGGCCTTGCGGCCGTGGTAGCATATGGAATGGGCGCATTTATCAAAACCCTCGTCGGCTAACGACAGCTTAATTGACAAAAAATAAAAAGATGTTATGTTTATTTTGGAATCAGTAAAATTTTTTTACTGATGTTCTTAAAACACAACATACAGGGAGTAATCTATGTTTGCAGTGACAGACCGCGCAGTCCTCAGTGATAGAGTGATTCCTGCTGAGCCGGGAGAGTTCTATAGCTACACTTCTGAATTCACAGCCGAGCGACCAGTCTTTGTTCTCATGAAGTGCAAGGCGAACAAGAATCGCCCGATTGAACAGTTGCCGAATCTTTTTTCCGAAGCCAACATCTTTTTTCAGTTTGGTGATTCGACTCAGGCCATGGCTCATTCAATCAAAAACGCTCGCGCCCTCAGTTTTTTGGACTCTTTCGCTGACGAGAAAACCCTTTGTGAGACATGGCTCGCCCTGTCCAAAATTACAGTAGAGGAGTTTTATGAAATCCATTCATGCAAAGATGCGGCAAAGCTCGTCGATGTATGTCGAGAAGCGTGTCTTAGGCGACAAGCCGTTGTTCAACTGAAAGAGGGCTCGATCATCGCTATGATGACAAGTGGCGGAAAATACGGCGTGTTCTTGGTGCAAGAAATGACCTCGGTGTCAATTCAAGTCGTCGCATGCCACATCTTGCTTTGACAGAGCAAGAATAAAACACCACCACGAGCCAGCCCTTGTGGTGGTGTATTTTATATGCTTTATTAAATTTAAATTAATATTTTAATTACTTAAAATGAAAGCGCGAAAATATAATAAAAAAGATGAGATTGAGGTAAAAAACATTTTTTCTAAATATTGGACTGATAATGAATTTCTTGATGAGTTGGCGGAAGAGTTGGATTCAGATAATTGTAGATTTTATGTTGCTGAAGACGATAATGAAATTGTTGGCGTGGCAGGTTTGAGGGAGGCGCCAACACATCTTCGCAATCACGCTGATACAAAAAAGCCAGCAGAATTATATATTATAGCTTCAAAATATAAAAATAAGGGTACTGGAAATTTGTTAGGACAAAAAATAATTGAAGGGTCAAAAAAGTTAAAATTTACTGAGATAGTTTGTTATAGTCCTGAAACTCACGATAGTTCTTGGAGATTCTACGAGAAACTTGGATTTACCAAGCATGGTATTATTAATGATCCGGATGACGGTTATCCGGGAATGCTCTGGAAAAAAACTCTCTAAATTTTTAAGGGAGTCCCATGTGTGGTGGCCGGATACATTTTGTTTGACCATCTCATGAAAGCGGCGTATAATATTTTAATATGAATAAAAACTACTATGATATCCTCGGCATTGAAAAAAGCGCTTCAAAAGACGACATTAAGAAGGCATTCCGGCGCTTGGCTCATACCTACCACCCGGACAAGAAAGGCGGGGACGAACAAAAATTCAAAGAAGTGAACGAAGCGTACCAGATTCTCTCCGACGACAAGAAACGCGCGGAATACGATGCGTACGGGCGCGTCTTTTCGGGACAAGGCGCAAACGGTTTTGAAGGATTCAGCGGTTTCCAGGGATTTGGAGGCGCGAACGCGGATTTCGGCGACATCAATGACATCTTCAGCGAATTTTTCGGCGGCATGGGTGGTGGGCGCGGTGGCAGGCGTAGGGGAAGCGATATTTCAATTGACCTTGAACTTTCTTTTGAAGAGGCGGTCTTCGGAACCGTCAGAAATGTAGTTTTGACTAAAACATCCTCCTGCGAGACATGCACTGGCACTGGCGCAAAAAAAGATACTGGCACAGTGACATGTAAAACTTGTAACGGCAAGGGAAAGATCCACGAATCGCGCCG
>PCTL01000009.1 GCA_002771515.1 Candidatus Lloydbacteria bacterium CG22_combo_CG10-13_8_21_14_all_47_15 | reverse complement strand
TCACCCGCGTTATCCAAAGACGAAACTATAGTTTATGTTGCCTTTAACAAGACACTCCGCGCCTTTTCTTCAAAAACAACCGTACCAACACCGGCACCCATCTGGACTCAAACAGACAGTTTTCGTTTCTCTTTCGCACCGCTGATTGATGACAATGACCATATCATTATGACCGACACCGATATTGGCTTTCGTGCATACGATATGGACGGTACCGTACTATGGACGCGTCCCATCGGGAACAATCTCCAAAACCCGCCGACACTTGACCAGAACGGCAACATTCTCTTCAGTAGAACCGATACGCTCTTCACCATAAACCCTGCAGACGGGGAGATTACCACCACGACCTTCCTGCCGGATAACCTCTCTGGGCGGAACAGAACCTCAGTTGATGGTAATAATAGAAAATATGTTATTGCTGATAAGGCCACGCAGAGCTTGCTTGCAATTGATGCGGATATTGTTTGGGAATTCTCGCTTGCAAATGGTACAGAAGCACCAGCAATAGGAGACGGCATACTCTACATTGTCTCTGATAATGTATTGTATGCGCTTGGGGAGTAATTGTAAGTATGTTTTGATATATAAAAAGCCCCCTCTCAAACAGAGAGTGGGGCTTTTATTATGCGATAGACCAGCCACCGTCCAGGGTTATTGTTTGTCGCAGAAGAAATAACCAAAACCTTTGGCTCTGCGTGCGACGATAGCTCGCCAACTTTCCGCGGATGCCGCCTTAACACTCTTGCCGCTGTCTGCAACCCGCTCGTGCTTGATGGCAAGCCTCAAGGCACTCTCATCTTTGAATACGATTTTGAAACATACGCTCTTAGTGACCGGCAAAATAGTAGTTACTCTCGAATATATTTATATATGTCCCGAAATAGCGTGCCAGAACTCCCCTTTTAGGCGAGGCTATAACATTAGATGGGATTTTTAGAAATGTCGGACAAAGTGCTCCTAAGCAGTGTCTTAGTGTCATCCAGACATATAAAAGCAGCTCCTCGATGCTACAATATAAGCATAAATGGCTCTGTTGGGGTTTTGAGAGAGGCTTTGCCTTGCCGTAGTCTTGGAGAATAATACAGTTTCTAACCTGTTCACCTAAAGTGCATATAAAGAACAAGCTAAAAGCGAAGCTTTTGGCGACTATTAAAAAACCGCCCTGTGTACTGCTTGAGTACGCTCGGGGCGGTTTTTTCAATTATATCTTCTTATATCTTCCCTACCAGATCAAGGCCCGGTTTGAGCGTATCGCCGCCTGGTTCCCAACTTGCGGGACAAACCTGTCCACCGTGCTCACGCACGAATTTCGCTGCTTGCAACTTACGCAGGAGTTCTTTTGCGTTCCGGCCAATGTCATTTGAATTCACTTCAATCGCCTGGAGCACGCCTTCCGGATCAATGATAAAACTTCCGCGAAACGCCACACCTTCTTCATCAATATATACATTCATCATTCTGGAGAGATTGCCGGTCGGATCAGCAAGCATCGGGAATTTTATTTTTTTGATTGCCTTTGAATCGTTGTGCCATGCTTTGTGCACAAAAACCGTATCTGTAGAAACCGAGAGAACCTCGGCACCCGCTTTCTTAAACTCGTTGTAATGATCCGCCATTTCTTCAAGCTCGGTGGGGCAGACGAAAGTAAAATCTGCCGGATAGAAAAAAAGAATAACCCACTTTCCTTTCTTTCCGCGATAGTCAGACAAGCGGATTTTTTTAATTTTATTCTCATGGAACGCCTCAATTTCCATGTCTGGTACTTCATGTCCAATGCGAATCCCATCAAACGAGAATTCGTCGTATTCCGAATATATATTTTTTGCCATATATCTGTGTTCAATTACTACGCTGGTAAAATCGGTCTATCTGATGTAATAATGATAACATTATTTTATGTCTTTGTCGATAAAAAAGAACATACGAAAAAGTTCGGTTGGCCCTAAAATCCTTGTTGTTGTCGGACCAACAGCATCAGGAAAAAGCAACCTCGCCGTGTCTTTGGCAAAAACATTCAATGGCGAGGTTGTCTCCGCTGATTCGCGACAAGTATATCGTGGACTTGATATCGGCACCGGTAAAGTCACCGCGCGCGAGACGGCAGGTATTCCGCACCATCTGCTAAATGTCGCCTCGCCACGCCGAGCGTACGATGCCGCCAAATATCAAAAAAAAGCGAGTGACGCCATTACCGACATTGTATCGCGTGGCAAACTGCCAATCATAGCGGGCGGCAGCGGTTTCTGGGTCAATTCGCTCGTAGATAGTATCGCGTTTCCAGATGTAACTCCCGATATTGCACTCAGGAAAAATCTTTCAAAAAAATCGACTGACGAACTGTTCCGCATCCTCAAACAACTTGACCCACGACGTGCAAAGACGATAGACCGAAAAAACTCGCGCCGACTCATCCGTGCGATTGAAATCACAAAAACCATTGGCATCGTGCCGCCGCTTAAAAAAACAAAGCCAAGCTATAAGCCACTCTTCATTGGTATCGCACTCCCGCTAGAAACACTAAAAACACGCATTGCTACGCGGACAAACGCGATGCTACGCCGCGGGCTCATCGCTGAAGTACGGCATCTACGCGAATCTGGAATATCTGCCGCGCGGCTTCGCGAGCTCGGCTTTGAATATGCGCTACCGGCAGAATATCTCAACGGTACTCTCACACGAGACGAACTGGAAGAACGGCTAAACACAGAAACATACCGTTACGCAAAGCGGCAGATGACATGGTTCCGACGGGATTCTCGTATTATATGGATATCCGGCGCGCATACCGCATTTCGAGAAACGCGGAAATTTCTCGCGCCATTGCAAAGTCCATAAAAATATGAGACAACAAGAAGAGAAAGAAGCCTTTGAAAGAGAGGTGTTATATGCGGCGACTGAATCAAATAATATTTGGCATATTACTGCTTGCCTTGCTTATATATTTTTTTGTTTTTCCACTTATTGAGCGCGTGGTAGCGCATGGGGCCACTACCAACGAGTACTCCATTGACAGAAATTGCTTCAAAGAGGGGGCGGCGTATGATGCTGAAAACTGCATTTGGCTTGTATTGGGTCTTGGAGTTTCTCTTGAAAAGAACGGGGCGCGTATCCTTTATATAAATCCGAACAGCCCGGTCTATCCATTTTTAATCTCCGGTACGCTCATTCTTAGCGTGAAATTCAACGAAATCGTTTCAAACAATTCATCTGCAAAAACGCAATTGACTGAAATGAGTATCGGGGAATTTAACAGCTTATACCCGCTTGAGGCACTCATCGCATCCGGCGATGAAGAACCGTTCATTCAATTCTGCAGGGACCCTGCATTCTGCGATAATGGTTTCTGGACTCAGATTGGCATCAACAAAAACCGCTGGTCAAGTGGTACACGACCGCGTTATTCACCACCAGAGCTCCAAAAACCGCCCTCAAAATGAGGGCGGTTTTTATGTATCATAGCGGGTCCAGCAGGACTCGAACCTGCAGTCCTGGTTTTGGAGACCAGTGGTTTACCACTTAACCGATGGACCCTTCGTATGACAAGCGCGTACGCCTTCGCAATTATCATATCGCAGAACAAAAAAATCCCCAAGGGGGATATTCAAAAAAACAATACGCCGAAATAGGCGATTATTTTTTCATCTCCTTGTGTGCCGTGTGCTTCTTACACCACTTGCAATACTTCTTAAGCTCTATTTTACGCTCAACCAGCTTCTTATTCTTTCGGCTCCAGTAGTTGATGCGCTTGCATTTTCCGCACGCAAGTTTTATAAGCTGTTTCTGTGCCATGCGCCCTTTTATACCATACTCGGGTCAAAAAGAAAAGCGTCTCCCCAGTATCAGAGCTCCTATATACGACATAATTGCAGCGTACCAGACGGCACGACTTCGCTCTGTGAGAATAAAAGGGATATCTTCCGAAACAAAAAAGAAGACATTGTCATTCCGTGTCAAAGATTTTTTATACGCCTGCCTTACCCCTTCTCAAACAAAAAACAACCCCGTGAGAGAGAGCGGCCTGACAGGTCGGAATCTCTAACGGGGAAGTATTATGCGGCGGGCTGATAATCCGGCATGCGAATCGCCAAAGACACTTTCTTAATGTACATCTTGACTTGTCCAATATCCAGACGGTTTGCCGCATTGCGGATGCCGCTCTCTGTATCAATGGAAATGTCGGGAAAATGCTTGACAAGTGCTCGAAACGGTTCAATAGCGGAATCATCGGAAGAAAATCCTCCGGCAACGGAGGCATGGAGATGCGGAATGCGGTTATGAAATACTCGCAGGCATGCATCGGCGAGACCGATGCAAATCTGTTTGCCATAACCATCGCTCCGGTCAATGAGTACTGCATCAATTGTATCTTCATACCAGATAATTCTCTCGGCAATGCGTTTTGCAACGGCCTTAGCGGAAAGCTTTCCTGAAAAATCAACAGCCCGAAATGCCTTATCTCCGATACGCAGAATAATTTTAATGCGTGGAAACACGCTCCGATAAATTGCGATAATATTCGGGTGTGGCCATACATTATGCAACTGAATGCCATTGAGAGGTTCCCCGCACGATTTCGTTATAAGCTCCAACTCTTTGTAATATGCCGGCGCGACAGTCAAATCCGAATGGTAGCACACAACATTAAACAACTGTTCGTGCCGGAAGAATATGTTGGGTATTACCTTTGCGTCCGGATACAGATTCGGCAATGCCTGTTTCATGCCTATAAGCGTTTGCGAGTTCGCAAGCACGCCTATCATGATTTTCCGATCAGGCGGCACGCATTGAAGCGTCTCACCTTCAATCACAGCTTTAACCTCATTTTGTTGAGTAAAACCTGTAATACCAATATAAGGAAAATAGTTCACGCGTCACCTCCTGATAGGGTTTTCAAGAATCATATTGTATGCAATGCCTAAAACATTATACATTGAAAAATTTAAAAGTCAAAAATTGCGCGCATACTAAAAAAGCGGTATAATATGAGAAATTGCGTCGGTGGCGGAGTGGTCAATCGCACTTGACTGTAAATCAAGCGCCTTCGGGCTACGCAGGTTCGAATCCTGCCCGGCGCACCAGTATAGAACTTGTCGGTTTTGAACCAACGGCTTTTGCCGCGCGAAGCGCGGAAAGATACGGAAATGCTGGCTCACCGCGCCGTGCGTGGCGAGCCAACTCAATGTCATATTTATACGAAAAGCGGCCATGAATATCATGGCCGCTTGAAGAAATAATAACAATCGTACAGAAACAATACTGTATATGTGTTAACTGAAGAACAGATATTGTGCATACCATACCGCAATTGCAACTATATAGCCCGCAAAGGCCGGAAAGGTTGCAATCTTGATATAATTGAAAAATGTAAGGTCCTTCACTTTACCCATAGCCACGACCCCTGCCGCGGAACCAATTACAAGAATTGAACCTCCTGTCCCAACCGCAATAGCGAGAAGTACCCAAATTGCAGAATCGTTAGTCTTGAGAATATCAATTGCCGCGGCGGTAAGTGGAATGTTATCCATAATTGCCGATAAAATCCCGAGCGTACTGTTACCGATAACAAGTCGTACAATCGATGGATCAACACCAAGGAGCACATGTGAAATGAGTTCCAAAACGCCCAAGTGTGAGAGTGCGCCAACCGCCAAAAGAATGCCGATAAAGAAAAGAAGAGATGCTAGGTCAATGCGGGCAAGTTTCTTCTCAATGTTAGAAGTAAGGTGGGTCTGGTGAGGTACCCCTAGTGAGGACAGTCCTTCTGGTCCATACCAGCCATTATTTCCGTTTTCATCCGTACCCTCTACCATATTTTCCTCAAGTGAAAATAATTTCTTTGAGCGTACTCTAAAAAGCGCGATGAGTATGCCAACCAAACCCAAGCCGAACACAAGCCCAAAATATGGTTCTAGACCAATACGAGAAACTAAAAGAGGAAATAGGAATGAAATGAGAGAAACTCCAATGATAATTTTCTCCGATCTAGAGATCTCAATAGATTCTTCCACAGTATCTTGCGTATCAAGCGAGACATCCATAGTAAGTAGGAAGGTACTCGTCACAAAGAGCGCAAGCGATGGTAAAAACCCAAAAAGAACAATTTCAACCGCGGTAAATTTGTCAGCGAGCCACAACATAATAGTTGTCACATCCCCAATTGGAGACCATGCTCCACCCGCATTTGCGGCAATAACAACAACCGCAGCCGCACGGAGCAAGTTTTTTCCAGCAAAGAAACTCATGCTGATAGCGAGCATAACAAGCGTTGCAGTAAGGTTGTCAATAATTGCGGAAAGGAAAAACGAAACACTGCCAATCACCCACAACTGTTTACGGTCATTGAGTCCGAGAGCAAGAATTTTCGCACGAATAAGGTCAAAAAAACGGTAATGTGTCAGAATCTCCACCAAAGTCATCGCGGCTAGTAGAAACGCAATGAGTCCGAAAATTTCGGCGCCCACTTCTTCAATAGCGTGTCCGACACCATCTGCGCCCTCCGTCATAGCAATAAGAATCCATAGAAAAGCGCCCAACGCTGATGCGGGAAGTGCCTTATGAAGGTCATAGCGATGTTCAAGCGTAATAAGAATATAACCACCGATGAAGAGCAGAGATGCCACAATGGCCAGTGTTGTCATATAGTTTGTTTTCCCTCAAAAAAGATTAAAAAACTAAAAAACCTGGTAAATAAACAGGTAAATAAACAAAAGAACAAAGACGGCAAGCCGTCTGAATATGTAGCTACGAATGTGGCTACGAGGCGTATTATTATATATCCGCCCTAACAGATATGCAAGAAGAGTTGCCCACTTTGTTTAGAAGACCAAAACAAGCCGATAATGTCTTAGAAAAGGAGCACGAAAATAAACTTATCGTACAGTCAGAAAAGCTAATAATGCCCTATTTGCATATACCACTGGAAGATTTGTCACCAAAATGGAACTCAAAGGTTTTGAGGGAACGGCGGGGTGGGCGGCGCTCCGCGCGTGGCACATTGTCAGCGGTTTGGGAAATAGGTGCGAATTTGGTACAATAGATACACCAGAATAGAAGATATAAAGAACGGAACGCGTACGCGTTCCGTTCTTTATATCTTCTCTCATCATACTTAATACTTGACTATTGACAAAAAATATGCTTAACTAACAAAAGATAAACATACTTGTATTTTTGTTCTTCACAAACAGGAAGGAGGCCCCATATGAATATTTACAAATGGTTGTGCATATTCGTAATGATATCGGTGTTTGTTTTGTCCGGTTGTTCTGCGATTGACACTTTCACACGAACGAAAATCGGACAACCTGCTTCAGAAAATGTTGTAAGCGGATCAGCTGGTGCGCAAGGTTCCAAAGGTTCTAATATGGTTATCCGGTGCGAAAAACCACTCGGGACTGTCGCTTTGATGGAAGATGTGAACAGTAAAGCAATTTTACTACAACACCGTCTGCCATCAGACCCGACACCAATTATGAATATTGTGGCGCATCAATCCGGATGTTTGCAAATAGCAAACCGAAGTGCCGGTCTGGATGTCATCATGAAAGAAAAAGAACTTGAAGAAAGAGGTATGCTTACCGGCAGTCCAGAAAAGAAAGTGCAGCTCGCAAGAGTTGACTACACGATTACACCAAACATTGTCTTCAGTGACAAAAATGCAGGCGGTATCGGGGCAGGCGCCAGTATCGGAAGCCTATTTGGTCCGTTGGGAGCAATTGCGGGCGGCATTATGGGAAGTATGCAAAAAATGGAGGCCCAGGTCATATTACTCCTAGTGGATAATAGTACCGGACTCCAAATTGCCAGCGCAACCGGTGAAGCTTCAAAAACTGATATTGGGTTGGGTGGCAGCATGTTTGGATTCGGGTCATCTGCATTCGGAGGTGCCGGTATTGCCGGATGGCAAAGCACCGATGAAGGTAAAATTGTTGCCGCGGCCTTTGTTGATGCATACAATAAACTGATTCAACAGATGCCAGCATACAAACCCTATACCGCATCCGTAGATGAATCTGTGGCAACACATTAATTGCTATGCTTATGAGACGCGTATGGGAAGCCGCATTCATTCTACTCTGATGGATGCGGTTTTTTTATTCCGAAAACAGAATACAATATCCAGCTATATTATTATACTTTCTTTGAAAACCCCCCGGATGGCATCCGGGGGGTTTCGTCTTTTATTTTACAGATACAGCGCGGTCTTTGTTCTTCGATTCCGGTTTACGCGCACTGCGGCCAAGACCAACTTTTTCCACCGCCACAACTATATCATTTCCTTTTTGCGAGACGGCAATTGCGCCTCCCTTTAAGAGCCCTTCCGATATCATCATACTTGCCACCGGATTCAAAATCTTATTTTGAATAAGGCGTTTAATTGGCCGCGCGCCATAGTGCGGGTCGTACCCTTCTTTTGCCAAATACTCAAGCGCTGACGGTGAAATGGCAAGCTCAATATCTTTGTCGGCAAGCCGCTTTCGTATTTCCGTAATCTGCTTTTCCACAATCCGCCGTACAACATCCTCGGAAAGGATGTCAAATATAATGGTGCCGTCCAAACGGTTCAAGAATTCTGGGCGGAAATAATCTTTCAAACTCGCCAAAACACGATTCTTTGCCTCCTCGTAATCTTCCTTCGCGCTCGTCTTGGCAAAACCGATTGTCTCCATCTTATCAATATACTGCGCGCCGATATTTGAGGTCATGACAATGACAGAATTTTTGAAATTCACAGTACGGCCTTTTGCATCAGTTAAGCGACCGTAATCAAGCACTTGCAGGAGTATATTAAATACTTCCGGATGCGCCTTTTCAATTTCGTCAAATAGAATGACCGAATACGGACGATGACGCACTTTCTCAGTCAGATCGCCGCTTTCTTCGTAGCCCACATAGCCGGGTGGCGAGCCAATAAGCTTGGAAACCGAGTGCTTTTCCATAAATTCTGACATATCAACTCGGATAAGCGCTTTTGAGTCATTGAACATAAATTCGGCAAGTGCCTTGGTAAGCTCGGTCTTCCCAACGCCGGTCGGCCCAAGAAAGATGAAAGAACCGATCGGACGCTCCGGATCAGAAATACCAACTCGCGAACGCTTAATCGAATTCGCTATCTCGGTAATCGCCGCGTCCTGCCCAATAACGCGCTCCTTAAGAGTTTCTTCCATACGGGCAAGCTTTTCAACCTCTTCTTCAAGCATCCGAGAAACCGGCACGCCAGTCCACCGAGCCACGACATCGGCAATATCTTGTTCTGTAATCTCCTCTTTGAGTATTCGCCGTTCTTTTTGGAGTTTCTTTAAGCGCGTTGTTTTTGCCTTCAGGTCTTTTTCAATTTTCGGGATCCTGCCGTAGCGAATTTCTGCCGCTTTTGCAAGGTCAACCCGCATTTCGGCGGATTCCGCCTCAAGCTTCAAACCTTCAAACTCTGTTTTCAATGCTTTAATATCGGTAAGGATTCCCTTTTCGTTCTTCCATTTCAGCTCAAGTTCCCGCGTCTTTTCTTTCAAGTCGGCGATTTCCTTCTCAATTTTCTTTGTTCGCGCACGCGCTTTCTTCTCGGCAGTCGTGCTTGCAACACCAACTCCGATTTCCTTTTTAAGAGCTTCTTTTTCAATCTCAAGCCGCGTTATCTTGCGATGAGTCTCCTCAAGCGGCACCGGCTTGCTTTCAAGTGATAGTCGGAGTGATGAAGAGGACTCGTCAATCAAGTCAATTGCCTTATCGGGTAAAAACCGGTCTGTAATATAACGGGACGAAAGTTGGACCGCCGCGACAATGGCATCATCCGTAATTTTCACGCCATGATAGAGTTCGTATTTATCCTTTATTCCGCGGAGGATTGCCACCGCGTCATCAACAGATGGTTCACTGACATGGATTGGCTGAAAACGGCGCGTGAGCGCGGCATCTTTTTCAATATATTTTTGATACTCTTTGAGCGTCGTAGCCCCGATCATCTTGAGCTCTCCGCGCGCGAGCGCCGGTTTCAGCATGTTTGATGCATCCATAGAACCTTCTGCCGCGCCTGCGCCTACAATGGTGTGGAGCTCATCAACAAAAAGAATAATTTTTCCTTCAGCTTTGGTAATTTCCTTGATAATAGCTTTCAAACGCTCTTCAAATTCGCCGCGATATTTCGTGCCTGCGATAAGAGATCCAAGGTCAAGCGATACAAGTTCTTTATCTTTGAGCGACTCCGGAACCTCGCCTTTTACCATCCGCACAGCAAGTCCTTCTGCTATTGCCGTCTTGCCTGTTCCGGGCTCGCCGATTAGCACAGGATTGTTCTTCGTACGCCGAGAGAGAATCTGAATTGCGCGGCGGATCTCCTCGTCGCGTCCGATAACAGGGTCAAGTTTGTCTTCTGCGGCAAGCTTAGTTAAATTTCTGGCGTATTTTTCAAGCGCACGAAATTTTCTCGGTACTGTTGCGTCCGTAATATTGCCGCTCCGAAGCTCCTCGTAAACCCGAAGAACATTCTCTTTTGTTATGCGAAACCGTGCCAACACTTCCCGTGCCTGGCCCGGAACATCAAAGAGCGCGATAAACAGATGTTCGGTTGAGACAAACTCATCTTTGAGCGCTCCGGCGATTTTACCGGCACTATCCAACACGCGCGCGAGCTCTGGCGTGAGATACATTTGATATGAAGGTGACAGTATCGTACCGCTCTCCGGCGATTCAATCGCTTCAAGAACCGTATCCACAAGAAGCATCGTATCAATTTCAAGCTTGTCCAAAATAGAGATAACCATACTCTCTTCTTGAAGCACAAGGGCGGCAAGAAGATGCACCGGATTCACATGATTCTGCCCGCGTTCTATAGCAAGCTCATGAGACCGCTTTATGGCGTCTTTCGCTTTTGAAGTAAAATTGTTGAATGGAAACATATTGTAAAAATCTAAAATAAAAGATGTTGCGCCTCGTCATCATCGGTACTGTATAAAGAAACTATACATTATATTTTAATTTGCGTCAACATCCTTGGCTTGCGCGTCTTGGCGAAGAGATATACGCGCAAGTTCTTCTTTTATAATGTCCGACGGCACCGCATATCCACCCTGTTTCTGTAATACAAAAATTCCAACAACATTACCGTCCACATTCAGAAGTGGCGCGCTCATATCGTATGCGGCCAACGAAATATCTGTATATATAGCCGATAATCGCCTGTCATGCTCCGCAGTTCCGCTTTCCTCTTTCAAGCCATCATCAGTCGTTGTTGCGACCGGCGCCGCATTATAGGCAACCCTAGATATGATGCCGGTCATAAGTGTGTCGCCGTATACGCCTCCAATCGTAATAGCGGTCTGCCCCGGTTTTACTTTTTGAGATGCGCCGAATGAAACCGACTGAAAAGAATTTTTTGCCTGTATACCAACCGCCCGTTTTACGGTATCAAAAAGTGCGTTGTCTTTAGTGGTTCCTAGAGTATCCGACGCTTTCGTCTCAAGCGATTCAAGAAAGAGATACGCAAGCGGGTGCGTATCCGACGAAAAAACCGCACGAGCACCCAATACCTCGCCGTTTATGCCGATACGGTAAAATCCATCCGGCACGACCAGATTTTTGTCTATTGCAACAATGCCGTCTGCCGATACGATGACGCCAAGCCCCAAAACTTTACCTGTTTCCTCTCCATCGTAAGGTGCCGTCTCAACACGGACAACGCTTGATCGATTCCGCTCAAACGCGGCAACAATTGCATCTTCCTCTTTGACCACAACCTTAATTTCTTTTGTTACAACACTTGCCGGCTGTATCACTTTCTCCACAGTACGCTCAACTACGCGATTTAAGGTCTGTGTAATCGCTGGTGGCGCCTGGTCCATCAAAGTAACCGTCGTAATGCCGGTCGCAATTGAAGTCACAAAACTGACAAAAAGCGTCAAGAGAATAGTTTGAGTTTTAGTAAGTTCTTCCATTACCTAATACTATAAGATATGCGTCAAGACGGCGCAACAAATACCGCCTGTGCACAAAATGCTATGTGCTAAACCGACCCGAAACCACATCCCAGTTGATAGCTCCGAAAAAAGTATCAATATACTCCTTGCGCTTCATTCCATAGTCCATAATAAACGCATGCTCAAAGACATCCATGACAAGAATAGGTACTGCTCCCGCCAAATGGCCAATATCGTGTTCACCCACCCATATGTTAAAGAGCGTGCCCCCTTCGCGGTCATAAGCAAGAATCACCCAACCAATACCGCGCAACGCACCGGTTGCCTTGAAATCCTTCTCCCATGCTTCATACGAGCCGAAGTGGTCTACGATTGTCCGGTATAAACCGGAATCCTTAGGCAGAATTTCCACATCCTTTGCCATATTCTCAAAATAAAGTTCGTGGAGACGCATACCGTTAAACTCCCACCCGAAACGGCGTTTTAACTCTGCGTATTCTGGCGTACTTGGCTCAAGTCCGGCAAGCTTTTCTACAAGTAGATTTGTGTTTTTTACATAACCATCGTAGAGACCAAAGTGGGCTTTGAGCAGGGTATCAGAAAATCCGGACACGCCGATAATGCTTGAAAAATCTCGTGCAGTGTACATATTGCATAAAATATTAAAAGTAATATGATGCCTACAGTATACCACAGCGCGGAATGCTCTGTATTCAGCACATTACCAACAGGAGGGAGCAATGGAAACCGGCGATGGGGAGGTTGAAAAAAGTGAGTTATGGTGCTACAACAAAAGCGAATTGCTAGACGAACTTGAACATAAACTGTCATGGACTAGACAAAGGACCGTGCAAAACATTATTGAAGTGATGTATGACAAAAAAATGCTCAGCTCACCGATACGCGATGCGTTACTACATAAAACAAGGGACTACTTCGCTATGGAGAAAGGTGAGGCAAAACAGAAAAAAAAGAGGGAAATACTAACCATCGCGCAGAGCGGACAATGCACAACCGTGAAGACGAAGTCTGCCAACACAGAGGCGGGAAAAGTATGCAAAGGAACATTTTGGGTGCATCAGGTTGACGGCCATCGGCCATCGCCAAACGAGTTTATGTTTCTTGAATATCTTGAACATTTCTTTGACGAAGCGGTGTGGCTTAAAGAACACCGCATCAGATATCCATAATGTTCGGCCGCAATTTCATTTCTATAACGACATGAAATTGCGGCTTTTTTTAAACCCTTGACTGCAAAAGCCAATATGCCATGCTAAAGAAAGTGGCTTATCCTGTGTTTTTTTGACAAGGAGGTATATATATGGCATCCACAGCACATTTGGATATTGCAAACCCTCGATTTTTGAAAATTTGGGAAACTTTCAACCGCGTGATTATATCTTCCGCACCGCTTAAAGATGCGGTTCGCGCGCTTTCCAATGAAGACAAACTGGGGTTGATTAACATACAATTTTACTTAAATCTTACTCCAATTATTGAGGCAACATTCGAAGCAACCGCCGGGAACGAGGCGATTCCGCGCGCCAATGACTTGCGGACATACGAGAGTGCGCCGCTTTCCGATGCCGCGAAAAATGTATGTCGCACGCTGATATGCGCCGTGCGTGAATCAGAAGATATCAAACATATGATTCTCATTGCAGATGAGACCGAGATTGATATTATGGAAAGGTGTGTCCTTCACTTAGATATGGCACATCTGTTTGAAATCGCAGAGCGTGATTAAATACTAAAACCCGCCGTGATGACACGGCGGGTTTTTGCACATGTATAGCAAGTTTATAGCTTACCGAGTTTGGCGGCAAGCAATTCTGTGCTGGCAAGCAATGCTTGAACTTCCTGCAACCCGCTCTCCCAAAACGATGGGCCGCTGATATCAATACCCATGTTCGCAAAAATATTTCTCGGCGAGTCAGAAAGCCCTACCGAAAGAAACTGTTTGACCTGCGCAATAAACGCCGGGTCCTCCCGCACGCGTGCCTGCATCGCTTTTGATATTAGAAGACCGCTCGCGTACGAATATACATAAAATGGAGCGCGAATATGAGACCAATGCACCCACCAATGCTCGGACCCTGGTGATTGCGCCACCGCTTCGCCCATATATGCTTCCATGTGCTTCCGAAACATCGCGCCAATATCATCTTTTGAAAGGTATCCTTTTTCACGATACTCCGCATGTATTTCCTGTTCAAAGCGGTAGAGCGCCGACTGACGATAAATCGTTGATATATCATCATTCAATTTCATCATCATAAGAGAAAGTTTCAGCTCATCAGAAGCGTCTTTCATGAGATGTTCCAACACGAAATCTTCCATAAAAGTGCTTGCCACTTCCGCCGTTGCAAGCGGAGTATCAAAGGAAAGCGCGTTCTGTTTCTCACGAATTAATTCATTATTGATACCGTGTCCTGATTCATGGGCAAGCGTCAATACATCGTTTAACTCATCCGTATAATTCATTAAAATATAGGTCGGTTGTGTCAGTAGCTCATGCGCACAAAACGCACCGCCACTCTTTCCTTTTCTCGGGTAAACATCAACCTGCCCGCTCTCTACAAACCGTCTAAAAATATCCGCAAAAGACCGGTCAAGATGTTCAAATACTTTGTGAACAAGATGCGCTGCGTCAGAATACGAATATTTCTTGTTCACGCTACCATACGGAACATTCCGTTCATGATAGGCAAGACGCGGCACACCTAAAAGCTTTGCTTTAAGGGCGTAATATC
>PCTL01000017.1 GCA_002771515.1 Candidatus Lloydbacteria bacterium CG22_combo_CG10-13_8_21_14_all_47_15 | reverse complement strand
AAAAACGCTAGAGTGAGACCGCCTGCAGCTAGAGCAGAGATAATGTAGTGGTGTTTCTTCAACGAGAGAGTGTCCATATTATTTATATTATACAATGTTTTCTTTATTTTTTTGTAAACATTTTATTATAAACAGTTAGAACCTCTCAAAGCCGTTGAAGATAAAGGCAAAATCCGTGAAAAGTATGCCGAAAATGAAATTTTATGCCGCGGGAGAGAATCGAACTCTCATGGGTTTCCCCACACGATTTTGAGTCGTGCGCGTCTACCAATTCCGCCACCGCGGCGACATGCCTATTTAAGCATATTTTATCTGTAAATTAAATGTGGTACACTAAAAACACTATGCATCCGCCACAGCGTTTTGTCGACTCAATCTTCTGGGTTGAGACTGAAAAAATCAAACCGAATCCATACCAGCCGAGGAAGGCATTTAACCAGGCGGCGCTTGATGAACTTGCGGAATCTATCCGCCAGTACGGGATTCTCCAGCCGCTTGTCGTGACGCGGCGTGAGATAGAAAAAGAAGATGGCGGTCTGACGGTGGAGTATGAATTGATAGCCGGTGAGCGACGGCTTCGCGCGTCAAAGATTGCAAATGTAGGTCAGGTTCCCGTGGTTATACGGGTAGGCGAGGACAGTGACCGCGAGAAGCTTGAGCTCGCCATAATTGAAAATCTTCAACGCGAGGACCTGAATCCAATAGACCGTGCCCGCGCGTTTAAACAGCTTGCTGATGAATTTGGTTTCAAAAATACTGAGATCGGAAAAAAAATCGGAAAAAGCCGCGAGTATGTAGCAAACACAATCCGCCTTCTCTCGCTTCCGGAGGATATTGTTGGTGCAATTGCGGCGGCGAAAATCACCGAAGGGCATGCACGTCCGCTTATGATGCTTGTTGGGAGGCCGAACGAACAGACAACGCTTTTCAAGGAAATAATGGATCGGCGGCTGACGGTGCGCGAGTCGGAAGATATTGCTCGCAGGATTGCTGTGGAGCGCGCCCGCAAGAAACCGCTTGATCCTGAAATGCGTGAGATAGAGGATGTGTTAAGCGAGACACTCGGTACGCGCGTGATGATAGAGCCGCGTGCGCGCGGTGGCCGGCTTGTGATAGATTTTCTCTCGCCCGAAGAGCTTCGTCGTGTTTATGCTGTGTTTCAGCCTGAATCTCTTGTACTAGATGACAGTGTGGCTATTCTTGAAGAAGAAATTAGTACGGACGATGAGGTGTCGGACGGAGCGCCACAGGAAAGTGAGCAGGTATTGCCGATAGATGATCGCTCGGCGGAAGAAAAACGCGAACACGAAGAATCAGACGAAGACCTCTATTCCGTCAAAAATTTCTCTTTGTAATTTTTCTATTGCCATTTTTCTTGTATTAAATTAACAAGCGACTATTATTCCCCGCGCTCTTTTTTTGAGAGTGCGTTTTTGATGTGTTTGCGCGCAAGCGTTGTCTTTGCAAACCCTAACCACTTTTGCGAAGGGGAACTACCTTTTTTAGTTACGATTTCAACAATATCGCCATTTTGGAGCGCGGTATCAAGCGAAGAGAACTTGCCGTTTACTTTTGCTCCGGACGCATGTGCGCCAATATCTGAGTGGATTGCGTATGCAAAATCAACAGGTGTCGCGGCTTCCGGCAAGTCCACCACATCTCCTTCTGGCGTAAAGACAAAAACGCGGTCGCTGAAAAAATCTACACGGAGATTTTCTAGAAATTCTCCCGATTCGTTGATGTTTTTCTGCCATTCAGATAGTTGTTTTACCCATGCAAGCTTCCGGTTGAATGCGTGTCCCGACTTTTCTACGATACCTTCTTTATACGCGAAATGTGATGCGATACCGTATTCCGCTTCGCGGTGTATCGTACCAGTTCTTATTTGTATCTCAATGACCGCGCCGTCGCCGGTCAGTACTGTGGTGTGCAGGCTCTGATATCCGTTTGGCTTCGGAAAAGCGATGTAATCTTTGACACGACCTGGAAGCGGTCTCCATATGTTATGCACGATACCAAGTACGCGGTAGCAGTCGTCTACGGTTGGTACGATAATGCGAAGCGCGGCAAGGTCGTATATTTTTTCTATGTTCATATCGTAGCGCTTAAGTTTCCGGTATAGGCTGTAGAGGTGTTTCGTGCGGAAGTCACCGGTAAAACCAACGATGCCGTGCGCCGCAAGCGTTTTTTGGAGCGTTCGGTAGGCTTTCTCAAGCTGGACTCGTTTGATCGCGCCACGCTGTTTCAGTATTTCGCGCGTCTCTGCGTATGCTTCCGGATACGCGTAGGGGAATGAGGCATCTTCAAGCGCGCCGCGCATCTTTCCAACCCCAAGTCGGTTGGCAATCGGTGCGTAAATCTCAAGCGTTTCAAGTGCGATACGCCTCTGCTTTTCCGGTCGTACATATTCAAGTGTTTCAACATTATGCATGCGGTCCGCAAGCTTGATGATGAGTACGCGAATATCTTTTGACATCGCGAGAAAAAGTTTTCGCAGACTTTCCGTGTGACGCTCTACTCCTTGGTACTTTAATTTGCCGAGTTTCGTAACACCTTGGACGAGGAATAAAATGTTAGCGCCGAATTCGCGCTCTATCGCAGTCTCTTTTCCTACACCGTCTTCCAGCGTGTCATGTAGAAGGCCGGCTGCGATTGTTTCCGCATCCATGCCGAGCTCCGCCAGCGTTTTTCCTGTCGCAAATGCGTGCACGAAATACGGCTCGCCGGAAAAGCGCTTCTGGCCTTCATGTGCTTCCTCGGCAAAGTGGTATGCGCGTTCAATAAGCGCTCGGCTATCGGCATCGTAGGAGCCGCCAGCTAGAAGCGCGCTTACTGTTATTTCTTTTTTAGCCATTATTATTTCTTATGCTTATGCGGATTATGGTTCGGGCAGGCTTTATTACTACAACGCTCCGGAATGGTTTTTGTTCCCTCCATCATGAGCGAGTCGCACTCGGTGCAGAACGCGCCAGTTGGGCGCGCCTTGATGGCGTGTTTGCATTTCGGGTAGTTGGAACAACTGTAGAATGTGCCGAACCGCCCATGCCGTTCCACCATCGTGCCCTTTTTGCACACCGGACATGGAATGCCAGTGTCGTTTTTTGCTTCAGCCGTCGGGTCTTTTTTCACATATTTACACTTCGGGTAGTTTCCACACGATATAAAGCGGCCATATTTTCCCTCGCGCTCAACGAGTTTTCCATTCGTACATTCCGGACAATCTTCGCCGATTTCTTTCGGTGGCGGAATCACTTTTCCTTCAATGGTACGCGAGCCGCTGCATTTCGGAAATTCAGCACAAGAAAGGAATTTGCCGCTTCGCCCGAGCTTTATAACCATGCGCTTGCCGCACTCGGGGCAGAGGACATCTTCCGGCGCGTCGCCAAGTGTCGTCACTTTCGGTATGTCTTCTTTTGACTCCACATCCTTATGGAATGGGGTGTAAAAATCCGAGAGGGTTTTTACATATTCGCGTGTACCACCGGCTATTTCATCAAGTTTTTCTTCCATTTCCGCGGTAAAGGAATCACTGATATATTGTGAAAAATGTTCTTCAAGAAATGTGCTCACGACTTCTCCGGTATCCGTCGGGTGTAGTGTCTTTCCTTCTTTCTCCGCGTAGCCGCGGTCTGCAAGAGTTTTCATAATAGTTGCATAGGTAGATGGCCGGCCGATGCCGCGTTTCTCAAGCTCTTTTACGAGACCGGCTTCAGTGTAGCGTGTCGGCGGTTGGGTTTCTTTTTCTTCAGAATCAAGAGAGAGTAGTGCAAGCGGGTCTCCTTTGGCAACGCTTGGCAGTATGACATCCTCTCCATGTGCCGTCGGGTCTGCCGCGAGCCATCCGTCAAACTTTAGACTAGAGCCGGTTGCAACGAAATCCGGAATCGTACCGCCCGTGATATTTGCGGTAATTTTTGTTTTTGCCAGAAGCGCGTCTGTCATCTGCGAGCTTATCGCGCGCCGCCAGATGAGCTCGTAGAGTTTTTTCTGCTCCGGCGTTGTGCCAGCGGACATTTTTTTAGGGTCGGTGGGGCGAATAGCTTCGTGTGCCTCTTGCGCATTTTTGCTTTTGGTCTTGTATTTTCGCGGTGTGCTGTATGCCGTACCAAAGCGGTTTACCACTTCCTGTGCGAGCGCGTTCTCCGCCTCCATTGCAAGTGATGTGCTGTCGGTTCTCATATATGTGATGTGGCCGGCTTCGTAGAGTTTTTGCGCGATGCCCATTGTTCTTGAAGGGGAGAAACCGAGTCGCGAGCTTGCCGCCTGCTGGAGTGTTGATGTTATGAATGGCGCGCGCGGCGTGCGCTTCATTTCAGATTCCGTGACAGCGGTGACACTCCAGACGCCGTGTGTACCTTCGGACACAATCCGTTCTGCTTCTTTCTTTTCTCGAGGTTCCTCAATTGCGGTGAGCGTTAGCGTGCCGGAGTTATGTGAGAAAGTGCCGCGAAGCGTAAAATATGTTTCTGGCACAAATGCGCGAATTTCCCGTTCTCGTTCCATTAAAATGCGTAGCGCCGGCGATTGCACGCGGCCAGCAGAGAGTCCATAACGGACTTTTTTCCATATGAGACCGGAGAGTTCGTAGCCGACAAGCCGGTCTAAAACGCGTCGCGCTTCCTGCGCGCGGCGCAGGTGCTCGTCAATTTCGCGCGGATGCGCGATGGCCTCTTCAACCGCCCGCTTTGTAATTTCGTGAAATACGATGCGTTTTGTTTTGCTTGCAGGCAGAGAAAGCGCCTCCATAATATGCCACGCGATTGCTTCGCCTTCGCGGTCCGGGTCTGTCGCAAGCAGAATTTCTACGGCTCTATCGGCGTCTTTTTTCAGATTGGAAACTACAGATGCTTTTTCCTTGGGAATTTCATAATGTGGGAGGAAGCCGTGTTCAATATCAATCGCTTGTTTATTATTTTTTGGAAGATCGCGAATGTGTCCGACTGATGCGCGTACGACAAAATTGCTCCCAAGATATTTGGAAATCGTTTTTGTTTTTGATGGCGATTCTACAATAACAAGTTTTTTCATATGCGCGCAGTTCTTTAATTCGTACTATAAAAAAAATTTTTCGGCAAATAATATATATATAAAAGTGTCATATGTCCGCTCTCTGTAAAAACAACTACACGCGCGTGTAGTTGTTTTTTTAATAAAATTATTCATCATCCATGGTGCCGTTTGTCATGAGCTGTGGCACCGTACGCTGAAGCTCTCTACGGGCTTCTGCAAGTTTTTTTCTCTTCTTTCCAATTATCATGGCAAACTTTGTATTGTTCCGTTCTTCTTCCCAATACTTCCTCCAGAACTCTTGCGATGCTTCGGAGGTTGAGATGACCTTCTTTATCCGACCCTTATTGTCGTATATTCTTATCTCATAGAGCATCTTATTCCTCTGCGGTTAAGGGTTGTTGTGAAGTATAGCAAACAAATAATGTACGAGTTTCTTTCATCATAGCACCTTATATATACTCCGTCAAGTTAGTTAGTGTGCTATAGCGGAAAAATGCGCTTATGTGAGCCGTATTAAGCCGAGCGATTCGGTTATGATGCCCTTTAATTCCATTGCGGTAAGTATCGTCTGTGCCGCGGCGGTCGGCATATCCATTTTCCGGATTAGTTCGTCGCGCTGGAGCGGTTCGGAGATGAGTAAGAGAACAGCCGCCTCATCATCTGTTACATCTCTCTGTACAGCACAATGCTCTGTGGCGGGCAGTAGGTCAAGCGCGTCTAGCACATCTGCTGATGAAGTGACAGGCGTGGCGCCTTGGCGAAGTAGGCGATGTACGCCACGCGAGCTTTCTGAAAATATTGAGCCGGGGACCGCGAGCACATCTCTGTTGTAATCAAGCGCTAGTCGCGCTGTTATGAGAGTGCCGGAGCGCTCGCCTGCCTCAATGACAAGCGTCGCTTTTGAAAGGCCTGCCATAATCCTGTTTCGTTGCGGGAAGCTCCATGGAGTCGCTCTGAAGTCGGGTTCAAATTCGGAAAGAAGCGCACCGCCGTCAGCGATTATTTTTTCTGCAAGCCCGTGGTGTGCGAATGGGTACAGCACTTCCGTTGAAAGTCCTGAACCCGGGACTGCAACTGTTGTGAGTCCAGCTTTGAGAGCGGCGCGGTGTGCGATACCGTCTATGCCGAGTGCCAATCCGGAGACGATGGCAAGCGGTGCGCCGGCAAGCCCCGCGATAATCTCTTCGCATGCGGACTTGCCATACGGAGTGTGCGCCCGCGAACCGACAACAGATAGGAGTACTGTCCCGTCGGGCGGTAGTGTGCCACGGAGATATAGTATTTTAGGCGGGCCAGGGATTTCGTTAAGTTGGGGAGGAAAATCTTTTGGATACAGTTTTTGTATTTTTATTGCTGTCATTTTCTGCTACTATACCACTATTGGCGACAGGTGCGGTAATTCATCTGTAACATACGATGTTAGACATAAAGTTTATACGCGAACATACGAATCTTATCGTCGAAGCGGCGCGGAAAAAGCATATTGACTTTGATGTTAAGGAATTGCTTTCCGTTGACGATAAGCGGCGCGAGCTTTTGGGCGTTGTGGAAGAGATGCGCGCAAAGCAGAACGCGGTGACAAAACAAATAGCCCAGGCTAGCGACTCTGATGAGCGGAAGCGGTTGATTGGTGACATGCAAACGCTAAAAGAAACCCTGTCCGCAAAAGAAGACGAACTCGCGAAAACGATGGAAGTGTGGCGCGGGCTTATGGTACGCGTGCCGAACATACCCGATATGTCTGTGCCTGAAGGCGCTGACGATTCTTCAAATCAGGAAATACGAAAGTGGGGCGAACCGGCAATATTTTCTTTTGCGCCGAAATCTCATATTGAGCTGATGCAGGCATTGGGCATGCTTGACCTTGAACGCGGCGCGAATGTATCCGGCTTTCGCGGCTATTTTCTGAAAGGAGACGCGGTGAAGCTTTCATTTGCGCTATGGCAGTTTACGCTTGAAAAACTTTCCGGCTACGGCTTCGTGCCTATGATAGTGCCGTCGCTCGTTCGTAGAGAGCCTTTTCTCGGTACCGGATATTTACCGCAAGGCGAGGAAGATTTATATAAAACGCAGGACGATGAATACCTCTCCGGCACATCTGAAGTTCCTACTATGGGATACCATATGGATGAAGTGATTCCCAAAAATGAGTTGCCGAAAAAATTCCTTTCATTTTCTCCATGCTATCGCCGAGAAGCCGGAAGTCACGGCAAAGACACGAAGGGTCTTATGCGCGTGCACGAATTTTTCAAACTTGAACAGGTGGTGCTATGTGAAGCGAGTCACGAAGTATCAGTTACATTTCATGAAGAGCTCACCGCGAACGCTGAATCTCTTATGCAGGCGCTCGGTTTACCGTACCGCGTGGTGGTGAATTGCGGCGGCGACCTCGGTTTGGGACAGGTGAAAAAATACGATATTGAAGCATGGGTGCCCTCGGAGAATACATATCGCGAGACGCATTCTTCTTCGTATTTTCACGATTTTCAGACACGGCGGTTGAACATTAAATATAAAGACGACGATGGAAAATTACGCTTCGCGCATTCACTTAACAATACTGCGCTTGCCACACCGCGGCTCTTGATTCCCTTGATTGAAAATAACCAGCGTGAAGACGGAACGATTTCCGTGCCCGAGGTGCTCCGGCCGTATGTTGGGAAAGATACGATAGCATAACATCTCCGGACAATGGCTATGCCAAGCTATGCTCGTGGTATAGTTTTTTCTGATATTATAGTATCGTATGCATCGGCGATCACGCGGAAAGAGAGGGTTTTTTCTCCGCCGTATTGAACGGAATCGGAATGAAGTTATTTTTTGGGGTGTAACATTTGTCGCCGCCTGCGGTGCGCTTCTTGTTGCCACAGCTGCGGTGTCGCGCGAACCTTCTTTCGCAATCCGCTCGGTTGAAGTACGCGGCGCGGAAGTCGTGCCGGCTGAATCTATTGAAGCGGCTGTCCGTGAAGCGTTTGGCGGGTCATATGCAGGTATCATTGAAAAGGGAAACAGGATATTTTATCCTCGGCAAGGCGTTATTGCAGCGGCGCGAAGCGTATCGGAACGGATCGCGTTTGCGGCAGTATCAGTAGAGAAACATGTGCTTGAGATATCGGTGTCGGAGCGCGCGCCACGCGGCCGCTGGTGTGGCAGGGCGGTGCAAGCCGGCGGTGCAGACGAGCCGCCTTGTTATTTATTTGACGCATCAGGTTATTTGTTTGCCGAAGCAGGGAGCGAAGCTCCGTCACCAAAAATCTTCGGTCCGCTTGTCAACGATGAACGAGCACTTATAGGCGGAAGTATTGCGCCACGCGTGCTTGCTGTTTTGAATGGCTTGGAAGAACGGCTTCTGTTTGCGGGTATTCCGCTTGCGTCGCTTTTAGCGCTTCCGGAAGACGATTTTTTGCTCGTAACCGAAAGTGGCGTCAAAATACTTTTTACTGGGAAAATTAAGCTGGAGGCGTTTCTCGCTTCTCTTTACGCCGCACTAAAAACGGATAACCTTAAAGAACGCCTTGATGCAGGCATGATTGAATACATTGATTTCCGCTTTGACGATAAGGTGTTTTATAAGTAACAACTGAATCTCATAACGCTCTATATGACACAGGGCTTTTGGAAAAAATTGAAAAAGCCGTTTTTTGCGCTCGCGCCGATGGCGGATGTTACAGATTTCGCGTTTCGGCAAATTATCGTGAAGTACGGTAAGCCGGATGTATTTTGGACTGAATTCGTATCGGCGGACGGTTTGGGGCATCCGGATGCGCGCGAAAAACTTCTAGTTGATTTAAAATACAGCGAAAAAGAACGACCAATCGTCGCGCAGATTTTCGGCGCGCGGCCGGAAAATATTCGTCACGCAGCGGCACTTGCGGCGGAGCTTCGTTTTGACGGCGTAGATTTGAACATGGGTTGTCCTGACCGAAGCGTTGAAAAACAGTGCGCTGGCGCGGCGCTTATAAAAAATCCGAAGCTTGCGGCTGATATAATACGCGCGGCACAGGATGGCGCGCCCAATCTTCCGATATCTGTAAAGACACGCATTGGTTACAACAAAGACGAGACGGACACCTGGATACCGGCACTTCTGCAAACCGGTATTGCCGCGCTTACGGTTCACGCGCGTACAAGAAAAGAAATGTCGGATGTGCCGGCGCATTGGGATGCAGTTGCCCGTGCCGTAACACTCGCGGAAGGTACCGGCATTATTATCATCGGAAACGGCGATGTGTCCGATATAAAAGACGCGGAAGATAAAGCGCAGATGACTGGTGCGGACGGTATTATGTTCGGCCGCGCGATTTTCGGAAATCCGTGGCTTTTTAACCGTGCGAAACAATCGGTCTCAAAAGAAGAAAAACTCCTTGCTCTGGTGGAGCACACCAAGCTTTTTGAAACAGAGCTCGGTGCATATAAAAACTTCGCGATTATGAAAAAACATTACAAAGCGTATGTCTCCGGTTGGGACGGCGCGAAAGAACTCCGCTCGCAATTAATGGACGCGGAAGATGCTCTGGGAGTTGAAACGATAATAAATAAATATTTGACAAGAAATGTCAAACGAGTAAGTTTTGAGTAGTATCATCGTTATTTTGAAAAAGGAGGTGCTTTGATGGGTATGAATATAACCCCACCGCCGTACAAAATTAAAGTGATTGAACCGATTAAGATTATTCCAGTTCAAGAACGCGTCAAAGCGATAAGGGTAGCGCACTTTAATACATTTCTTCTACAATCTGAAGATGTATTTATTGACCTTTTGACCGATTCCGGCACTAGCGCTATGTCGGACAACCAATGGGCCGGTATTATGCTTGGTGACGAAGCGTATGCCGGAAGCAAAAATTTCAGGCATCTTGAAGAAGCTATACGAGAAATATATGGATTTCCGTACATTGTGCCGACGCATCAGGGTCGCGGCGCAGAGCATATTATGTCGCAGGCGCTTATTAAAAAAGGCGATCATGTGCCAAACAATCTCTATTTCACCACGCGCCGCGCTCATCAAGAACTCGCGGGCGGTGAATGGTGCGATGTGTCGGTACCGGAAGCGACAGATCCTGAAAGTGTCTATCCGTTCAAGGGGAATATTGACCTTTCTTCGCTTGAACAGTGTATTAAACGCTGTAACGACACAGGTAGTCGCATTCCGTATATTAGCATGGAGGCTTCATTGAACATGGCTGGAGGTCAGCCATTTTCTTTGAGAAATCTCCATGGAGTGCGGTCGCTCGCCAGTGCGTATAATATTCCGCTATATATAGACGCGACTCGCTTGGTGGAAAATGCGTATTTTATCAAACAGCGGGAAGAACATTATGCCGAGTGGACAGTTGCGCGGATTGTGAAAAAAATCTGTTCGCTCTGCGACGGTATTACTGTATCGGCAAAAAAAGACGCGCTAGTGAATATCGGCGGCTTTATCGCGCTTCGGGACAGACAAGTGTTTGAAAGAATGCGCGAGATGGTTGTGATATGGGAAGGGCTTCATACTTACGGCGGTCTTGCGGGTCGCGATTTGGAAGCGCTTGCTCGCGGCATTCGCGAAATGGTTGATGATGATTATATTGCGTCGCGTATCGGCCAAGTGCATTACTTAGGCGAATTGCTCAAAGAAGCCGGAGTACCAATTGTCGTGCCTATAGGCGGGCACGCGGTATTTCTAGACGCGAAGCGGTTTTGCGCGCACATTCCGCAAAATATGTTTCCTGCGCAGGCGCTTACCGCGGCAATTTATGTTGCATCCGGTGTCCGCACTATGGAGCGTGGGATTGTTTCCGGCCAGCATGGAAACGAGCGCTACGATGGGCTTGAGCTTGTACGCCTTGCCATTCCGAGGCGTGTGTATTTCAGAGAGCATATGGATTATGTCGCCGATTCAATAATTACACTCTACAAAAAACGCGCATCTATCAAAGGGCTCAGGATGATGTACGCGCCGAAAGAACTCCGCTTCTTTCAGGCACGCTTTGAAGAAATTAACTGATAGAGTTTCGATATGCAATAACTTAGTGGCTCAACCACTAAGTAGGTATTCCAGTAAAATTAAAAACCCGAAGCAGACTTGCTTCGGGTTTTTTCTGACTATTCACGAAGTAATCAAATGCTCGTTTGCGGATTGACAGAACGCGATAATGCAGTATGGTGAGTTCGGCAAAGTGCATTGACATGCTGAATAGACGATGTTTTGTAACAAACGAAACGGAGGAATGTAATGCTAGCAAACAATTCGGTCTGTATTATTGACGGTAAACGGACACCTTTTGGCAAATTCTACGGCGCATTTCGCGACATACCGGCACCTATGCTTGCCGCGTACATACTCCGTACATTTAGCGAACAGCTCGCGGAAGAGTACGGCATTAATCGGGAGCATAACATACATCAGGTAATTCTCGGCAATGTTATTCAGGCTGGTATTGGTCAGAATCCGGCGCGTCAGGCAGCGCTTGCCGCAGGCCTGTCCGTAGGTACATCAGCGCTCACTGTTAACAAAGTATGTTCGTCTGGACTTCTTTCAGTCAAGTTGGCGGCGCAGGCAATCGCCTGCGATGATGCTGATATTATTGCGGCGGGCGGAATGGAGAATATGAGCTTGGCACCGTATTTCATCAAGCGTCCGCAAAAAAAAGTGTATGGCGATGTTTTATTTTCGTCTGCCAATACATATTTTGATTTCGGCGCGGAAGAAATAGTCCGTGACGGCTTAAGCGATGGCTTGCATGACGCGTATGGCAATGGCGCAATGGGGCGTATCGGTGAATTGTGTGCGAAAGTATCGCGTATTTCTCGCGAAGCACAGGATGCGTACGCGTACGAGAGTTACCTCCGCGCGTTCCACGCTATAGATGACCCTGCTTTTTACGAACAGATAGAATCCGGCGATATGCCGATAGTTCGGGACGAAGAAATACACGAACCGGATTTGCAAAGAATGCAGTCGCTCTCTCCTGTTTTTGAATCTAGCAGAGGTACCATAACGGCAGCTAATGCTTCTAAACTTTCTGACGGTGCGGCGATACTGTTGCTTGCGTCAAGCGCGTTTGCTGAGTGGATTGGCATGAGGACGCTCGCTCGCATCAGCGCGTTTGCGGAATATTCAGACGAGCCTAAGCTTTTCCCGACTGCTCCGACATACGCGATAAAAAAAGTTTTACAGCAGGCGAATTTACCGGTTACGGCTATTGATCTTTTTGAAATCAACGAAGCGTTTGCGCTAGTACCTATATATGCGATGCGCGAGCTCAGTATCCCGCACGATAAGGTAAACATCTGGGGTGGCGCGATATCGGTCGGACATCCGCTCGGTGCAAGCGGAGCACGGATATTAATGAATCTCGTTTATGCGCTTCGCGCGAAAGGGAAAAAGCGCGGCATCGCCGCGCTCTGTAACGGCGGCGGCGAAGCAGTAGCCGTACTTGTTGAAGTGGATGATTGAACAATCCGAAAAAGGCCGGACTTTCGTATGAAAGTCCGGCCTTTACAATTCCATATCATTGACCATTGCTAAAAAATTCCTTTCTGCTAAGCTCGGAAAGGAATTTTTGTTGACCTTTTAAAAGGTGTGCACGATGGACAATACGAAAAAACCAATATTTCTTATGTGTCCGCCTGACCATTTTATCTATCCGGATACATATAGAAAGATAAATTCGCATATGAACCGTATGCGCGCGGTGAATCAAGAACGCGCGTGTGACCAGTGGCAGGCACTTGCGGCAGCTCTTTTCAGAAACGGCGCGGAGATTAAATTATTGTCTCCTGTCTATGGATTGCCGGATATGGTCTTTACCCGAAATGGCGCATTAAGCATTCCGTCTGTAGACGGCGAAAAACAGGTGATTCTAGCAGCGTTTAAATACGAAGAACGCCGTCTGGAACGCGCACATTTTTTCGCATGGTTCCAGAGACACGGCTACTCTATCAGGTATCTTCCGGAACATATCGTTTTTGAAGGGAACGGAGAAGCTATCATGTTCCGCAATATGTTGTTTACCGGATACGGAAGCACTCGGATGACATTCCAGACAGTGCCATTCATAGCGGCATTATTGTACGGACAAAAAATGGGTTATATTGAAGTGGTTCCACTTCGTCTTGTAAGTGAAGATTTCTACCACCTGGATACCTGCTTTATGCCAATACTGCGCTCTGAGAATCATCCGGATTTGATTGTCTACTATCCGGACGCGTTTGACCGATATACTATTTCTCGTATCAACGCGATTCCAGACACGATTCCTATCGCGGTGTCCAAATATGATGCATATGTATTCGGATGTAATTTTGTTGTATGCAATGATGCCGTGATTATGCCGAATGGAACCGTCAAGCTTGCCGACACGCTTCGTGCGCACGGTGTTTCCGTGATGGAAATTGAGATGAGTGAATTTATTGAATGCGGCGGCGGCGGTCCGTTTTGTTTAACGCTTGCAATCTGAAGGAGGCGGTCATGAATTCTCTATTAAAAGTGCACGCGGCGGTTGTTGATAAACGAATCATACATGACCCTGGATGCACGGTAATGTCTGGCTGTAGGAGAAAAATAAATCTTGATACAGGATTGATCATCACCGTTTATGATATCGGCGAAAATATGTTCTGTTATGATTGCCTGAAGGTTCATGGCAAACATCTTGATCCGCACGATGAAGTTATATATATCCTTATGGTCTGACCATGTCGCCGGCTTAATCCGGCGGAGAGTCCCGTGACGCGTTCTTTTGCTTGTTTCTGCAAAATAGCGCGACGCGGGACTTTTTTGCTATAATCCACCTCATGCCGTCCGCGACCCTCTATCGAAAATATCGGCCAGAAAGATTTTCTGATGTGCTCGGGCAGGAGCATATAGTGCGAGCGATTTCTGGCGCGCTCGCACAGGGTGCGCTCTCGCACGCGTATCTTTTTGCCGGCTCACGCGGCACGGGCAAGACATCGGTGGCGCGTATTATCGCCCGCGAGCTCAAGTGTTCCGTGAACGACCTTTATGAGATAGATGCCGCGTCAAATCGCGGGATTGATGATGTGCGCGAGCTTCGCGAATCTGTACGCGCGCGGCCGTTTGATTCTCCATACAAAGTCTATATCATAGACGAAGTGCACATGCTCTCCACGCCGGCGTTCAACGCACTTTTGAAAACTCTGGAAGAACCGCCGGAGCATACGATATTTATACTAGCCACAACAGAGCTGGAAAAACTGCCCGAAACAGTCGTCTCCAGATGCGAGGTGCATACCTTCAAAAAGCCATCGCGCGAGCTCTTGAAGCAGATGGCGCTTGCGGTGGCGAAAAAAGAGGGACGGGTGATTGAGCCGGCGTCGGCAGAGCTTATTGCGCTTTTGGGCGATGGGTCGTTTCGCGATACGCATGGCATACTCCAAAAAGTGCTCTCTGCTACAAGTGAGAAAAAGATTCCGCATGGCGAGGTGGAAGCTATCACCGGCGCGCCGAAAGGAGTACTGGTGAACGAAGTGTTTTCGGCGATTGCGGAGAGAAACGCCGCGCGTGGCCTTGCCGCTGTAGCGCGCGCGGCGCAAGCAAATACTGATATGCGGCTCTTTTTACATCTCGTTTTAGAGCGTTTGCGCGCGGGACTGCTTCTCCGCTATGCTCAGGATATCGCGGAGGAGATGAAGCACGATTTTACCGAAGAGGATTTCTTGCTGATTGAAACAACCGCGAAAAATCACGACGCGAATCTTTCATCGGGCGTGCTGAAAGAATTTCTTGACGCATACCAAAAAATACGGGATTATTATATACCGGAAGTCGCCATAGAAATCGCGCTGATGAAAGTAGTTGGCGATGCTCCGGATAAGAGCGCGAGTAAGACGGAATCAAAAGAATAGAAAAAATAGAAAAGAATAGAAAATGCCGGGTCGTCTAATGGTAGGACACCAGGTTTTGGTCCTG
>PCTL01000011.1:3066-6416 GCA_002771515.1 Candidatus Lloydbacteria bacterium CG22_combo_CG10-13_8_21_14_all_47_15 | reverse complement strand
CGCGACCGCCTTTGATTTGCTAGTTATTTTCTTTCGCCCTTTCCGAGCGAGCTGATTTACTGTCGGCATAAAACAAAAAGCGCACAAATCACTGTGTGGATACTACTCTAGCATATTTTCCGCGGGACACAAGTGTCAATCGCTGTCAGACGCCAACACCGGTCAACAAGCGGAAAAGGAAAAATACTAGTGGCACAATAAACTCCCATAAAAAGAGTATGAGGAGTACGACAAAGAGAAGCCAGTTTCGTTCAAGGAAAATCTCAAGCCCGCGCCACTTTATTGGAAGCGCGGCAAAAAGTATTTTTGAGCCGTCCAGAGGAGGAACGGGAACAATGTTGAATACGGCAAGCACCAAATTGATAAGTACGATTAGCGAAACAAGGCCGGCAACCGCAGGATCAAACGAACCGCCGAATACGCGAAGAATAACGCTAAAGATAACCGCAAGTATGATATTTGCAAACGGTCCGGCGGCCGCGACCAATGCCGGCCCCCATCTACCGCCCGAAAGATTATACGGGTTATACGGCACAGGCTTTGCCCAACCCAGAATAAACCCGCCAAGTAAATAAGTTGCCACCGGCACGATAAACGAGCCGACCATATCCAGATGTTTCAAAGGATTCACGGTAAGCCTACCCGCGATGCGGGCTGTCGGGTCGCCGAGAGTCTCCGCGGCATAACCGTGTGAAAGCTCGTGTATCACAACCGACATAATGAGTACGGCGATTGAAAATACGAATGAAATCGGGTC
Source organism: Candidatus Lloydbacteria bacterium CG22_combo_CG10-13_8_21_14_all_47_15 (assembly GCA_002771515.1). Taxonomy (GTDB): domain Bacteria; phylum Patescibacteriota; class Minisyncoccia; order Phycocordibacterales; family 21-14-all-47-15; genus 21-14-all-47-15. The sequence continues at coordinate 5,659 of PCTL01000011.1, read as the reverse complement.
AAGCATAATTGCGCAATAATATAGTATATGGTAGCATAGCAAACACTATGGCAAAAGTATGTGCAATCTGCAGCAAAGGAAGCCAAGTCGGCGGCGGATACTCAAATAGAATCCGCGCGACCCAATTCAACCCAACCGGCAAGCGGCGACGAAAGCCGAACCTACAGCTGGCGCGCTTTGCCGATGGCAAACGGCGCGAAATCTGCACACGATGCCTAAAGGCAAACAAGCATCTCCGTCACGCCGCATAAAATCACTAAAATCAAAGTTAAAAAAACCGAGCCCGCGGGCTCGGTTTTTCTTTATGCTCTTTTTTACTTTATTTTATTTTATTTATTTAAAAATATTTTCCTCTTCCAACGAGCCAATTGGCACATCGTAACAATGTTTGGTTACGCTTCGGATAACACAGACTGATGCAGTGCTCCCTGGCGGCTGAAACCGGATATACCGTCCTACATCCCGCTCAACCTTCACTGGACGACCATTTATCGTCGCAATGAGGTCGTTTGGCAAGAGGTCGGGAATCTCGCTCTGCAACACACGCACTCGCGTGGAATGCTCCGGTGTCAGAAAATACGCATAGTGCGCTGGATCCGTTCCAAGCATCAGATCAAGGTTCCCTCGGAAGATGATTTTGCCACTACTGGCAAGATTTTTGATTGCACTGTCAAGCACTTCAGACGGCATACCGATACCGGGTCCATAAACATTGAAAGCATTCGGAACTATCAGCGACATCATGGTTGTAATTGCAATCACCTCGCCTTTTTTATTGACCATAGGTCCGCCAGAGTTGCCAGGGCTTACCAGACCGTCAATCCAAAAATAATTATTGAATTCAAGCGGATCATTCTGGTTTTTCGGGATATTATAGAGATAAGACACGACGCCTTTTGTAACAGATACTTTGTCGTCCGGAAATCCCATCGGGTATCCCAACACAAAAACGGGCTCAGCCGCGCGCACCGCGCGCGAATCGGCGATAATAAGCGGCACAAAAAGTTCTCCGTTTTTCGGCAGGAGCTTCATAAGTGCCAGATCATGGTGAATCTGCATTACAGACTCAACACCATAACGCCGTTCACCGCTTTTGCCTTTGAAGCCGACGCTGAAGCCTGAATTGTTCGTAAGACCTTCATCAACCACATGAAAATTTGTGATAACAAACCCACGGGCATCAATCACAAAACATGAACCGTTGGACCGCTCATTAACATATACATCGCACACCGACGGCGCGACAATGTTATACACGCCAGAATAATCATCCGCACTCGCAATGGATGCGCCTAATCCGAAAACAGCGTAAAAAACCGCGTATGCACAGAGTCTGTAAAAGGACTTCATCTGTATTCTCCTTGTGAAGAGACGCTAAAGTATTCCTTCTCAAGGATGCCACTTGCCATATGAAAATACAACAGCAATAATAAACACCCTCGCCTGAAATGGCGAGGGTGTGGAATGCGTTTCTACGGACTTCTGTGCGCTACCTCATCACTATGATTGATAAAAATTGACAAATTCAGCACCTCTTCGCCGCGAATTACATTAAAAATCACAGTTTGGTCCTGATGCGTACGGACCAAATGCTCAAGCTCCTGCGCCGAAGTAACTTTAATTCCACCAAACGCAATAATGAGATCATTCATCTTAAATTTCGTATTCCGAGGATCTAATACTCGCGCCGCAAACGGATATTCTATGCGAAATCTTTCGCGCCAATACCTAATCTCGGCAGACTGTACAACCACCCAACTGATATCAAGCATTCCGGTGTTGAGCGACCCATGTTTCAGAACTTCAACCTGCACATCATTTATCGGGATAGCGGCAATAACGCCAAGAGAAGCTCCATTGTCAACCGCCTGTTTTGTTTGTGCAACGACCGCCACGACCTCACCGCGCGTATTGATCACGGGTCCGCCTGACGCGCCACTGTAAATGAGAGAGTGGAATGAAAGATGTTGGACAAACGGCATCGCGAGAAGCGCGATGCGGCGGCTATGAAGATATCCTTCGGTGAAAGAAAGACCTTTGCGTACAACACCCCCTTCTTTACCATACCCGTACACTCCGACAATCTCACCAAGCGTCAGCGCAGATGAATCGCCAAGCGTCAGCGGTTCAAAAATTGAATTTGAATCTATTTTCAAAAGCGCGATATCAAGCACTTTATCCACACCGAGAAGGCGCGCGGAGTATGTATCCGGCATATTTCCTGTGCCATCTTTCCAGAATGTAATACGGATGATTTTTGATAATTGCCCGCCTTGGCTTGATATGACATGGTGGTTAGTAAGAACATAACCGTTCCGACTTATGATAAATCCGGTACCGGTATAAGTAATGTTATGGTGACCTTGTTCATCAAAAAATAGAGTTTCAACAACACCAATAGACCCGCGCACCTGCTTTGACACCTCTGAAAAATCTATAATCGCATACGCAGGCGAACTGATGCCGATGACGCCAATACCGCATACAAACAATATTCGGCTCCAAAGATTCGTCATTTCGTTCTCCTTTATGTGATATATGTAAAAAGAATGCCCATGTATCACTCTTACCGAAATAGTTGTCCGCGTCAATA
>PCTL01000011.1:0-3057 GCA_002771515.1 Candidatus Lloydbacteria bacterium CG22_combo_CG10-13_8_21_14_all_47_15 | reverse complement strand
AGACGGTTTTGTTCTAATATTCCAGTATATCAAGAGTTCTAAATTTCCTGGAACGATGGGTTCACAACACTCACATTCAGAAATATTGTGCCATTCTTGACGATACCGCCACTCTCCGCCTGAATACCTATAGAGTACACGCCTGCCGATGTTCGTTGCACTTTTGCCTTAAATTCGGTTCCTGTGAGGTATCCTGCGGGCGTAATTGTCTGCGGTGTGAAAAAGTATTCCGTGTCTGCAGGTAAGGCTGGGCTGACACCAGTGACCGAAAAATTAACATCTGACTGGTTCGGATGATTTGCAAATACCGGCGAGACGCCAATCTGCACTGGAGATGAGAACTTAACCTGCTGGTCGCCGATAAAGGTTACATAGATGCTGAATGCATTGGTAATATCATTAGGGTCACCACCAGTTACATCAAAGAGGTCGTAATCCGGCGGCATACTACATTCCCGCGAAGAAGCCGGTTCTGAATCGTTACAGCATGCTTCATCTGCAAAGCTCTCTACGGTTCTCGTTTGTGTGCCATTTTGACCGGTTTCCGAGTCGTAGCCGCTACATACGCCCCATGCTCCAACATTCCAGTGCGTGTAGAGCTCGCCAGCTTCAGTATCGTCCAGCGCCGAGTCACAACCAAGGTCGTTCGGATAATCAATGAAGCCGTCGCCATCGTTATCTATACCGTCAGAACACTGTGGCGCATATCCAGATTCACTGTTATCGCTTGCAGAACTACAGCCAGGGTCATTTGGGTAATCAATCAGCCCGTTTCCATCGTTGTCTATTCCGTCCGAGCACTCCGGCAACCAGCCGGATTCATTATTGTCGTTTGCAGAGCTGCAACCAAGATCGTCCGGGTAATCAACCACTCCGTTGCCGTCGTTGTCTATACCGTCAGAACACTGTGGCGCATATCCAGATTCACTGTTATCGCTTGCGGAACTACAGCCGGGGTCATTTGGGTAATCACTGAAACCGTTGCCATCATTGTCTATGCCATCCGAGCACTGCGGCAGAGAAATATTGAAAAATAGTGCATTTACACAGCCGACAGCCACACCGACTTCGCCAGTATATCCTTGTTCAATTGCTTTTTCTGCATATATCTCAAGATGCTCTTCAACATTTTTATTATGATCCTCATACCAGTCTGGGTCTTCCACGCAACCCTCAACTATGTAATTACCTATCGTAAAACTATAGGTCTCAGAGCCACAATCTTCACCATAGTTTACAGATGTGAAGCTCGTAGCGTTTGCGTAAGCTGCAAATCCAACGAGAAAGCTGATTGAAATAGTCGCAACAACCAACATCATTAATGCTAAACGAATACTCTGGTAACCGATTTTTGGCATATATGGAGTGTTAAATGCATTCATAATTAGTTTAATTAGCGTGAAATAAATGCAATATCATCATTAATTGTCTGTCGTACCAGGTTTTTCTCAACCGCACCAAGTGTAATATCGGTATCTACAATTGTCAGCGCGTGTTTCAATACATCAAGCGCGGCGTCTGTTGAGCCAAGAGTGCCGAGTAACCTGCCGGTAATAATGTATGCCGATGTCTGATTCGGATTAATTTGAGTTGCTTTCTCCAGTGCGGCAAAGATACTCCCGACTTTTTGATTAAAATCATCGCGAGCGGCTTGATTGTCCGGCATATTCGTAGGTAACGACAAAAATGTTGCATTCGCCAAACCAACCCACGCAGTAGCAAGTGTCGCATCGTAATCAAGCGCATTCTGGAAATGAGCGCGCGCGGTTGCAAACTCGCCCTGCGCATTATACGCAGTGCCGAGCAGTTGCTCTGCCTCCGCCTTAAACCGTAAATTACTTTCAAGGGGGACGGCTTTATTGAGGTTTGCTATTGCGCCGGTATAATTGCCTTCCGTTATAAACACCCTTCCGATGTTTATAAGCGCATGAGTAAGATTCGGGTCAAGAGAAAGTGCCTTTTGATAATCAGCTTTTGCCTTTGCGGATTCGCCTGTCAGATAGTATGCATGACCTCTGGTTGAATACGCGAGCGCGTTTTGCGGGTCAAGTAAAATGGCCTTATTGTAAGCGGCGAATGCCTGGTCATATTGCTCCATGCTTTCATACGCATAACCTTTGATGCGCCACGCTTCCGCATTTGTACTGTCAACGGCAAGCACTTGTTCTGTCACCGCAATCGCTTGGGTCCCAAATTCCTCCTCACGAAAACTAAGACTTCCTTTCTGAGCCAAACTTGCCGATTTTGCAAGCAGTGCTTCAATGTTGTTCGGGTTATTCGCGAGTACGCCATCGGCGCTCTTAATCGCGGCATCTAAGTTATTCTTATTGAAATTATCAATAGATTGCGTAATTCCGCCCTTGCTGAACGGTCCTGAAAGTCCGGTTTGCTTGTAATAGAAATAATAAGCGGCCCCTAAGAGAATGACCGCAATCACAATAATAATTTCCAACTTCTTAACAGGAGGAGTACTGCTGTCAGAAGAAGCCGGAGCCTGCATTGTAGAGCTATCTTCTTGTTTTATTTCTTCTTCCATAAACTAATTATATTACCTTTTTGATAATCGTATAATAGATGTTGCTAATTGAGCGATTTACTATATAGAACTACAGATAATTATACCAGCTTTATTGACAAATGTTTCAATGCTTCATGTGGATAAATAAAACGAAAGATTTTATCTCTTATAAATTTAGAGCATCGCTATAATTATGGATGTCTCTCAACTCTTTTTCCATCACTTTTAAAAATCACTGTGCCGGATTCACTTGTCTGAATGATTTCTGCCCCGAACCGTTCCAAAAGTTCCAGTACTTCTGTGTGCGGGTGGCCATATCTGTTGTCTTTTCCAGCGGAAATCACCGCATAACTAGGCGCGGCATATCCTAAAAAAAGCTCGTCTGTGGAAGTGCGCGAGCCATGATGCCCCGCTTTTAGCACATCAGCGCCCAAAGAAGCGCCATAAAGCGATGCGAGATACCGTTCTACGCTTCTCGGCGCATCTCCGGTCAAGAGAAACGCCGTTTCGCCATAGGTAATCATTACGATAATAGACGC
>PCTL01000010.1:3852-4712 GCA_002771515.1 Candidatus Lloydbacteria bacterium CG22_combo_CG10-13_8_21_14_all_47_15 | reverse complement strand
AATACGTCAGCCTGCTGCATTTTGTGGCGTTGTCGGAATGAAACCGACATATGGTACGGTATCGCGCTCTGGCCTAATTGCTATGGGTTCATCGCTTGACCAAATTGGGTCATTTGCTAAGACATCCGAGGAAGCTCGAATACTTTTTGATGCCATAAAGGGGCACGATCCAAAAGACAGTACTTCACTCCCAGAAAATTTTTTTGAGGGAGATAAAAGAAATGGAAAAATAATCGGTGTGCCGAGACATTTTCTAAAAGAGGGGTTGGACAAGGGCGTACTCGACAATTTTGAAACGACGCTAAAAGAATTGGAGGAAAAAGGATATGTAATAAAAGATATTACACTGGAAAACTTTAAATATGCACTGGGTGTTTACTACATCGTGATGCCAGCTGAGGCCTCTACTAACCTTGCTAGGTTTGATGGGATCCGGTACGGCCTCTCGGTAAACGGCGAAGACACTATAGAGGTAAACGAAAAGACGAGACGGGAGGGGTTTGGCGCGGAAGTTCGCCGGAGAATTCTGCTTGGAACATTTGTACTTTCTTCTGGATATGTTGATGCATATTATCGCAAAGCAATCGCAGTTAGGGCTTTGATACGAGAAGAACTGAATCGCGTTTTCGAGGACGTCGACGCTATTGCAATGCCAACGACTCCGACGCCCGCCTTTAAAATAGGAGAAAAAACAGAAGATCCTCTTTCCATGTATGTAGCAGATATATTTACCGTACCGGTAAATTTAGCTGGTGCACCTGGCCTGTCTGTTCCTTCAGGGACTGTAGAGCATGAAGGAAGTAAGCTTCCAGTTGGCTTTCAAATTGTTACTAAACACGGTGATGAGGATACATTGTTTA
>PCTL01000010.1:0-3742 GCA_002771515.1 Candidatus Lloydbacteria bacterium CG22_combo_CG10-13_8_21_14_all_47_15 | reverse complement strand
GAACCAAATATATTACACAGTGGTACAATTTTGTTATGGCCGATGAAGGTGGATCAGGAGATAACAATTCAGGAATATTGTTTATAATATTAATACTTCTTTTTGTTTTAGTGGTGAACGTACCGCTCGCCTCAGAAATTGTATTTCAATGGATACCCGCAACAGTTGACGTTATCTCCGGAGGTACACCCGCGGGCGATGGCAATGTTGCCACTTCTGCTCCAACTGTAGTTTTAACCTCCAGCGAGGATACACAAGGCAACCCTAGAATAGAATTAAACGATGAAGACGAATCGTCTTCATATCTGTCAGATTTTCCATACTCGGAGGAGGGCAGTCTCTTTTCTCTTTGGAGCGTGTTTGTTCCAATTTCTATTTTCACGTCGCTTATTCTTGCCATGGGCCTATTGTATTCGGCTATACGTGTGGTCCAGATTAGAAAACGGGAAAAAATTGAATTGAAAGAATCGAGGGGACCCGTTTTAGGCGGGAATATAACAAAAGCGCAAATGACGTGGCATAAAATTGTCGATCAATCTCAGTCGACAAACCCTAACGATTGGAGACTTTCAATTATAGAAGCGGACGTAATGCTTGACGAACTTCTGGATGTTCAAGGGTACACTGGAGATACGATGGCAGATAAAATGAAGCAAGTGGAATTGAGCGATTTCAATACTATTGATGACGCGTGGGAGGCGCACAAGGCACGCAACAGAATTGCACACGAGGGAAGCAGATACGAATTGAATCAAAGAGAAGTAAGAAGAATAATTGAATTATATGAACGGGTATTTAGAGAGTTTCATTTTATTTGAGATTATTTAAGAGCTTGTCTAGCTACTTCCTCTATAGAGCCAAGTACCTGGCGTCTCAAAGAAGTGCCTCTTCTTACTTTCACACGCAATGTTCCGAAATGTTCATTCATATTTGTGTAACGTTTTTTTGTCTCTGTTTTTATTAAGCTTGTTTTCGTGAATTGGCTTCGTGGAACATTTAGAATTTTTGACCAGTATCGGATTACATCCGATACTCTATTTTTATGCAGTGAGTTTATACTTATTCTTAAAATCAAATCTTTTTTATTCACACGATACACTTTTTCAAGCCATACCACGTACAAACAAATTATATTACGGTCACTGTTCGTGAATCCAAACTCTTCATTACCGCTTTTATATCCTTCTCCCCAATATAAAGCTAGGCCGAGCATGAATATGTCTCTATTACTCAATTTACCTACGGCTCTCGCCCCGGCTTTCGTAGACTCTTTTGTCAATTTAATTCGCTCCGCACGCTTTCGTTCGGATGCTCGCATAAGCGCTGCGGTTCCCGCACTTTTGCTACGATTCGAGAGCTTGATTATTTGTTTTTGGGTTAGAGAAATATTTCTGCACCAATAACTAACGGTACTTTTGCTTACTAAAAGCATTTTAGCAATTTCACCTATACTAGTGCCTTCGGCGCGCAATCTTTTAGCTTTTTCTCGCTCTAGTATTTTTACCATAGAGTTATTATATTATACAGGCAATAACCTAACAACAGTAGTTTTACTTGCGTGCTCTTTTCTTTCATGTATTATTGTAAATGGTAGCGGGGTGGAGGAGAGGTACCTCGCGAGGCTCAGAAGGGCTCTGCAAATAGGAATGTTTGTAGGATACTCTGTCAAATTCGGTGAAACCTTATCCGCAAAAGCGGATTGGCAATACCGAGCCAATCCTCCGCTAAAGCTTCGGATCGCAAGCAAGCCAAACTCGTTTGAAAAAGTTGAGAAGGCCTGCCTGCCGAAGCCTCGGCGCAGGCAGGTGTAGAGACTAGACGGCAGACACCCGACATCTATTTTTAGAAAGGGTGAAGGTATAGTCCAGACCACAAATTCATTTTGGTGAAGCAGTTAAAGCTGTAGATGGTATGCATAACCTCGAGACGCTGGTTCGATTCCAGCCCCCGCAACAAGATTAACAAAGACTGCATGAACGCAGTCTTTGTTAATTTTATGGACTGGAATCGAACAGGAAGGGGGAGTGGGCTGAAGGTAGTCCGGGGGACTAATTCAGTAAAAGATTCCCCGTGGAGGAAGGCAGTCCGCCAAAGGCGGACGTTGGAAAACCGTGGGTTTTCAAAGAGTGAGATAGCGAAGCGTCCAGCCCCCGCAACAAGATACACAAAAACCGCCCCATGGCGGTTTTTGTGTTGAGAAATAGTAATAAAATGCTATCGTGTGATGACAGTAAACAGCCGGGGTAGCTCAGTTGGTAGTAGCACTGCACTCATAAAGCAGAGGTCGCGGGATCGTAGCCCGCCCCCGGCACAAGACATCGTGTATTTTTTTTGGTAGAATCGCGTCGTCTATTATACATGCGGTCGTAGCTCAATTTGGTTAGAGCACTCCCCTGTCACGGGAGAGGTTGAGGGTTCAAGTCCCTTCGATCGCGCCACAACACAAAACCCGTCCCATATATGGGACGGGTTTTGTCCAAAATCAAAAACTCTAATACAAGCCAAGCATAGACAAAACACTTGGCAGTGAAATGAGTATGAATGCGAGACCACTTAAAGTTTCGCTTTGACTCCAGCCCTTTTTATAGTGCTTCGCGACCATCATAATACCGATGACGAAAACAATAATAGGAGCAATACTGTAAATTGCGTTCATTTTTTGCATGCTAACTGATAATTGTTTATTTTACCTCTTATTGGATATGTGCGTGATACACTATACACATGTCTCTTTCTCGCAGTCAGTTGGCTGTACTATTTTTCTCCCTTGCATATATAGTACCGTTTTCTCTCTATTACATTTCAATAAAAGATTTTGAGTTCCTTTGGTACATTGCGGTTCTTCTCATTTTCTTATTACTCATCCTTTTTACTGTACACAAAACGCATTTCACACCTCTCATTCTCTGGGGTCTTTCAATCTGGGGACTTTTGCATATGGCAGGGGGCGGTGTTCCCATTGGCGATGGCGTTCTATATAGCTACAAACTTATTGATATTGCAGGAAATGGGGAATTTACGATTTTAAAGTTTGATCAAGTGGTGCATGCGTTTGGGTTCGGTGTGGCAACGCTTGTCGCGCATCACTTGATGGCGCCGAGATGGGCGCCAAGTGCGAGTAAAACTCTCCTATATGTAGCCGCGGCGCTTGTGGGGATGGGGCTGGGCTCCATAAATGAAATTGTAGAATTTATTGCAGTGGTAACGTTTCCCGAGACAGGAGTGGGTGGATACTTTAACACCGCACTCGATTTAGTGTTTAACAGTATTGGTGCGATGGGTGCCGCGCTATTTCTTGCGCTGAAAAACAAGAATAATGTATAAAAATAGAGTAAATGGTTTTTTGCATTTATAGGACAGTATTAAGACATCGGTTAAGGTATCGGATGTCCTGGTTTCTTATAGTTTCTTCTCCAGAAAGCCCCCCAGAAAGGTTAAACCTTTCTGGGGGGCTTTCTTTGATGTGGTTTTGTTTTCTGAACAGATCTGAAAATCGTTCTTATAAAAGGAAGAAATAAAGTGGTACTTTCTGAGGAAGTGTTACAACAGAGAAAAGTTTCAAAAGGTTGTTGTTACTCCCCCAAGAGGAGTTGGGGCATATCGCAAAAAAAGTGAGTTCGGTGTTTTGACAGTCTACATCTATTGCATAAGTTCAGAAACATTTGAGACTCCATAACAAAGCGGAGTCATGAGACAATTCAACATATTTAGAGGTACGAAGGGCTGGTTGTTCATATGGGAG
>PCTL01000018.1 GCA_002771515.1 Candidatus Lloydbacteria bacterium CG22_combo_CG10-13_8_21_14_all_47_15 | reverse complement strand
ATTTAGCTGGCGATAATTTGCGGGCTGAATATACCGGAGAAGATTTGTACGCGGCGATAGACGGCGCGAAGGATGCGATGGCACGCGAGCTCCGCTCTCGGAAAAATAAACATAAGACGCTCGAGAAAAAGGGCGGGGGTATGATTAAAAGATTGCTCCGCGGATTTCGTAGCGGGGAATAAATTTTGTATGGGTAATCAAAAAACTAATATCGGACCAGGGTTTTATCTCTTAATTATATTTATACTCGTCGCCGTTTTCTGGCTTGGGTATGCATTCACTAATGTGTCAAAAAACAGTGAAAAAAATCTTTCAAAAGATATCGCGGCAAAAATAAATATTGCCGAGAAAGCCATTTTCCAGACGAATTTTGGCAATTTTGAAATTAAACTCTTAAAAGATAAAGCGCCACTCACAGTCGCCAACTTCATTAAACTCGCAGAAAGCGGTTTTTACGATGGAACGCTATTTCACCGCGTAATAAAAGATTTTATGATACAGGGCGGTGATCCGGTTTCTATGCTTCCAGATTGGTCTCTACACGGGACTGGCGGACCGGGGTACACTTTTGACGATGAAATAAATGATGAAAAAATTGTCCGTGGTGTACTTGCGATGGCTAACGGCGGTCCGAATACGAATGGAAGCCAATTTTTCATTGTAACTGTCGGTGAGGCACCTTGGCTTGACGGTAAACATACAGTATTCGGGCGCGTCACACGCGGTATGGAGGTAGTAGATAAAATAGAGAGTGTGGCGACGAATGCAAACGCACATCCGATACAAGATGTGATTGTACACAAGATTATTATTGAGTAGTTGGGAGAGGTTTTGGCAGATATAGATATGTAGCACGAAGCCCACGATTATTTTGGTTCGCCGTAGCCGTTTACAAAAGAATCCCAATCCATTTCCCTACGCCCATCGGGGATTACTTTTTTGATGATAAACTGGTAATTTTCCAGCGCGGCATCAGAAATAATCACGCGAATTTGTGCGTCTCCTTTGTAAGTATAAAAGTATGTTCGTGGCCATGAGTGGTATGCGCAATATTTGCGATAGTTTTTTTCAGGGTCATCCGAAAGGTTTATGAACCCGTCATCTTTTTCTGTTTTTTTTGTGTATGTCGCGCTGTTGTGCTCTTGTGGAATGCTCTCTATATCTTTACTAAGTATTGTCGGCAGAATGTCAGCGAGCAGTTTTCCGCTAAGCGCCGCGAGCTTTTCTTCCAGAATTTCATACGGAATTATGATGGATGGGATATCAAGTTTTTTCCGGGTGAGAATGTCGCCGTGGTCAATTTTTTCGTCCATCTGAATGATAGTTACACCTGTTTCGGTTTCTTCAAGGATGGCCGCTCGTATCGGATTTGCACCACGGAATTTCGGCAGTAGTGATGGATGAATATTCACAATCCCGTGTTTCGGAATGGTCAAGAGCTCTTTGGGAATGATTTTACCGTAATCAGATACGATGAAAATATCCCATGCCGTTTTGCTTAATTCTTGAAACGAATAATCATTGCGTGTATGGCCGTCTAAACAATGGAGAAACACAGGGTCCGACATATGCTCCGGCTGGTAGACGGTAATGTTGTGTTCTTTTGCCCATTCGTATACCGGCGGGGGTGTTTGTTTCAACTGTCGGCCACTTGGCTGGGTGGGGGTGGTGATGATAAGTTTTGGTATGATATCTTGTTGCGCAAGTGCATCCAGCACGCCGACGGCAAATTGTGAAGTGCCGAAAAATACAATATCCGGCATGCTGTTTTTTTGTGTTGCGTATTTAAGTAATGCCATAAGATATGGGTGAGTATATTTTACTTTACATGCACATCAGGATGCATTTCCTCAATGTCTTTCGCGTGGTCTGTAAATAAAATGCCGTGCAGGTGGTCTGTCTCGTGTTGAAATATTTGTGCAAGCAGACCGCTGGCGCCGCGCTCAATCAGCGTGCCGTGTTCATCGTGAGCACGGAGTGTGACCTGCGTGTACCGCAATGTTTTTCCATAGAGCCAACGCACCGATAGGCACCCCTCAATTTCAGTCTTTTTTTTACGCGAATGTTTCGTAATCATAGGATTAATGAATACCATATCGCGCGTGCGATACTCTTTTTCTTTTTCAGGGTTTTCACCGCGGTCTTCTTTATTTAAATAAAACAAGCGTCCGGAGACCACAAAAATCTGAAGCGGTACTCCGATCTGCGGGGCGGCTATAGCAATACCGTCTTTCTCGGCATACATAGCGTTTTTCATATCTGCGATAATCTGCACGATTTTTTTCGTACCGATATCTTTGATAGGAACCGCTTTTGCCTGTCCACGCAGGCGCGGATTGTCTTTTTGGAGTATTTCAACCATATAAAAATTATATAATGCACTCTTAATTATGGCAAATACCGGCATTAAAAAAGCCCCCACGGATTTCCGTGGGGGCGACGATAGTGTGGGTGGTTAGCCCAATTCATAACTGCGGATATAAGTACCGCAGTCAACGCAGACGACTTCTCCTGTGTCTGAAGAATTGTCTAAATATTTAACTTCCAGATTGCGTGAATCGCATCTCCCACAGGTGGTTCTGTCCGCGCTTAAATAAGTTTGCTCTCCGTGTACGGCGTCTATTTCTTTGTTGATGTCGGCATAGCACCGTTCTCGTTCCCTCAATTTTCGCAATTTTTTTGCCTTGATTGATTTAAATGATGGTTTTTTTCTGAAATTTTTTCGCATCCATTGCCCTTTCTTTTGGTAACAATCTTGAGTGATTTTATATTTTTACTCGTTAATAAAAGTCGTACACAAAATTATTATAACAAATGTTTGGGGGATATGTCAATAGATAGTGCGGGCGGGAGACGCCTGAGTTTATGCAAAAGCGCCGAATCCGGCCAATGCTCAGGCGCTATTTTGAGTATTCCGTGCATTGTAAAAGCGCCACGCGCGCGTGGCATGAATGCCGGAAAAACAATCATTTGATATTCATCAAGAAAGTTGCGTACTGTTTCCATCTCTTGCCTCGCGCGCGCTTCAGTGCCGGTTGCCGATATCTTTATCAAAATACCGGCAGGCGGATAGCCAAACTTTTTTCGTTCTGCTAGTTCGTGCTTGTAAAAAGACATTAGGTCTCCCTTCAGTGCATATTGGAAGAGCTGGTCCTCGGCTCGGCGCGTCTGGATTATGAATGTTTCGCTCGCATGTTCTCGGAGTGCTAGAAGGAGCCGGAAGACCCGTTCGTTGATGCGAAAATCGGGAATGGCAAACATGGAATCAAGCGATATGACGACCACATGTTCAATGGCGGCAGGAAGTGCCGCGATCGCTCGTTCGGTGCCGACCAATATTGCGCCCGGTGTGTCTAGAAATTTTCTGACGCGTGCTTCAGTTTCTTTTGTCGTGGCGGTATCTTTTGTAACGGCAATAATCGGCCTCTCATGCGCGATTTTTGAAATTTCATCCGCTACACGCTCCGCACCAATACCCAACGGTGCAAGCCGCCAGCCGAAACATGAGGCGCATTGGTCACGCGCCGGCTCCATATAGCCGCATTTGTGACAGAGGAATATTTGTTGTTTATTTTTCGTATGAATAACCAGTGGTGTTTTACAGGAGTGGCAGAGAACTGCGCGACCACAATCATTGCAGGAAGTTAGGGTATATGTGCCACGGCGGGCTGCGAACACAAATATCTTGTCGTTTGTGTTTTTTGTATTGGCGATGAGTGCTTTTGCCTCCGCGCTTAAGAGCTCAAACTCTTTTCTACCACCCGCGATGGCAGGCGGGCGCGTCATGTCTGAAAGCAGTTGTTCGGCTGTAGAAAGCAGGCGAAATTGAAGTGGTAAAAATGACGCGTACGCACCAGTTTTGTATTTGCTTATCGTCTCCGGCCTTAGGAGTGTATCTCCATAGAGAAAGATTGCGCGCAGCTCTTTTGCGTAGAACTGAAGCGCTGTACGGAAATCAAGAAATGGGCGTCGCTCCTGTTTGTATGAAGATGAACCTTCCTTGTCCATAATAATCGTGCCGATATCTTTTCGTGGAATACTGATGAAAGATGGTGTTGCGATTATGAGCACCGGATGGTTCGTTGCAAGTGCCAAATTCCAGCGTCTGACAATCTCTTTACTGCTCAATTTGCTGTGAAAAACAAATGTGTATCCGCTGATACCTTTCTCAAGTAGCGTAGCCATGCGTTCTGTGTCGCGTATTTCCGGCACGCAGAAAAATACGGATTCATTTTTTGCGAATGTTTCGCGGATGGTGCTTTTATACGACGCGACGCGTTCTTTGTCGGGCGCTTGAAAGACGAGCCCTTCGTGTGCCACTGCCTCGTCTGCATCACCATTATGTTCGCGAATGATACCTGCTGATTCTTTTATACTTGCCGCGGCACTTAAAATAGCGTTTATGGAGAGTGATTCAAGCACTGTGCCGGTTGTGCTCGCGTGATAGTCGGATATTTTTTCAAGCGCGCGCAAAAATGCCGGCAGGAAGAAGTATCCTTCTCTTACCGAAATGATTTTTTTCATTCCGATATCGCTTGAGCGGAGTGATGATTTTATGTCCGAGGCGGTCTCGCATTGTATGATAATTGCCGGTATGACGCGGTTTCGAAGCGGCACCATCGCGAGCATTCCGGGGGCGATTGGCTGGCTCGTAAAATAAGACAGCCGCTCTTTTCCGATGCCTTTTGTTATTGGGATAACATGGGCGATAGTAATGGATGCCATAGTTAAATCATACTAACATATGACATGAAAAATAAAGCCGGTATTACAGGCATCATCCGCAACCGTGCGTTCTTGGCTTTTTGTGCTTAAGCCGTTAGAATATCCCGTATGACAAGCTCTTTCATCGTGTCTGGCCTTGGCGGCAGAAAATTACTTTCAGGTACTATAAGGGTTAATGGTTCAAAAAACGCGTTGGCACCAGCTCTTGCGGCGCCGTTTATATTTCGGGAACCGCTTTCTCTCGCACACACTCCGCTTCTAGAAGACCTGCGCCGGACCGAAGAACTTTTCGCGGCCCTTGGTGTTGAAACGACAGCGCAAGAGAGAACCTATACCTTTACCGTTCCGAAAATCATCAATCCTGTTCTTCCTGAAGATATCGCAAAGCGGATGCGTGCGTCTATTCTTTTTACAGGACCGATACTCGCGCGTTTCGGTTCGGTGTCATTTCCGCATCCGGGCGGATGCGTTATCGGGGAGAGGCCAATAGATATTTTCCTTGATGGGTATCGCGCAATGGGAGCATCTGTAAAAGTAAATAAGAGGCATTATTATATTTCTGCGCCAAAAGGCGGTCTTCGTGGCGCGATGATTTATTTTCGTGTGCAGAGCGTTACCGCCACCGAGACATTTGCACTTGCGGCACTTCTTGCGCGCGGTACTACCATACTCAAGAATGCCGCCGTTGAGCCGGAAATCACCGCACTTCTAAGATTTTTGGAGGCATCGGGAGCGCGGATAGAAGGCATTGGAACACACACACTCGTGATTCGCGGTGGCGGACTTCTCGCGTGTAAAGCACCGCGGTACGAAATTATGCCTGACCGTATAGAAGCCGGTTGTTTTCTTATACTTGCCGCGCTCGCTGGTAGAGATGTGACAATTGCTGGTTGCGAGCCGTCGCATCTCGATTCTATAATCGCTTTTCTTTCAGATGCTGGCGTGCCACTCTCAATCGGTAAACGAAACATCGTCATATCTGCGAAAAAAAGTAGAGTGCCGTACCGAAGCGTGAATATCAAGACCCATGAATATCCTGGTTTTCCTACTGATTTGCAGGCGCCAGCAGTTGTGTTTCTTACGCAGGCGGCAGGTGACGCGGCTGTCTTTGAGACCATCTTTGAAGGTCGGCTCAATTATGTGCATGAATTAAACAGGATGGGCGCGAGTATCCGTATGATGGATCCGCATCGGGTGCTTGTAAAAGGCCCTACGAAACTTGTTGGTAAGACGCTTGAAAGTCCGGATCTACGCGCTGGGCTTGCCTACATTATTGCGGGGATTATTGCAAACGGTCGTTCTGTTATTCATAATGCGTACCATGTTGACCGTGGTTACGAGCAGGTTGAAGAGCGTCTACGCGGTATAGGTGCTAACATTGTGCGCATGGATGATGTTGGTATGGCGGAAACTCGCTAATTTATATGTTTTATTTTTCTCCAAAACTAGGCATTGACCTCGGCACGGCAAATACGCTCGTGTTTGTACCGAATAAAGGTGTCGTGTTAAACGAGCCGTCTGTTGTCGCTCTCACAAAAGATGGAAATACCGTACTTGCGGTTGGACTTGAGGCAAAAGTGATGATTGGGCGGACGCCGGACAATATCATCGCGTATCGGCCGATGAAAGATGGCGTGATTGCCGATTATCGCGTTACTGAAGTGATGCTTCGCTACTACATTGGGAAAGCTCTTGGCAAATGGAATATTTTCCGCCCGGAAGTCATGATATCAGTACCTGCCGGCGTCACCTCAACAGAGCGACGCGCGGTAGTGGAAGCGGCGCTCAAGGCGGGCGCGAAAAACGCTTATGTGGTAAAAGAGCCGATTCTTGCCGCCATTGGCGCTGGTATTCCTATTCATGAACCATACGGACACATGATTGTGGATATCGGCGGAGGCACCACAGATGTTGCCGTTATTTCGCTTGGCGGTATTGTTTTTTCCACATCGGTGAAATGCGCAGGTACAAAAATAGACCGCGCGATTGTGGACTATGTGAAGCGTACATTTAATCTGGCCATTGGCGACAAAACAGCTGAAGAGGTGAAGATAAAGATAGGTTCCGCGCTCCCGCTTGAGGAAGCGCTCACTTGTTCCGTGAAAGGGCGTGATTTGATATCCGGCCTTCCGCGGTCTACTGATATTGGTACGAATGAAATCGTTAAAGCGCTTGAAAATGAGCTTCGTGAAATTGTCGGTGCAGTCAAGACAGTACTTCACGAGACACCTCCTGAACTTGCGTCCGACATTATTGACCGAGGCATTATTATGACAGGAGGTTCATCGCTTTTACGGAATCTCCCGGAGCTTATTTACCGTCGTACCGGTGTGAAGGCACACCGTGCCGATGATGCCCTTTATTGCGTGGCGAAGGGAACAGGCGTGGCGCTGAATCATCTTGATGTCTATAAAAAAAGTATTCTTTCAAAACGCGGTTCGTAATAGACGGCGCGTCAGTGTATGATAAGAAATATATAAAGAGTAATTTCGCGCTCCGCGTTGATTATCATTATCATATGGAAGCACTTCAAAAAACATACGAAAATCATGGTTCGTTGCACCATGCGTACATTGTGCTTGGCGGTGAAGCGGCGCGTGAAAATCTTCTTCGGTTCTTAAATGAGACACTTGGATTTCGGACACGGGGGAATCCTGACCACATTGAGTTTGCATATGAAGTGTTTGGGATTGATGAAGCGCGTCGGGTGAAAGAGATTGCGGCAGAGCGTCCCATTGGGCAGCTTAAAGTATTTGTTATTACCGCAAAAATCATGACAACCGAAGCGCAGAACGCGCTACTCAAGCTCTTGGAAGAGCCCGCGCGCGAGACGCTTTTTTTCTTCCTTGTATCACGCGCGGTCTCGCTTATACCTACGCTTCTTTCGCGCGTACTACTTATTAATGAACGCGGCGAAGCACATGATCTATGGGCAGGCTTTCTTCTTCGTGATATTCCAGAACGGCTAATAGCTGTAAGGAAAATCATTGACGCGAAAGACCAGGATTCAGCGATTGCGCTGTTGAATACGATTGAAGAAGAGCTTCACGAGGCGCGTGCCAGAGAACACATTTCGCTTGGCGACTATTGTTTTATCGTGAATGAAATCGGGAATTGTCGTGGACACTTGCGCGGTCGTTCGCCATCGCTGAAGCTTGTGCTTGAGCATATAGCGATTGTCGCGCCATACATACAGACATAAAAACACCCCGCTACAAGAGCGGGGTGTTGTGAAAAATATTTGAAGCGTTATCCGCAATCAAAACATGCGCTACAGTGGTTGTCGTTTCCGAATGAGTTTTTAAAGCAGTTAGACGGAAGATATGTCAGGGAATCGGCGTCAATCTCTTGTCGGATTTCTTCAGTTGATTTCCGCGATGCTATGAGCTCGTCGACGCTTTTCATATCAATGCCGTATGGACAGGGGTATCTAACAGGTGGAGACGCAATCAAAACATGCACCTCTTGTGTGCCGCAATGCTTAAGCATAGACACAAGCTTTCGTGAGGTTGTGCTTCTGACAAGTGAATCGTCAACAAGCGCGACCCGTTTGCCGCGCACAATATCTATCACAGGGTCAAACTTCATGCGTACTCCGGCCGCTCTTTTTTCCTGTTCCGGCTCAATGAATGTCCGTGTGGTGTAGTGTCCGCGAATGAGTCCGTATTCCAGCGGGATGCCGGATGCTTGATGAAAGCCGAGCGCCGCGATATTCCCCGAGTCTGGAACCGGTACGACGATATCAACAGGAATGGCGCGGCGTTTGAAAGTTTCCGCGAGGAATCTACCTAACCGTTCGCGTATGTGATATACGGAAAAGTTACTGTCTGTATTCCGTGACGCGGGATTTGAGAGATATAAAATATCAAACGAGCATCTTGTGTTTCTTTTCCCGGGAGCCCGCGACAGCGCTTCGTTATGATACTCAAACCGAATTGTTGCCGTATCTGAAATACTGGCGATTGAACCTACCGGTACTTCGCACTGGAATTGAGCCCCAATGTTATCTATTGCTACCGTTTCTGAAGCAAACACATACCCTTTATTGTAGCCAAATGAACCGATGGAGAGTCCCCAGAATCCGTACGGGTCGCGAACGGCATAGAGCGCGTCTTTTGAAAGTATCAAAAGGGAATATGCAGACGAAACATGTTCAAGCGCGTCAGCTATCGCTTGGTGTAGCGTTTTTTTCTCGGAATGCGCTATCAGGTGGAGGAAAAGTTCGCTGTCAAACGCAGCTTGGAATACGGCTCCTTTTTTAAGTAAGTGCGCGCGCAGTTCTTTTTCGTTCGTCAGCGTACCGTTATGCACGATGGCAAGTGGACCGAATTTCGTATATCCGAATACCGGTTGAGCATTTTCAAGCGTGCTCTTGCCGCTCGTTGAATACCGGATATGCCCAATTGCAGCGTCCGCGCGTGTATGGCGTATCTCCGGATGTTTTTTGAATAAATCATTCACGAATCCCATGCTTTTGAAACATCTGATACCGTTTTCTGTGAGGATTGCCGCACCGGCGGATTCTTTTCCGCGCTGTTGTATTGCGTACATTCCGTCAAAGAGCACTTTTGCGGCATCCTGACGCCAAACACCAAATATTCCGCACATTTATTCCTCCTTTTTATTTTGAATGACCGGCTCAATATAACAAACATGACAAATATCATCTGCCCAAAATATTATGTGAAAATTATTCCAAAAGCAACTTCTGTGGTATACTGTGCGGTAATGGCATACGATTTCTCACGATTCAAATCAAGGACAGGGGAAATAGCCGGCTGGCTTAAAATTGAGTATGCCGGGATACACACCGGTCGCGCAACACCGGTAATTCTTGATAAAATTTTTGTGGAGTCATACGGCTCAAAAATGCCAGTACATCATGTAGCAAGTATTTCCACGGATGATGCGCGAACCTTGCGTGTTATTCCGTGGGATAAGGGGCAGATCAAAGATATAGAGCAGGCGATACGGCACGGCGATCTTGGCGTCGGTGTTTCAAGCGACGATCAAGGGGTGCGTGTATCGTTTCCGGAATTGACCGCAGAAAACCGTGAGATGCTTCTCAAAATAGTGAAGCGTAAGCTTGAGGAAGCGCGCATCTCGGTGAAGAAAGAACGAGAGGAAACATGGGAAGATATTCAGGCGAAGGAAAAAGGCGGCGCGCTCTCCGAGGATGAAAAATTTCGCGCTAAAGACGAACTGCAAAAACTTACCGATGAAGCAAATACTGCTCTTGAGGATTTAAGTTGTATTAAGGAAAAGGACATAAAATCCTGATACGCGCCATTGTTTCTATGACTATCATTATTTTTATTCTTATTCTCGCACTTCTTATTTTGGTCCACGAACTCGGGCATTTTTTGGTTGCGAAGAAAGCTGGCGTCAAAGTTCCTGAATTTGGGCTTGGTTTTCCACCGAAAATATTAGGTAAGAAAATAGGTGAGACTGAATATACGCTAAACTTGATACCGTTTGGCGGATTTGTAAAAATTGTCGGTGAGAATGCGGAAGAGGATATCCCGCCCGAGGACCGTCCACGGAGCTTTATGGTGCAACCAAAAGCAGTGCAGGCGGCAATTATTGTCGCTGGTGTTTCTTTTAACTGGCTTTTCGCGTGGATTCTGCTTTCGGCAGGTTTTATGTCCGGCCTGCCCGCCTCCACGGAAACAGTAGCGCGCGAAGCGTTTGTGGGAGAGCCGGTGCTCACTATCACATCCGTGCTTCCGGGCTCGCCGGCAGCAGAGAGTGGGCTACGCGCCGGCGACGAAATTCTTGCGTTTTCGTCAAATGGAGATGGCATACAGGACATAAAAGAAGTCGTCATGGCGCAGGATTTTATAGCTTCACACGGAAATAATGCATTGGGAGTGCTTTATCGGCGTGGTGATGGTGCGCCTGCGTTTGCCGAAGCTGTACCAGAAGCGGGAATTGTGGAAGGGAAGCAGGCAATCGGTATTACCATGAGTGTTCTTGGTATCGCGAAATATTCTCTGCCAGACGCGCTCTGGGAGGGTTTGCGTACCACATCGCATCTGACGGTCGCC
The DNA here is from genome assembly GCA_002771515.1 of Candidatus Lloydbacteria bacterium CG22_combo_CG10-13_8_21_14_all_47_15. Taxonomy (GTDB): domain Bacteria; phylum Patescibacteriota; class Minisyncoccia; order Phycocordibacterales; family 21-14-all-47-15; genus 21-14-all-47-15. Next base: position 8,424 of record PCTL01000018.1, on the reverse strand, counting down.
ATCGCGACAGGCCTCTTTGAGCTTATGACGGATCTTGTCCGTGGGAACGCAGACCTATCAGGCATCGCCGGACCGGTAGGAATTGCCGGCATGGTTGGCGAAGCGAGCACGCTTGGTTTTATTCATTTACTTACTTTTACCGCGCTCATTTCTATAAATCTGGCGATTATAAATCTTGTGCCGTTTCCGGCGCTTGACGGAGGACGACTTCTTTTTATTGTAATTGAAGCAATCAAGGGTTCGCCGATTTCACAGAAAGTCACACAGGTCGCAAACACAGTCGGCTTCGTGCTCTTAATAGGCCTGATGCTCCTCGTAACCTACAACGACATCGCTAGACTTTTTACTTAGGTTTATAGTTTATATGAATATCTACTCAAATCAGGATAAAAATGTCCGGCGTACCTGGTTTCTTATGCTCATGTTCGTGTTGGTAATTATCGGCATCGGCTGGTCTTTTAGCTACATTTACGGCAACCAACTAATACTCTACATCGCAGTGATTTTTTCTGTTGGAATGAATATTCTCGGATATTGGTATTCAGATAAAATTATTTTGAAAATATCCGGTGCTCGTTTAGTCTCGCGTGATTCGCATCGTGAGCTCTGGAATATTGTTGAAAATCTCTCTATAACTGCAGGGCTCCCGATGCCAACACTCCATATAATAGAAGACCAGTCACCGAACGCGTTTGCAACCGGCCGCGACAAAGAACATGCGGCGGTTGCCGTGACAAGCGGTCTCCTGCGAATTCTTGACCGAAGCGAGATGGAGGGAGTGATTGCGCACGAGCTTTCCCATATCGGTAACCGCGATATTTTACTCCAGACGATAGTCGTTGTGCTTGTTGGCTTTGTAACACTTCTTTCGGATTTTTTTATTCGTATGACCCTATTTGGCGGAGGTAGGCACGATAGGGATGGACGAGCACAGCTCATTCTTGTTGTTTTTGGCATCGCACTTGCAATTCTGTCGCCGATTATCGCGACAATTATTCAGCTTGCCATTTCGCGGAAGAGGGAATTTCTGGCCGACGCTTCCGGAGTACTGTTAACTCGCTATCCTGAAGGGCTGGCACGGGCGCTTGAAAAGATTTCCAAAGACCCGAATGAATTTCGTCGAGCAAACCACGCGACCGCGCATTTGTTTATCGCAAACCCTTTTAAGGGTAGGCATACTGTCGGTTTTTTTGCAAAACTTTTCATGACCCATCCTCCGGTAGAGGAACGAATCCGCGCGCTTCGTGGCTAAAAACCGGTATATTTCAATATTTCTTGAAAATTATGGACTGCAACAATAAAATGCTCTGTAACAAAGCAAGTTTTCTTGTTTTCAGCAGATTCTAGTATAAGATAGGATTTGGAGGAGTGGCCGAGTGGTTTAAGGCGCACGCCTGGAACGCGTGTTGGGGGCAACCCCTCGCAGGTTCAAATCCTGTCTCCTCCGCTCGGAAAATCTAAAAATAATGTATAATATTGATTATGGAAAACATACCACAACCTGAATCGGAGCGTGAAAAATATCAACAGCGCAATGCGTGGGCAGAAGCGCTGGCGAAAGACCTCGGCGTTTCATTTACAGGAGAATTTTTTGAAGTATCCATTACTGATGTAAACGGAGCACCTAAAAAACGCATGATACATGCGTGGAAAAAATTACCACTTTACAATGATAAAGGAGAGCAGGTGCGGTCTGTTGGTATTGAAGTTGCCATTGATGCTACTCGGCGATTTCCTGACCTTCCGTTGTCTGAAGCTATAAAAATGCTTGAAAACGGTATTCAAACGGAAAATACTTCAGAACACGCTCCGGAGTCAGCCGAATAATAAAGAGATCAATTATTTTTTTGTATTTACAAATGCTTATAGAGTTCTTTTTTGAGGGTATCTATTTTTGTGTCCGAGAGACCGTGCATGCGTTTATTTTTCTTCATCCAGTCAATCCGATTGTCTATCTCATTTTTATCAAGCCCTTTTCTAATACCTGTTTCGTGGATATCGCCGACGAGCATGCTCTCAATTTTATCTCGCTCACGAAGAGAAAAACTTTTTGTAGCAAGCGCCGACCTGACTTTTTTATGGAATTCTTGCTTGGAAACATTTGCTCGTGATTTGCCAAAAGGGGCCATAATGTTGTAGGAAGTTATATTATAATTTTATATTATATCAACAGGCAGAGATGCGTGCAATTCGGATTAGCTCTTGCGCCAGCGTAGAAAATATTTTCTCGTGGTATTTTTTTATGTTTTTTTCGTTATCCACAGTACGAGCGCTGGCACTATCGGGTACAATGACAATACAACTAAAATTTAAAAATAGTCCCGCCTCGGTTGGCCTTCAAAAATGTACGGAGAGTAACCGATGCGGGATTTCTTAACCAATCAAATATATGGTCAAAATCAAAAAAACTCTTGTCTCTCCAAAGAAAATTATCAAGCGAGATGGTACGATTACCGTTTTTGATACCGGTAGGATAAGCCAAGCAATATTCAAAGCGATGAAGGCATCCGGTGAGGGTAGCGAACTGGAAGCAAAGCATGCGGCGGCAAAAGTTGTGCAGGAAATTGCCAAACGGCACCGCAGTGAGAAAAATTATATTCCCGCCATTGAAGAAATTCAGGACCATGTGGAGCGGGAGCTTATTTTGGAGAATTTTGCAGGTACGGCAAAGGCCTATATTCTTTATCGGGAACGGCGTGCAGAACTCAGGCGAGAGCGCGGGATGGTTGTTTCTGAGGAAGTGAAGACGCTTGCTCTGGAGAGTAAAAAATATTTTCGGAACGCGCTCGCGGAATTTGTATTTTATAGCACTTATTCAAAATGGATGGGCGATAAAGGGCGGCGTGAGACATGGGTGGAAACTGTTGACCGTTATATTGGGTTTATACGCGAAACTATTGGTGTGAAATTAACCACTGTTGAATATCGCGAGATCCGAGAGTATATGCTTGATATGAAAGTGCTCGGCTCTATGCGGCTTCTGTGGGCTGCCGGCACCGCTGCGCATGCTTCTAATGTATGCGCGTACAACTGTTCCTACATTGCGCCGTCAAAATGGCAGGATTTCGGTGAGATCATGTATGTGCTCATGTGCGGTACGGGACTTGGTTATTCCGTGGAGCGACAGACGATTGAAAAATTACCGATTATTAAAAAACAAATCGGCAAAAAGCTTCCGACGCACACAGTGGCTGATAGCCGCGAGGGGTGGGCGAATGCGTTTGTGCTTGGGCTAAAAACATGGTCCGTCGGCAAAGATATTGAGTTTGACTATTCAAAGATACGGCCACAGGGGGCGCGGCTTAAAACAATGGGTGGTCGCGCATCAGGTCCGGGCCCACTAATTGAACTCATTGATTTTACGAGAAACAAAATGTTTGCGCGACAGGGAAGGCGGCTGCAACCGATAGATGCGCACGACATTATTTGCATGATAGGGCAGGTTGTTGTGGCGGGTGGTGTGCGTAGAAGCGCTCTTATTTCTCTCTCTGACCTTGATGATTCCGAGATGCGTGATGCTAAAAACGGACAATTTTATCTGTCACACCCTGAGCGAAGTATGGCAAACAACTCCGTTGCTTACTCCGAAAAACCGGCAGTAACCGTCTTTATGGATGAGTGGCTGAATCTCGCGAAAGCCGGTTCCGGAGAACGCGGTATCTTTAATCGTGGGAGCTTGAAAAATCAGATTCCAGAGCGGCGATGGCCTGTATTCAAAAAAGACGCGGATAAATCCGGACTGAATCCATGCGGCGAAATAAATTTAAAATCAAAGCAATTTTGCAACTTGACAGAAGTCGTAGCACGACCGAATGATACCGAAGAAACACTTATGGACAAGGTGCGTATTGCGACTATTCTAGGTACATACCAGTCCACCTTGACACAATTTCCGTACCTCTCAAAAGAATGGAAGAAAAATTGTGAAGAAGAGCGTCTGCTCGGCGTGTCTATTACAGGTCAGTGGGATTGTCCGGTGTTGCGGAATCCGCAAGTGCTTGAGAAGCTTCGGAAAACAGCTGTGGAGGTCAATAAAAAATACACGAAGCGGTTTGGTATCAATCAGTCAACTGCGATTACATGCGTGAAGCCGTCCGGTAACGGTTCACAGCTTTTTGACTCTTCATCCGGCATGCATCCGCGACATGCGAAATACTACATCCGCCGCGTTAGAATAGAGCGCCATAATCCACTCTTCGCTATGTTGAAAGATATGGGTATACCATATCATCCCGAAGTTGGACAGGACGAGCCGACAGCGACCACATTTGTGCTTGAATTTCCAATCAAAGCGCCGGCGAAGTCCGTTGTCAAAAGAGATATAGATGCAATGGGACAGCTGGAGCATTGGAAAATGGTAAAAGAAAACTATACGGAACACAATCCGTCTGTAACCGTGTCGGTAAGCGATGATGAATGGTTAAAAGTGGGTAATTGGGTCTACGAACATTGGGATATTGTTGGTGGGCTATCCTTTTTGCCAAAAGAGGATCATGTGTACAAGCTTGCGCCATACGAAGAAATAACCAAAGAAAAGTATGAGGAGCTTGACGCCGCGTTTCCGGAGCTTGATTTTTCAAAAATCGTACTCTACGAATATGATGACCATACCGAGGGTGCAAAAGAACTTGCATGTGTTGCCGGTACTTGTGAAATCGTATAAAGAATCAAAAAATATATTAGCAACCGCGCTCTTTTCAAAAGAGCGCGGTTGCTTTGTGGTATACTGGAATCATCATGCGACGGCGTGAAATTTTATGGCATGCACTTCCGAAGGGCGAGATTAAAAATCTTCTTCGCACTGATTTTGCAAAAGGACTCTCACAGAAAATAGTAGAACATCGGCTTTCTCGTTATGGTGATAATGCCCTTGAAAGAGGCAAGCGCGTTAGTATAGTCGAGCGTGCAATCAGGCAGCTCAAAAGCCCACTTTCACTTATTTTGATAGGTGCAGGTGTCCTTACGGTTGTGCTCAAAGAGTTTGTAGATACAACCGTCATCGCGCTTGCGGCGGGAATCAATATCGCCGTTGGTGTATTCCAGGAAGGTCGTGCGTCAAAAGCGTTTGAAAAACTTGAAGCATCTCAGGAAAAATTTGCGACAGTAATCCGTGACGGCGCGACACAGGTTGTTTCGGCGCGGTTTCTGGTGCCTGGAGATGTGATATTTGTCCGCGCCGGTACATCGGTGCCTGCTGACGCGCGCATTATAGATACAAAAGGCGTTTCGGTAAATGAAGCAGCGTTGACAGGAGAATGGCTTTCCGTTGTAAAAGAAGCGAAGCAAGCCGAGCGGAATGCGCCGGTAACAGACCGCACAAACATGCTCTGGATGGGAACGAATGTTGTGTCCGGTAGTGCGCACGCTGTCGTGGTGGAGACCGGCATACGGACGGAAGTTGGGAAGATTGCAAAAGAAATTGGCACCGAATGGGAGCAGTCGACCCCCCTCCAGCATGGTATACGGCGCCTCGCTCGCTCCATCGCTTTTGTAACACTCGGCGCACTTGTGATTATTTTTATGCTTGGAATTTTCCGCGGAGAGCCGCTCGCGGAAATGTTTCTTGTCGCGATTGCCATCGCTGTTGCAGTCGTTCCGGAGGGCCTGCCGGCGGCGGTTACAGTTGTATTGGCGCTCGGCATGGAATCTATTCTGAAAGTGAATGGTTTGGTGAAAAATTTGCTTGCCGCGGAAACACTTGGGGGGACGACTGTCGTTTTGACCGATAAAACAGGCACGCTTACGGAAGCCAGAATGAAGTTGAAAGAAATTAGACCACTTCTTTCCATCAAGCACGATCCAGATAGAGCTGTTGGAACGATGGGGCCTTCTCGTTTGAATGAAGATACGCGTATGGTGCTTGATATCGCGATTCTTTCCACGGACGCATTTGCAGAAGGCGGACCGCTCGGCCGTATCGTGCCGGATGAGGCGGTACTCCACGGTAGCCCAGTTGAGCAGGCTATTCTTGAAGCCGGCTTTTCATACGGTTTAACAAGGGTATTTCTTGAGGAAGAACACCCACCTCTTGATTCGCTTGAGTTTCAGGCGGAAAATCGGTTTTCCGCTTCACTCAATAAAAAAACATCCGATGGGCGAGAACGAATACTTTTTGTCACAGGCGCTCCGGAAGTGCTTTTGGCGCACGCGTCTAATGTGCTCTCCGGCGGTAAGGCAGTTCCACTCACAGATGAAGTGCGTGTGATTCTTGCAAAAGAGTACGAACGGGAAAGCAATGAAGGGTTTCGCGTGCTTGCAACTGGATATCGCCAAGTTAAATTTTCGAAATTTCCTGAAGAAATGCGCGAATCACCGATCGCTGCCGAAAAACTTCTTAATGAAATAGTATTTGGCGGGTTTATTGCTTTCCACGATCCGGTGCGTCCGGGGATTGAAACATCGGTGCGCATGGTGCGCGAGGCCGGTGCGCGGGTGATCATGGTTACTGGAGACCAAGCAATTACCGCACGAAATATCGCGCGCGAAGTTGGAATTAATATTTCGGGTGATGTGCTCTCCGGCTCTGATATAGCCGCTATGGATGACGATGAACTCTCGCTTCGCCTTGCCGAAACGCATGTGCTCGCGCGCATCTTGCCGCATCAAAAACTTCGGGTAGTGAATATTTTACGAAAACAGGGAGAAGTGGTTGCCATGACAGGCGATGGCGTGAACGATGCGCCGGCGCTCAAGGCGGCGAATATTGGTATTGCGTTTGGAAGCGGTACAGATGTAGCAAAAGAGGCCGCTGATATTATTTTATTGAAAAACAGTTTTGATGTTATTACCCACGCTATCGCCGAAGGTCGGAAAATTCTTGATAACATCAAAAAAATAACCGCGTATCTTCTTTCAACAAGTACGAGCGAGATAGTAGTCGTGGGGTTCGCGTTGATCCTCGGAGGTCCATTACCCGTACTTCCTGCGCAAATTCTTTGGACAAATATAATTGAAGAGGGGTTGATGAATTTTGCGTTTGCGTTTGAACCGGCGGAACCTGATATTATGAAGCGGGACCCGAAAACACATACCATGCATGGCGTACTGACGCCGAATCTGCGAAATCTCATAATTACTATCGCGGTCATTACCGGCGTTCTTCTAATCTCAATTTATCTTTTTCTTCTGTCACAGGGTATACCTGTTGAAAAACTCCGAACCATTATGTTCGCCGCGCTCTCCATTGATTCAATATTTTTTGCGTTCTCGCTTAAAAATTTGAAGCGCCCTATTTGGCAGATACGCATTTTTTCAAACCGCTATCTGATCCTTTCGTTCGCGGCAAGCGTGAGTGCTCTTGCCGCCGCTCTTTTTATCCCTCCTGTTCAAAATATGCTCTCACTTGTACCGCTCTTACCTGCTGAACTCGTACTCATTTTTTGCATTGGCATTATAAATTTAATTATCATTGAACTCGCCAAATACTTTGTTATTGAAAAACAAAGCGCTTAATATGCCGTTCTTCCTCACATTATTTGTTATATCTTTTGTACTCATTTCGTGGGCCGGCTCATCGCTTGTCCGCTCGCTTGCCGCGCTCTCGCGACTATTTGGGCTTTCCGAATATCTTATTTCGTTTCTTTTTATGAGCTTTGTTACATCGCTACCGGAGCTTTTTATCGGTATTTCCTCCGCGCTCCAGCATGTGCCGCAAATTTCGTTTGGAGATACATTCGGCGCGAGTATTATAAAGCTATCGTTTATAATCGGCATCGTCGCGCTCTTTACCGGTAAGATTGCTGTTGAGAGTAAAATCTCAAAGAAAAATTTTTTTCTCATTTCGCTTTTGGCTTTTATGCCGTTTCTCCTATTGTCAGACGGCGTGCTTTCCCGCGGAGACGGCATTCTCCTGATACTTTTGTTTGTGATATATCTCACGCGTCTTTTTCGAGAGAAAGAGTATTTTACAAAACAAACATGGAACCATAACAATACGCCAGGCATCTTAAAGCATATACGCGCTTTTTTTGTTGGGTCCGCCGCCCTCATTGTGGGTGCATACGCGCTTATTTTATCGTCAAAATTTCTAGCCGAATTTCTGGAGATGAGCGCGGTGTTCTTTGGTCTACTTATAGTTGCCGTTGGCACGACATTGCCTGAAATTATGTTTGGATTTCGCGCGGCACGACTCAAACACACTTCCATGATGCTCGGTAACGCACTTGGGAGCATAGCTTTTAACGCGACAGTCGTCATCGGGATAGTTGCATTGATAGAGCCAATTACGATATCAATAAATGGACACCTCATTGTTGCAGCGCTCTTTCTTTTTATTGTTCTTGTGTTATTCAATATATTTGCCTACACACGCGCAGCGATTTCCCGTGCAGAGGGTCTTATGCTACTGTGTATCTATCTTGCTTTTATTTTGACGGAATTATTCATTTTTTCTTTCTAACGCACCATGAATATTGAACTTTTTTT
>PCTL01000025.1 GCA_002771515.1 Candidatus Lloydbacteria bacterium CG22_combo_CG10-13_8_21_14_all_47_15 | reverse complement strand
ATACTTCCGTGCCTCTGACAGAATGGTCGCGATTGAATCGGTCGTCACATTCTGAAACTCATCTATATATAGAAAAAAATCGGGGGGTCTGACACGCACATTGTCTGCGCGCGAGAGCGCGGCCATCAAGAGTTTACCAACGACAATTAGTCCAAGAAGATGTGAGTTAATATCACCCAATCGGCCTTTTGAAAGATTAACAAGCAGTATCTTCCGATCATCCATAATTTCGCGGAAATTGAACGCGGAGCGCTCTTGCGCGATTATCGGACGCAGGTACTCGTTTGAAAGAAAGACATCGAATTTGCTCGTGATGTACGGCACGATGTTTGCCAGCGCGGATTCTCCTCCAGCTTTCTCCGCGATGTCTTTCCAGAATTGTACAACCACCGGATTCATTGCCTTTGATAGCTTCATCGCACGAAACGCAGGATCTGCAAGCACCCGCGACACATCAAAAAGTGTTCCGCCGCTTCCCGGGTCCTCCACAACAAGCATAGCCGCGTTTCTGAAATACTGTTCAAACATAGGCCCCATGGATTCCGGCACCGCACCGTATAGTTTCTGGAAGATACTGAATAATTCATTAACGACAAATGTCTTCTGCTCCGGAAAACGCGGATCGTACTCAAGCATATTGAGTCCCATCGGACGCGATAAGTCCGACGGATCAAAATAGATGACATCCTCCATCCGTTCGTTAGGTACAATACTTAAGATGTCCAACACATCGCTCCCATGCGGGTCTATCATGCACACGCCTTCGCCCGCGCGGATATCCTCGGCTATCATGTTCTTGAGAAGCGTTGTTTTTCCGGTGCCGGTTTGACCGATGACATAGAAGTGCCGCATGCGGTCTTCGCGCGCAAAGTGAATCTGTGTCTCCTTATTCCGAAAACGGTTCACGCCAAGAAGTACCCCATGGTCTGGCACATTCACCGGCACAGACGCAATGCCGGATTTCGCTTCTTTCAATTGTGGCGCGTGCATATCCCCCACCGGAAAATGTATAATTGTTGTCATTTCCTTAAGCGAAAGCGGGAAACTGCGCTCGTCTGAAAATATACGAAAACTATAACGGTGCAGAAGCTCGCGGAGCGCGCCTTTTTTCATAGGCTCAAACGAAATGCCGTTCCCGGACGGCACGCCAAACTGATTAAACGCGGCGATAAGATCATCTAAAACATCCCGTGCGCGACGCTCGCTTTCAGCCGCGGCAATGATTCTAATATTTGTATCGGCGATTGGCGATGATATTTTTTCCTCAATATACCGCGCAGCCGCCTCGTTTCTGCCTACCGGTCGCACGGCATCGCCCGCGTCATTCATACGCTCGCTTTTCGGCTTGTCTCCGCCAAACGCCAGTTCTTTAAGCGCTTGCCCAAAACCACCGACAAAACCATCGGAAACCTGAACCGCCTTTTTCACATCCAGACCGTTTTCCACCCGCTTCAGAACTTCCCGATACCGTTCCGTGTATTTCGTCCCCGCCGGTTTCACCAAAAGCTGGATTGCGGCTCCCTCGCCTTCTTTCTTTAATTTTGAAAACGCGTTCAAAATGCCGGCAAGCGGATCATGCTCAAACGATTCGTAAATCTTAAATGAAAGTGCCGACGAAAATGACGGCTTCCCCACCGCGCCGGCGGCATGACCGCCTGCTTGAAAAATGTTGTAGTCGTCCTTTGTGAGAGCGACCTGCGCCGAAGGAAACGACGCCGCAATCTGTTTTTCAAACAGGTCCGCTTTTTCGTCTGGTACGCTCACATAAAAGACGATATCATCGCTCTTGTCAGACAACGCTATCTCAATGGAGAAATAATCGGCGCGCTTCTCACGCGTATATGTTTCGGACGCAACCGAAAGCATGCCGGCATAAAACTGCTCCATCACGGATACGAGCTCCTTGAAGCTCTTTTCCACAGCATCCGCCGGAGGCAGTGTTACCTCATAGAGCTTCATACTAAGCGCGCGAAAAAGATTCTTGTCTTTCCGCACGCCCGTCGCGTCATACCCGGCTTTCAGATATTCAACAAGAAACCGGTGGAAGTCGTCGTCAATATGCGGGTTCCCAAGCCTTGCCACGACCGACAATGCATTTTTAATGCCACGCCCAATAAGAATGCCGAGCAATTCGTTCATCTGCTCATCGTGCTCCTCTGGCGCCAAATCAAGCGCAATTTGCTCCGTCTCACGCGCACTCATTCGATGCTCGGGTGCCAAGACTTCAGAGGGCTTTTTGAAACGGTAATCGCGTATTGTTTCAGCGGCAAGCGTCTCGGGCGCGGGCGCGTACTCCGCCTTTTCAAGCGCCGTTTCGCGACGCGCTATCTCCTTGCGCAAATACGCCACTTCCTCTTCAGGCGAGCGGAACTTCGGTATCTCTGTTGAAGAAAAAATCTCCATAGCAAATATACATTCATTATACGATGATTTTCATAAAGAAAAAGCCCGCGAAGATGATACGGGCATCATAGCGAGCTAATACAACATGGATTAAGGTTCCTTAAGGTTGAGGTGCTCAATTTCACGCGCTACTGTCTCGTCACTACTTCCCCGCCATCGGAACGGACGATTATAGTATGTTCAAAGTGCGCGCTCCGCGCTCCGTTTTTTGTTTGAAAAGTATAACCATCATCTGCTAGAAAAATATGTTCTCCTTTTTCTGTAAGCATCGGCTCAAGAGCGATAACCATGCCGTCTATTAGTTCATCTCCATCGCCAAGAGCGCCAAAATTCGGAATATACGGCCTCTCGTGCACCAAACGCCCAACACCGTGGCCGCCCAGTTCGCGGACAATACCGTAGCCCGCGCCGAATTCTTTTACATACGCTTCTATGGCATGGCCGATATCACCGGTCCTCCCGCCGGCACGGGCAGCAGCAATCCCCTCGGCAAGCGCGCCGCGAGTGACATCCATCAGTTGTTTCGCATCTGCATCTATCGCGCCCACGGCTACAGTCTCAGCCATGTCCGTTGTGAGTCCATCGTGCGTCAGACCAATGTCCAAGCCGATAATATCGCCTTCTTTCAATTCGCGCCCACCCGGAATTCCGTGTACGATTTCATCGTTCACGGAGGTACAAAGAGTCGCAGGATACGGATACTCCGCGCCATCCGGCTGGTACCCTTTGAACGCGGGAATATCTCCGTTATCGCGAATGAGTTTCTCCGCGATTTCATCAAGCATCTCTGTCGTGACACCCGGACGCACCGCCTGCTTCACCGCCGCCAACACGCGAGCGAGCCGCCTGCCCGCTTCACGAATAATCTCTTCTTCTTTTTTATTTCTGATTATCATGAAAAAACGCGCGAAATAATATCCTGATGAATATCTTCAATACTCCGCTCGCCGCTAACCTCAAAAAAACGATAATACTTGTTGTCGCGGTAATACTGAACCGCCGGCAGAACATCTGTTTCAAACCATTTCAAGCGCTCCGCGACATCTTGTTTATTGTCATCCATTCGTCCGCGCCCAAGAAGCCGCTCTATCGCCCATTCGTTTGAAACATTCAGATAGATAACGGTCGGCTCGGGAATGTCATAAAACCAGTCAAACGCGCGGTGAAGCATTTCGGCTTCCGCAAGCGTCCGCGGCGTACCATCCGCAATTAACATCTGTGGCTTCGCGTCGTCAATGTGCTTGAAAAAAAAGTTTGACCACATATTCACCGCGACAAAACTCGGCTGGCGGCCACCTGTCATATAGATATCGTTCATCCGCCGTGCGGAATAATTTTCACCGGCTTTAAAATCACGGATTAGCGCGCCTGTCTGAAGATAGAGCATCTCGCGCTCCGGCGCGCGCTTTTTAAGTTCGTCCGAAAGGAGCGCGGCCTGCGTTCCCTTCCCGCATCCGGAGCGTCCGATAAAAATGTATGTTGGCAATTCCATATATTGAAAGTATAACGCAGGTATGGCTGAAAAATAAAGTCCGCGGAGTACTCACAGAAATCACGATTTACACTTCCTACATAGTGCCCTACATAGGGTACTATGTAGCAGTCTAGTATTCGCGCATTGTTATCTGCGCATCTACTTTCTTCATCAAGTCAAGCACAACCGACACAACAATGAGAAGCGCTGTACCGCCAATTGCAAGTGAGGTTAGGCCGGTAATACCCTGCATAACTATCGGCAAAACGGCGATAATCCCCAAAAAGAGAGCGCCAAAAAGCGTAATGCGGTTTAAGATGGAGCCGATATGCTCAGCTGTGTGTACACCGGGCCGAACGCCTGGAATAAATGCGCCGCCGCGCTGTAGGTTCTGCGAAATCGCGTCCGGGTCAAATGTAATAGCGGTATAAAAGTATGTAAAAAGAAATACCAGAATGAAGTAGAGACCTCCGTAGATCCATGGATTCTGGAGAATCGCAAGAATAATTGACGATACCGTCTGGATGATTGCGTTATTCACATTCGCGAGAAAACTTACAATCATCTGCGGAAAAAGAAGAAGCGAGAGCGCGAAGATGATCGGTATAACACCGGCCTGATTTACTCGAAGCGGAAGGTAGGTGGACACCCCGCCGTATACCTTGTTGCCACGCACGCGCTTTGCGTAGGTGATAGGAATCGGACGCTCGGCTTCAGTGATAAAGACAACCCCACCAACAATAACGATTGCCGCTACAAAAAAGCCAATGTAGATAGGAATCTGCGACGGGTCAAATGTTGCGATAAGACGGCTTATCGTAGTCGGCAATGATGCGACAATACCGGCAAATATTAGAATGGACACGCCATTGCCGATACCCTTCTCGCTGATAATCTCGCCCAACCACATCAGAAGTACAGCTCCGGCAGTCACCACTATAATATCAAGCGATTTATCAAAAAAGTTCGCGTATGAAAGCACATTGCTCCGTTCAAGAAGAGTTAGAAGGCCAAAACCTTGAGTGACGGCAAGCGGTACTGTAAGCATCCGCGAATACTGGTTAAACCTACGCCTGCCGGCTTCTCCCTCCTCGTGGTATAGCGCTTTCAACTTTGACGACATAATGGTCGCAAGTTGCATGATAATAGAGCCGGTGATGTAAGGACCTAAACCAAGCATGACGATAGACAAGTTAGAAAGACCGCCACCAGAGAAAATATTCAAAAGCCCGAAAAATTGATTGCCTGATAAAAATGCTTCCAGTCGTAAAAGGTCTACTCCGGGCACGGGAATCGCCGCGCCGACACGGAATAAAAGCAAGATAAAAAAGATAAAACCGATCCGCTTACGCAGACCACTGTCTTGCAGTACGATTTTAAATTTTTGCCAGAATGTTTGAAACATAGTTTCCGGTAGTGTGCGACTACACAATTACTCCGCCGGCTTTCTCTATCTTCTCGCGGGCTGCTCTTGACGCAAGAACACCGGAAAGCGAAAACTTTTTTGCAATGTCACCGCCGGCAAGTATTTTAACCGACGGGATTTTCCCGGCGCGCGCCGTAATAAGCCCTTTCTTTAAAAGCGTTTTCGGTGTGATTGACGCACCGGATTCAAACGCATTCTCAAGCGCGCCGACATTAACAGGGATGACGATTTCGCGTCCGCTGTGCACCGCTGTCGCGCGGTGTTTTCCATAGCCACGCCGCTTCGGGAGTTTTTTGATAATATCGCGAAATTCCGGACGGAGTTTTCTGCCGGCGCGCGCTTTCTGTCCTTTCGTGCCACGACCGGAAGTCTTACCACGCCTACCACCGCGGCCCACCTGCCGCGCCTTCTTGTTCGCATGAGTTCTTGTAACATTATGGATTTGCATATGTAAAATATTAACGCCGCGCGGCGGTTGACGCGCCGGCAAGCATACCAAGCGCCTTAATGGCGGCACGCGCGTTGTTAGTTGGATTTTTACTGCGTGAAAGGATTTTCGCGCCAGCGTCTTTTATACCGGCGAGGTCAAGCACTATGCGTACCGAACTTCCGGCCACCACGCCTTTCCCCGGTGCCGGCCAAATTGTAACGCGCGAACTCGCGTACTTGGATCCAACTTCGTGGGCAATCATCATCTCTTTTGAAAGAGGTATCGCGAGCATATGCTTTTTCGCATCTCGCGTTGCTTTCTCAATCGCAAGCGCGGTATCGGCTGCCTTGCCCAAGCCGACCCCCACAGACCCTTTCCGATTCCCGATAACAACTGCCGCCGAAAAACTGAATCGGCGTCCGCCGGCAACAACGCGCGTCACGCGACGCACGCCGATAACTTTGTGATCAAACTCGGAGCGCGGGCGCTCTTTACGCTCACGCCGTAAAGGACGGCGACCGCCGGCACCACCAGTATTCTCTCCTTTCCCATGTCGCGCGCGTTCCGGGCGACGCTTCCCTACCGGTGTTTTGTGCCCGCGCGCGCGTTCATTGTCTGGAGCTACACTCTGGCGTTTTGCGTCAGGTACAGCGACATTTGTTTTTTCTGTTGTGTGTTTTGCTTCAGGCATATTGATTATTAAAATAAGAGCCCTCCCTCACGCGCACCTTCAGCCAACGCCTTCACACGGCCGGTATAAATAAAACCGCCACGGTCAAAAACAACAGAAGAAATCTTTTTCGCCTTGGCTTCCTTCGCAAGCATCATACCGGCATTTTTTGCACGCTCCGTCTTCGTCTTACCGGCCACCTTCAAGTCGGTCACTGCCACAAGCGTCGCGTGAGCGTCATCATCTACAAGCTGCGCGGTAATCGCTTTTACAGAGCGATACACGGAGAGACGCGGCTTTGCCGCCGTTCCTGATACTATTGCGCGGATGCGACGGTGCCTCCGTGCGCGTTTTTCTTTTTTTTGCATACTGATTGCCATAATAATTTTTATGTGACCGATTTCTTGCCCTGCTTCCGGCGGACAATCTCGTTTTCATACCTTATACCTTTGCCTTTATACGGCTCCGGCTTCCGTGCGTCGCGGATCTTCGCCGCAAACTGACCGACAACCTCTTTATCTATACCGGAAATGGTAATGTTGTTTTTTTCTACAGTTACCGTGAGTCCGTTCGGAATTGAAAATAGTACCGGATGAGAGTAGCCGAGCAGAAATTTCAAACTCGTGCCGGAAACCTCTGCGCGATATCCCACGCCCTCAACAATTAACTTCTTCTGGAATGGCGTTACGACGCCATCTATCATATTGCGAATGTGTGACATATAAGTACCCCATAGCATACGCGCCTGCGCCGTTTCTTCTTTAAGAGACGAAGTGATTTCATTGCCCTCTTTGTGAATCGCAATACTTGTCACACCAAAACACCGTGAGAGTTCTCCGTGCGGACCTTTCACTGTAAGCGTGCCGTCATCAGATAGAGAAACCTCCACTTTTTCCGGTACCACGATAATTTGTTTGCCGATTCTAGACATAATCTGTTTACCTTACCAAATCGTAAATAGCACTTCGCCGCCAACCTTCGCTTTCCGTGCGTCCGTGTCCGAAAGAATACCTTTCGGCGTCGTAACGACAATCATACCGTGCCCGCGTCGTAAAGGGCGTATCTCACGGAAACCTTGATATATGCGACACGAAGGTTTGGAAACGCGGCGGCTACCTATAATCTTCGGAGCACCTTCCTTGGTGTATGCAAGTTCAACCTCAAGTAATTTATTCTGTTTTTTGCCGATAGTGCCTACCCGAGCTACATACCCGTTTTTCGCAAGTATCTTCGCGATATCATTCTTTATTTTTGAATACGGAAAACGCACGGATTGTTTCTTCGCCGCGCCAGCGTTTCTAATATGAGAAAGCATGTCTGAAATCGGATCCATATCTGCAAAAAATAACGGTTACCAGCTGGATTTGCGTATGCCGGGAAGCATACCTTCATTAGCAAGCTCTCTAAAGCAGATGCGGCATAGGTCAAAGTCGCGCATATAGCCGCGCTTCCTGCCACACCGAAAACACCGGCGCACAATCCGGGAACTAAATTTCGGCGTTTTTGCCGCTCGTGCAATGACTGATTTTTTCGCCATACTATGAAAAAAACTATGAAAAAATAAAAGCCAGCTTCGCCAGCGTTTCAAAGAGAATACTAGCAGGCGCGATATAGTCTGTCAAACAATCAAAAACCCGCACCGGCATAATGCGGGTGCGGGTTTTTGCGTTTTCTTTACGCGTGTGCGGTTTTTTAATACATATCAGGCATGCCGCCGCCCATTCCTCCCATACCTCCCATACCCGCATCTTTTTTCTCTTCCGGCTCGTCAGTTATCGCAACTTCCGTGGTGAGAAAAATCGCCGCCGCAGACGCCGCGTTCTCAAGCGCGGAACGCTCCACTTTGACGGGATCAACTATGCCGGCAGACACCATATCATGCACAAGTTCATCTGTAAGCGCGTTGTAACCGATCGCCGCGCCTTTTCCGAATTTTACTTTTTCAAGAATAATGGAGCCATCGCCCTTGCCGGAATTTTTCGCAATCTGGAGAAGCGGCATATCAAGCGCCCTTAAGAGAATCGCCACACCGACCGGAAACTCTTCCTTGAAATTACCGGTGGGCGACTTCATATCTCGTGCGCCGATTAACGCGCCGGCTTTCACGAGCGCGGTACCGCCGCCCGGCACGATGCCCTCTTCAATCGCCGCTTTCGTTGCCGCTACCGCATCTTCAATTTTTAATTTCAAATATTTCATTTCGGTCTCAGTCGCCGCACCCACACGGATGACCGCGACACCGCCCGAAAGCTTACCTATACGCTCGTCAAGCTTCTCCTTGTCAAATTTTGAATCGCTCTGCTCACGGAGTTTTTTCAGCTGTTCCACACGCACTGAAATATCCGCTTTTTTACCCTTACCGCCGACGATTGTCGTATTCTCTTTTGTCGCAATAACCTTCCCCGCATGCCCAAGCATGTTCGATTTAACATTCTCAAGCTTCACGCCAATGTCTTCAGACACAACACGGCCACCGGTGACAACCGCAATATCTTCAAGCATTTCTTTCTTTCGGTCGCCATAACCGGGCGCCTTCACCGCAAGCACATTAAACGCGCCGCGCAGCTTGTTAACGACAAAAGTCGCGAGCGCTTCGCCATCCACATCATCGGCAATAATCACCAGTTCTTTCCGTCCGCTACCCGCGAGCTCCTCAAGAAGCGGAAGAATATCTTTGATTGTTGATATTTTCTTATCGGTAATTAAAATCGGCGCATCTTTGTATTCCGCTTCCATCCGTTCTACATTCGTCACCATATATGGCGATACATAGCCATTATCAAATTCAAGCCCTTTCACCACATCCGATTCAACGCCGAATGATTGCGACTCTTCCACCGTTACCACGCCATCTTTACCGACCTTCTCAATCGTGTCGGCAATAATCGTGCCGATTTCGGCCGACTCAGCGGAAATGGTCGCGACCTGCATAATTTCACTCTTAGTCTTGATTGGCTTTGCCATTTTTCGTAGCGCTTCCACTACTTCGCGCGCCGCGTGCTCAATACCAAGCCGCACTCCCATTGCGTTCACCCCCATCGTAATTTGGCGCATACCCTCAGAAACAATCGCCTGCATTAGAACAACGGCGGTTGTTGTGCCGTCGCCGGCAACATCATTCGTCTTTGAGGCGACTTCTTTCACAATTTCGGCGCCCATATTTTCAAACTTGTCCGGCAACGAGATTTCTTTCGCGATGGTGACGCCGTCATTAGTAATCGTCGGCGCGCCATATCCTTTGTCCAAGACTACATTCCGTCCGCGCGGCCCGATTGTGATTTTGACCGCATCGGACACCTTATCAATGCCTGCTTTCAAGCGCAGGCGCGCCTGTTCATTAAAACTGATTTGTTTCGCCATAGATACCTATTTGATTACCGCTAAAATTGAATCTTCGCGAAGAATGTAATACTCTTCGCCGTCGACCTTAATTTCATCCGGGCCATACTTTGAAAAAACCACGATATCTCCTTTTTTAACTCGCATGGGGAGCACTGTCCCGTCATCAGTAATTTTTCCCTCGCCGACAGCGATAATCTTACCCTGCTCCGGCTTCTCTTTGTCAACTGTGTCGGGAATAATGATACCTTGGGCCGTCTTCGCGCCTTCACCAGACGCAATCGGTTGCACAAGAACTCTATCGCCAAGCGGAACAACCGTCCGTACCGTACCGCCCGATTTTATGCTCTTCTCTTTTGCCATAGTTACAAATTGATTGTTACAAAACACGACGCTTCATACTTTCTGTAATGATTAAAGATGTAAACGCCGTGCGGATATCTTATAATGTATGAGGCCAACCAACCTCGTATGGGCGCTATTATAGAACACTTATTTGTAAAAGCAAGTTGCAAATTCCTCCGGCGCGTTCAGTATCAAGCCCGTATAGTGTATTTACAAAAAAAGCGCCTTCTGCTATAGTATATACACATATGGCAGCACTCCTTCCATGGGCACAGATTATACTTTCTGTTGCGCTTATGACGCTTATTCTAATACAGCAGAGCACGGCGGGCGCCGGCGCGGCTTTTGGTGGCGGTGACAGCGAGTCATACCACACTCGCCGTGGCGCCGAGAAAACACTCTTCACCGTTACGGTTGCGCTTGCGATTCTTTTTGCGGCTACCGCATTTGCCGCACTCTTCATTTAACGGCTTTCGGCGCGGCTACCGCGCTGTTTCCTTTTGAGCCCGAAGGCGGTATTCTGCCTCGGGTAAACAAATTCCTACAGCATGGACATATCACGACAATTTTCCCTACCGGAAGAATCCATACGGCGTATTATACGCACATTACCTAAAACATCGAGGCGCATTTTTTACGCGCTTGTCGCCACCGCGTTTTTCTCTGCGTTCGGACTCTTCTGGCAAATGAACAACGCGTTGATGGTGACGATTCCGGCACACGGCGGCTCGCTTACGGAAGGCATTGTCGGTACGCCCCGCTTCATCAATCCGGTGCTTGCAATCTCCGATGCGGACCGCGATATAGCATCGCTTGTATACTCCGGGCTCCTACGCACCACTTCGTCAGGAGACCTTGTGCCTGACCTTGCCGAATCATACAGCATCTCCGAAGACGGGCTCGTATATACATTCACGATGCGCGATGACGCAGTGTTCCACGACGGTACTCCTGTCACAAGCGATGATGTAATTTTTACAGTTCGCAAAGCGCAAGACACAACATTGAAAAGTCCGAAACGCGCAAGCTGGGAAGGTATTATTGCCGAAGCTGTAGACCGGCAGACGGTCCGGTTTACATTGAAACAACCCTACGCCATCTTTCTTGAAAATACGACGCTCGGCATTCTACCACGGCATCTCTGGGAACAGATACCGCCGGAACAATTCGGATTTAGTGAGTTGAATATCCGCGCTATTGGCTCGGGACCGTACCGTATTACCGCTATTAAGCGTGATAAATCCGGCATACCGACATATTACGATTTTGAAAGTTTCCGGCGCTTTGCCGGCGGTGAGCCGTATATCAAAGATATTCGTATCCGTTTTTACCCTAATGAGTCAGCGCTTCTCCGTGCATACGCGGAAAAGAAAATTGAGAGTATGCATGCTATTTCTCCGACAACCGCGAGTGCGCTCGGACAAAGTGGCAACATCATCGCCACCACAGCACTCCCGCGCGTGTTCGGCGTATTTTTCAACCAAAACCAAGCTCCGGTATTCACCGATACTTCGGTGCGTCAAGCGCTTAACCTAGCCCTTAACCGCGAAGATATTATAGACGAAGTACTGTCCGGCTATGGCACGCCTCTGTTCGGTCCGATTCCTCCGGGCGCGGTCGGCTATATGGCAAACAGCGAAAACACAGCTGACGCATCAAACATCAACGCGGCACGGGAACTGATTGAGAAAAACGGCTGGACAAAAAACGAGGAAACTGGAATTTATGAAAAAAAGACAAACAAAGGTACCCTTACGCTTTCGTTCGCTCTTGCCACATCTGACGCGGAAGAATTGAAACACGCGGCAGAGCTCATCCGAGACACATGGAATAAGGTCGGTGCGGATGTAACGCTACAAATATTTGACATCGGTGAGCTAAATCAAAATATTATCAGACCGCGCAAATATGACGCGCTCTTCTTCGGTGAGATTATCGGCCGTGATTCGGACCCGTTCGCGTTCTGGCATTCGTCCCAACGCCTTGACCCGGGATTGAATATCGCACTTTACGCAAACATTACGACCGATAAGCTCCTTGAAGAAGCGCGTGTCCTCTCAGGCAAAGATGCCCGTGCTGAAAAGTATGCCGCATTTCAGATGGAAATCCGAAACGACACTCCGGCAGTGTTCGTCTACGCTCCGGATTTCATTTATGTTATTCCGGAAAAAATCGCGGGGTTTGCCTTAGGACCGATTACAATTCCCTCGGAGCGCTTTGCCTCCGTTACAGAATGGTATATACGAACAGATCGAGTATGGGAAATTTTCGCTCCGTAACGGCAGTATCCCCGCGAAACGCATGAACAAATTTTTCTCTCAAAGTAAGCACTAACCTATCATTATTAATATCGTCTTAATTATTCATAACATGAGGTGCCGCATGACACGCGTGGTTCACAACCACTCGCGCGATCCGTGGCAAAACATTCTACATCTATGATTCAACAAACACACGCCGGTTCCCTAGATAAACGGAACCCTAGACGAGAACGCGCAACTACATCCGGAGCCGGCGAAAAAAGAACAAACCGCGTAAACACCGCGCATTCAACCCATGGCGGAGAGCGAAAAGAAGGACGGCGAAAGGAGCTGCCGCGCGGCAAAGCACGCGGGATGCGGCGAGCTGACCGCGGACGAAGGCCGCCTGCGCCGATAGCGCGCACCCGAAAAGCAAGCGCGCGTATTCCGGCACTTGGCGAGGGTAATATCCGCATCATACCGCTCGGTGGCGTAGAAGAAATCGGCAAGAATATGACCGCTATTCAATTTGGCGAAGATATCATCGTCGTTGACGCAGGATTCCAATTCCGTGAAGAGGACACGCCGGGCATTGATTACATCCTCCCGAACACGAAATATCTTGAGGAGCGCAAGGCGAATGTGCGTGCGCTTGTCGTAACACACGGTCATTTGGACCACATCGGCGCCATCCCCTACCTTATGGAGAAACTTGGTAATCCACCGATCTACTCAAGAAATCTGACCACTATTATGATTAAAAAGCGTCAGGAGGAATTTCCGCACATGCCGGAGCTCAATATCCAAGTCGTAGAAAAAAGCGACCGCGTAAAATTAGGAAACCTCTCCGTTTCTTTTTTCGCAGTCACGCACACGATTCCCGATGCAATGGGCGTCATCATCAAAACGCCATACGGCAATATCGTCCACACCGGCGATTTAAAGCTTGACCATACAAACGGTATCCCAACAGATGCGGAAGAGGAAGAATTCAGCATCTTTACAAAAGAGCCAACGCTTCTTCTTATGGCGGATTCTACGAATGTTGAACGACCCGGCTTCTCCATACCTGAACGAAAGGTGCATGAGAACCTTGATGAAATCATAAAAAGCGTCCGAGGGAGAATCATCATTGGTACCTTTGCATCACAACTTGAACGCATCATCAAAATCATTGAGTTCGGCGAGAAAAACGGCAAAAAAATCGTTGTTGAAGGCCGTAGTATGAAAAATAATATTGAAGTCGCAAAAGCAACCGGTTACCTAAAGATGGCGCAACAGACAGTGATTCCGGCCGAGCAAATCGGCTCCTACCCTCCGTCAAAGATAATGATTCTCGCCACCGGCGCGCAAGGCGAAGAATACGCTGCGCTCATGCGCATCGCAAATAAACAGCACAAAACAATTCAATTCCGGAAAGACGACACGGTTCTACTCTCTTCTTCCATCATTCCGGGAAACGAGCGTTCCATCCAAAAACTGAAAGACAACATCTCGCGCCACGGCACAAAAATCATCCACTACCAGGTATCCGATGTGCATTCAAGCGGTCACGCATATCATGATGAGACGCTCTGGATTCACAAAAAAATCGCGCCGAAATTCTTTATTCCAATCCACGGCTATCACTACATGCTCCGTGTACATACGGAAATCGCGAAAGAAGCCGGCACTCTTGCAGAACATATTATTATTCCCGACAACGGCTCTGTAATTGAGATTACGGACAAAGGAACCAAAATCATATTAAGGAAAGAAACCGCGCCATCAAATCCCATTATGGTAGACGGATTCTCCGTCGGAGATGTACAGGAAGTTGTACTGCGCGATCGCCAGATGCTATCACAGGATGGCATGTTCGTTGTCATCGCAACAATAGATGTGAAAACCGGCAAACTTAAGAAATCGCCGGATATTATTTCGCGTGGCTTTGTGTACTTGAAAGAATCACAAGAACTACTCGCGCGCGCGAGAGATATCGTCAAAAAATCCGTAGAACAAACTACAGCCGGCATGCATCCTATCAACTTTGACTATGTCAAAAACAATATCACCGACGCTACATCGCGGTACCTTTTCCAAAAGGCCGGCAAACGGCCAATTGTCATTCCGGTTGTGTTAGGCGTATAAGACAGCGGTGTAAGGCGATTCAAGAACACCGCGGGAATATGGTATGCTGAAATAATGGCTGTGCTACACACAACAACCCGAATAGAACTCAGGGCTCTCTACACATCGAGTTTTTTATTCGCGTTCCATGTCGCGTTGCTCGCGTACATTGAATCATCCTTCTTATCCGCTTTCATTCCGGAACAATACATAGGGCTTGTATTTACCGCAGGCGCTATTTTTGCAACAGTCGCGCTCGTGTGGATGCCGGCTGTTCTTTCAAAAATCGGCAATTTCCGCACAATTTTTCTTCTAGCAGCGATTGAAATTATAGCACTCATCGTACTTGCGGCGGCAAAAACCGCCCCGCTTGCCGTCACTACATTTATTGTTCATGCCGCGCTCTATCCACTCATCCTGTTCGGTTTTGACATTTTCCTTGAACACGATTCGCCGAACACAAGCACCGGCAATATCCGCGGAATATTCCTAACCGCCTCGAATGCTGCGTGGATAGTGCCACCGCTTCTGACCGGACTGATTCTACAGAACGGAGACTACTGGAAAATTTTTGCTATCTCGGCTCTCCTGATGTTCCCGATACTTATGCTTTTCATGCGCAGATTCAGCAATTTTCGCGACCCCATCTACAACAGACCGCCTTTCTGGAAGACACTTAGAGAAATCGCGGCACGGAAAAATATTTTTCGGATTTTCATGTCAAACGGAATCCTTATGCTCTTTTTTGCGTGGATGACAATTTTTACACCGCTCTATCTTCATAATCATCTGGCGTTCCCGTGGAGCACTATCGGGATGATGTTCGCCGTAATGCTTATTCCGTTCGTGCTCGTAGATATACCGCTCGGACGGCTCGCCGACCGTTTCTTAGGTGAAAAAGAAATGCTCTCCGCCGGATTTATCATCGGCGCCGTATCAACCGGCGTGCTAGCGTTCCTGCCCGCAAACGCAGTACTCTGGACAATCGTTCTATTCGTTACGAGAATCGGCATGGCAACCGTCCAAATAATGAACGAGAGCTACTTTTTCAAACAGGTGAACGACATAGACGCGAACATTATAAGCATGTTCCGAAACACACAGCCGATTGCCTACATTATTGCGCCGCTTCTTGGCACAGTTGTGTTGTGGCTTTTTGAATTCAGATTTCTGTTTTTGGTGCTTGCGTGCATTACGCTCTTTGGACTCCGCTACAGTTTAACGCTCAAGGATACGAAGTGAAAAACTCGCCTCATGATGAGGCGAGTTTTTTTGTTTGCTTCTCAACAAAATACCGAGAGAGAAAAAGATACCGAATGAGTACTGTCAGTTATGCGGAAAAGATATGATGTGAATAATGTCAGAAAGCCGCGGAATAATCTGCGCTGGTGGCACACCCTGCTTTTCAAACGCTTGCCGCGAATATCCGCCTGAAGTAACTCCGATAAAAAGAAGGTCTGGTATAGCCCGCGCCGCCTCCCAGTCAGGGCTCCAATCACCAAAAAAGACGGCACGCCGAGCTGGAATGCCACTCTGGCAAAACAAATACAGAAGAGCTTCCGGGTCTGGCTTCGCCACACCTGAAGAACCGTGGTCTGGCGTACTGATATAATCAAACAAATCAATAGACAAAAGCGCAGCTTCTCCTCGATATCCGCGGAAGTGTCCGTAGTCGTGCTGCCGTGCCGCTTCGCACTTCCATATCACTGCTTCAAGCATGTTTGCGGTACATAGCGCCGTTTTGTATCCGCGTAGCTTGAGGAAGCGTAAAATATACACGCTCCCGATTATAATCGGGTACGAGTGTTCGCGCTCAACCGCTTGGATATTCCCTACCAATTCGGCAAGCGAACACCCATCAAGCTCAGGCCATATCGCGCTGATATTGTCGGAAAATGAATTTTTTGGCTGGATATCGCCATTCCATATCTGTTCAAAATATCGCTCTACATGGCCGTTTGAGAGCCCGATAGCTTCCGAGGCACGAATGATATTCTGCATAAATCCATCCATCAGGTCCAAAATCACGCCGTCAAGGTCAAAAATAAAAAGGTCCCGTTCGGTTCCAAGGATACGCATTCCTGTTTCTCCTTACATTATTATGGTGCACAGTCTATAGAGAGGCTAACACACGCGGTACAACGATACAATGTGATATACTTCAGGCATTATCAAAACAGTTAACCGAAACACCATGCTTGAAAACCATTCGTATAACTTAATTGAGCAAATGGCCGAGGAAAACAAATCGCTCTGGCGCATAAAGAACGAATATAAAAAAGACACATCCGGCTGTAGCGAATGTAGCGCGTTCTGGGAGAAACTTGAGAAAGACAAGGAAACGCACATTGCAGACCTGAAAGTACTCATCAAAACACATTTGTAAAAAACCTCCGGCAACGCCGGAGGTTTTTATATAGGGAAAACCCGTTCACCTTCTTTCTCAAGAATCTCTAAAATAGCGTCAAAGTAAACTGCAACCTCCGGGGACATGGCAATCTTATCTCGTTTCTGCGCAAGCATCATGTCAAAGGTAATATTTTTCTCTTTCCAAGTCCGTCCATCATTCAAATAAATGTTCAGAACAGGATGGAGCTTATCAAGCGCGTAGACAAATCGACTCTCCTCATTATGCCGCTCCTCATACTCCTCAATCAGCCGGTGTAGTTCTCCAAATTCCGGCAACTCTTCCTTGAGTCGCGCGGCCGCGATGCGTTCCCGCTCCGGCTTACTTTGAAGCTCTTCCGGATCGCTGTAAATATAGGTGTCACCGGCATACACTTCCACCAAATCATGTACCAGCGCGTATTTGAGCACAATGTCCGAGTCAAGCGGCAAATCGCCCGCCTCGCATAAATACCACGCAAGCATAGCAAGCTGGTAACTGTGCTCAACATCATTCTCCCATCGGTCCTCGCCGTTTGCGTGTACTACACGAGTTACGCGACGAAAGTCGTTCATTAGTCCTGAAAAACGGAGAAGGTGCGCGAGTGAGATGCTACCCATACTAGGCAGTATAACATGCCTACATTTCGATGGCGCACCCACTTAAATGGCGTACCCGACACAAGTGATTTCAATATTTTCTTCATTTATGCAAGCGCCCAAATATTTGTGATATATTTTTTCTACACCAACCCGATAGCTATCATTTCCACATCATGTAACGACAAAATTATGCTCAGGCAAAATCATTCTCGGATAGTTCCACGGTATCTCCGGCTTTAATATCACCGTTTAATTTCCTTAGCGCGATTACCTGCTCTACTTTCTCCTGAATCGCGCGCGACATAGGACGCGCGCCGAATTCAGGACTATATCCTTCATGCACAAGAAGATTAACCAGTGCCTCGTTTATGGAGAGCTCAATACCCTGCTCCCGCAAACGCTCCGCGAGCTCGGAAAGCAATATGTTTGCAATTGCGCGTATATGTTCCTTTTCAAGCGGATGGAAAACGATGACTCCGTCAAAGCGGTTTAAAAGTTCCGGTGCGTAGATGCCACGCTTGATAATCGTATCTATCAACTCGTCTTTATATTGCATCACATCTTCGTTTTTCTGGAAAAGCTGCCATATCATGTCACTCCCCGCGTTTGAAGTCGCAATAATAATCAAATTTCTCGCATTCACACGCTTGCCTGCCATATCCGAAAACACGCCCTCGTCAAGAATCTGGAGAAAAAGGTCATGCACATCTTTGTTGGTTTTCTCAAACTCATCAAGAAGAAGCACGCCGTAGGATTTCTCGCGAAGCATTGAAGTGAAGACACCGGGCTTCCCTTCAGCGTAGTGGCCGATGAGACGCTCCAAAGCATCGTCAGTTTGATATTCCGACATATCAAGCCGCATCATGTCGTTTTCGCTTCCAAAAAAGATTTTCGCAAGCGTCTTCGCGGTTTCCGTCTTCCCCACGCCTGTCGGCCCAAGGAAAAGAAACGAGCCCATCGGCCGATCCATCGCGCGCACTCCGGCACGCGCGCGACGCATCGCGTTTGCGATTGCAGACACTGCCTCGTCCTGCCCGACAATGCGTTCATGGATCAACGCTTCCAAGTTCAGCAATCGTTGTTTTTCGGCCTCGCCAACCGTACCGGTTGGTATGCCGGTCTTTTCCGAAACATAGTCCATAACATCAATCCTGCCGATAACCCTATTGCCTTTCCGCTTTACCGCGGAAATCACCTCAACCATAAGGTCAAGCGCCTTGTCAGGCATCACGCCGACGGTAATATATTGGTCGGCACTTCGCGCAATCGCCAGAACTGCCGGATATGTAAAAAATACTTTTTCAGATGATTCGTATGAAAGTACTGCATTCTCAAGCAAACGCACGACAGTGGTTTCGTCACTTGTTTGCATAAGTACCGGCTGGAACCTGCGCATCAGCTGGCTATTGCGCTCTATATCTTGATGATATTGGTCAAAATTTGCCGTTGCGATAATCTGCAAACCTTTTGACGCAAAATACGGGTCAAGCAGATTCACTACATCCGAGCCGATAGATGAAGCGCTCCTAATAAATGCTGGGAAATTTTTTAGCACCAAAATAATATTTCCTGCCCTGACAACTTGATTAAAAATACGCAGAAGCTCTTCTTCAAACGCACTTTTTTCCTTCTTACCAACAAGAAACGACGAGCCGTCAAATACAATTACCTGTTTGTGCTCAATTGGCGCAAACACCGTCCCTTCGTATATTTTCCGCGCAAACCTGGCGAGAATCTCCATCTTTCCGGCACCGTCTTCCCCAACAAGCA
>PCTL01000014.1 GCA_002771515.1 Candidatus Lloydbacteria bacterium CG22_combo_CG10-13_8_21_14_all_47_15 | reverse complement strand
AGCGGCTCGGCTGACCTGAATATGACGATTGCCCTATCAATCATTACTGTTTTTTTTGTGCAGTTTGTCGGTTTGAGCGCGCTTGGGCTTCGTGGTTATACGGGAAAATTTTTTATTTCACCTTTCAGGCGACCATATATTATCGGTACTTTTACAGGATTACTGGAACTTGTTTCTGAAATATCTCGCCTTGTGTCGTTTTCGTTCCGATTATTTGGAAATATTTTTGCCGGCGAAGTATTGCTCCTTGTGATGTTGAATCTTGTTCCGTATTTCATACCACTTCCTTTTTTAATACTTGAGCTTTTCGTAGGATTTATACAGGCATTCGTATTTTCAATGCTCGCTTTGGTGTTTATGAAAATGGCAACACTGGAAATGGAACATTGAAAGTTTGTAGTTGAAGTGCGGATTATTTGCAAAATGTAGCGCGCTGTGCTTATAATTTAAAACACTATGGAAGAGATTCAAACAGCAACAGAAGTGGTGAATAACATTGAATCGGCGAAAAATCTCGCCGCGGCAATTGCTATGGGTTTTGGGGCAATTGGCCCCGGTATAGGCATTGGACTTCTTGTGGCAAAAGCGCTTGAGGCTATTGGGCGGAATCCGGAAGCAGCTCCCAAAATACAAACAATAATGATTTTAGGCATCGCTTTTACTGAAGCTATTGCCATCTACGCGCTTGTCATAGCGCTTATCGTGAAATTTGTATAAAACGCACGCTTTGCAAAAACACCCCCGTACGGGGGTTTTTTTGACTTCATTGATTTTTTAAGTAAGATAAAAGCACGAACTGGCATTGTTGCCCGTTTTTTCTATGGAGGCGTTATCAGCGTTGGGAATCAATTGGAAATTGTTAAGCATCCAGATACTAAATTTTCTGGTGCTTTTGCTGATTCTACGCAGGTTTGCGTACAAGCCAATGCTCAAAATACTGGACGAGCGCAGAGATAGGATAGAACAAGGATTGAAGGATGCCGATACATCGCGCGAACGGTTGGAACACGCCGCAAAAGAAGAGGCACTTATCCTTGAATCGGCTCATAAAAAAGCGGAAGCACTTCTCCGTAAGGCTGAGGCGAGCGCAAAAAACAATGCTGGAATTATTGAAGAACGCGCACGGAAAGATGCATCCGATATAGCAGAACGAGCGCGAAAGATGATTGAGGCCGAAAAGGCAAAAATTGCCGACGATGTGAAGAAGGATATTTCTGCGGTTATAGTGTCTGCCGTTGAAAAAATAATTGGCGAGAAACTTGATGATGGTAAAGACAGGAATCTTATTGAAAAAGCGCTTGAATAAGCCCATATTGCATGAAAATTACTCCGGTACAATATGCGCGCGCTCTGTATGAATACACGCGTGGCAGACATGAAAAAGAAGAACTTTCCGATATTGTCGGCGTATTCGCGGCGATTGTACGCCGAAACCGCGACGGCCGGCTTTTTAGGAAAATTATAAGTGCGTTTAAGGATATTTTTACTGAAGCAGACGGGATTATTACAGCGCTAGTGCAGACAAAAATTTCACTTTCTGAACAAGAAAAGTTGAAGGTGGAACGCGCTATCACCAGAATATTTGGCGGGAAGTCATCAGATATCCGCTACACGGAAAATCATGGCATCAAAGGCGGTGTAGTTATCAAAACAAAAAATAAAATGATAGACGCGAGTATTGCCGGAAAATTGAAACAATTACAAGCTGTTTTAGACAAATAATATGGCTGATAAAAACACAACCGACTATATTGTGAGCGAACTCAAGCGTCAGATAGCCGGAGCTGATATACAAACGGAAAAACGCGAGATCGGTACTGTTATACAGGTTCTTGACGGCTCTGCGCAGGTTGAAGGATTATCCGCCGCTATGGCGGGTGAGCTTGTTGAATTTGACGATGGAACCAAAGGAGTTGTTCTCAACTTAGAAGAGCGCGAGGTTGGTGTTGTTGTTCTCGGGGAGTTTAGTGGTTTGAAGGAGGGACATACAGTGCGAACAACCGGCAGAATATTATCCATTCCTGTCGGCGAAGCTCTAATCGGTCGTGTGGTAAATTCGCTTGGAAAGCCGATTGACGGGAACGGTTCCGTGACGGCAAGCGCCGTATATCCGATTGAAAAAATTGCCCCCGGCGTTATTGCCAGGAAATCGGTTGATACACCGCTACAGACAGGCATCAAAGCGATAGACGCGATGATTCCAATCGGCCGTGGCCAACGGGAACTCATAATAGGTGACCGTCAAACCGGTAAAACATCGGTTGCTATAGATACGATTGTGAACCAGAAGGGTCAGAATGTCGTTTGCATTTATGTTGCCGTTGGGCAGAAAGAATCAAAAGTCGCCCGTATCACAAAAGAACTGTCTAATCGTGGCGCAATGGAGTATACCGTCATTGTTTCTGCTGGAGCGTCCGAAGCTGCGGCGCTCTCGTTTCTTGCGCCATACGCCGGGTGTGCTATCGGTGAGTATTTTATGGACCAAGGACGCGATGTGCTCGTTGTGTTTGATGACCTCTCAAAACACGCTACGGCTTACCGCCAGATTTCACTGGTGCTCAGGCGTCCGCCAGGACGCGAAGCATATCCTGGAGATGTATTCTATCTCCATTCACGCCTTCTGGAGCGCTCTGCGCGCTTGTCAGAAGCGTTTGGCGGCGGCTCGCTTACAGCGCTTCCGATTATTGAAACGCAGGATGGTGATGTGTCGGCATATATCCCGACAAATGTTATTTCAATCACAGATGGTCAGATATATCTTGAGTCAGACCTATTTAATAAAGGTATAAGACCGGCAATCAACGCGGGACTTTCTGTTTCGCGTGTCGGTTCCGCGGCACAAATCAAAGCGATGAAAAAAGTCGCTGGAAAAATCAGGCTTGACCTGGCGCAGTTTCGCGAGCTTGAGGCGTTCGCGCAATTCGGTTCCGACCTTGATGAAAAGACGCGAGCGCAGATTGAACGCGGTAAGCGCGCGGTTGAGGTGCTGAAACAGCCGCAGTATGCTCCCATACAGGTTGAAAGGCAGGTGGTGGTATTATACGCACTTACGCAAGGATACCTTGACGGGGTGCCAGCGGAAAAAATAAGCGAATGGGAAGAAAAATTTTATTCATTTTTGGACTCAAGCGGTACAGATACGCTATCTCTGATTGCTCTGGAAAAAGCGATCACAGACGATATTGAAAAGAGTATCATCGCAGATATTCAGGAGTTCAATCAAACATATAGTTTTTAAATATTATGGCAGGGGCAAAGGATATCAAACGGAGAATCAAATCAATCAGTAGCACGCGAAAGATTACGAAGGCGATGGAAATGATTTCGGCGGTAAAAATGAGGCGCGCTACAGAGAGCGCTCTTTCCATTCGTCCATACGCTGACCGAGCTATGGCGGTGTTCTCTAATCTTTCTCTCCGCTTGAATGGTGACGAGCATCCGCTTTTGGCAACACGGCATGCGTCCGGCAAGTTGCTCTACATTGTTATTTCGGCGAATCGCGGTTTGTGCGGCGGTTTTAACGCAAATATTGTCAGAAATATGCGAGATGCTGCTTCTGGAAATGTTTCGCGTATTGACATCGTTGGTATAGGAAATAAAGGCGAGCGAGCGCTTAAGAAATTCGGCTTCAATATTATCGCATCGTTTCCAGAGATGATTCATACGCCAACCGTAGAGCGCGCGCGGCCAATCGTAAAAATGATGCTTGACGGATTTACCAATGGTGTGTACGAAAAAGCTGTGTTAGTTTTTACAGATTACATTTCAACTATTTCTTCTCTTCCGCGGACGCAAACTCTCCTTCCTGTTGAGTCAGATACTGTTGTTATGCATCCGGAAGTCTCAAAAGATGCTGCGGCGCTCTATACGATAGAGCCCGACCCGTTATCTGTGCTTGATACTGTAATTCCCCGTATTCTTGAAATGCAAATTTACCACGCAGTACTTGAATCGCGCGCGTCCGAGGAATCGTCTCGGATGGTGGCGATGAAAAATGCTTCTGACGCTGCCGGCGACATGACAGACTCGCTCAGGCGAAGCTATAACAAGGCACGCCAGATGAAAATTACACAGGAAATTTCAGAAATTAGCGCCGGTCGGCTGGCGCTAGAGTAACAAATGCTCCGGTTGCGAAAAGCTCAATTTACATTAATGTAACATACATACACTTATGAATACTGGGAAAATTATACAAGTAATGGGGCCGGTTGTTGATGTGTTTTTTAGCAATACATTGCCGTCTATAAATGAAGCGCTTTTGATAGAAAACGGTGAGCAAATGCTTACCCTTGAGGCGCGCCAGCACCTTGGAGGTGGCATGGTACGAAGTGTGTCTATGGGCTCTACTGATGGTTTGACGCGCGGTATGGAAGTGCGCGCGACAGGATTGCCCATCTCGGTGCCTGTTGGCGCGCCGGTGCTCGGACGAATGTTCAATGTGCTCGGTCATCCTATAGACGGACAGGAGGCTCCGATAGCTGAAATGCTTCCAATCCACCGTGAAGCCCCTGCGTTTACCGAGCAAAGCACGACCACGGAGCTTTTTGAGACAGGTATCAAGGTTATTGACCTTATCGCGCCATTTATAAAGGGCGGCAAGGTTGGGCTTTTTGGTGGTGCGGGTGTTGGTAAGACAGTCATTATTCAGGAACTTATCAGAAACATTGCTTCTGAGCATGGCGGATATTCGGTATTCGCCGGAGTTGGCGAACGCACGCGAGAAGGAAACGACCTATACCATGAAATGAAGGAATCCGGTGTTTTGAATAAGACAGCGCTTGTGTTTGGTCAGATGAACGAGCCGCCTGGCGCGCGGCAGCGCGTCGCTCTTTCCGCGCTTACTATGGCGGAAAACTTTCGCGACAAAGAAGGAAAGGATGTTCTGCTATTTATTGATAATATTTTCCGGTTTACACAGGCGGGTTCCGAAGTATCGGCGCTTCTAGGACGCATTCCTTCAGCGGTCGGTTACCAACCTACTCTTGCCGAAGAAATGGGGAAGCTTCAGGAGCGTATTACCTCAACAACAAAAGGATCAATCACATCTGTGCAGGCGGTCTATGTTCCTGCCGATGACTTGACGGACCCGGCGCCAGCGACAACTTTTAGTCACCTTGACTCAACGGTTGTTCTGGCGCGGTCGCTTGCGGAATTAGGAATTTATCCGGCGGTTGACCCGCTTGACTCTACCTCAACAGTGCTTGACCCGCAGGTAGTCGGCGATGAACACTATCGTGTTGCGCGCGGCGTGCAACAGGTACTCCAGCGATATAAAGATTTGCAGGACATCATCGCAATTCTTGGTATGGAAGAGCTTTCTATTGACGATAAAATGCTCGTTATGCGCGCCCGAAAGATACAGAAGTTTCTTTCCCAGCCCTTTTTTGTTGCCGAGCAATTTACCGGCGCACCCGGCAAGTATGTAGCGCGCGAAGATACTGTGAATGGATTCCGGCGCATCTTAGACGGTGAAATGGATGCTGTTCCGGAACAAAATTTTTATATGAAGGGTAATATTGACGAGGTGGAACACGCATAACCTATGAAACTTTTTACATTCAAAGTGCTGACTCCGGAACGAATCGTTCTTGAAGATGACATAGAATCGGCGACTTTTCCGACAGCTGACGGCGAAATAACAGTTCTTGCCGACCATATCCCCTACATCGCACCGCTTATGGCCGGTGAAATGCTCGTCAAAAAATCTGATGGTAGTGAGGCGGCGTTTGCCATTGCAGGTGGTTTTGTTGAGTTTTCCAACAATGTATTGTCAGTCCTCGCCGATACGGTAGAACGGGCGGAGGAAATAGATATTGTCCGCGCGGAGCAGGCGCGGAAACGGGCAGAAGAGCTTATGAGAGAACGGGAACGAATGGACGAAGAAGAATTTGCGCGTACAGCGGCAGTGCTCGAGCGCGAGCTCGCGCGAGTCAAAGTAGCAA
Source organism: Candidatus Lloydbacteria bacterium CG22_combo_CG10-13_8_21_14_all_47_15 (assembly GCA_002771515.1). Taxonomy (GTDB): domain Bacteria; phylum Patescibacteriota; class Minisyncoccia; order Phycocordibacterales; family 21-14-all-47-15; genus 21-14-all-47-15. The sequence goes on along the minus strand of PCTL01000014.1, from coordinate 16,904 downwards.
AGAAGTACCGCGTGTATACGCATCATTGACAAACGCATGCAGTATGGCACAATCCCCTTCAGGAAGAACTGAATCTTGAACAAAAATGAGAGGTCGCTTATGTATGGAAAGAATCTTGGCAATCTAGCCGATGATTTTTTGTTTTTAAGCGAGCAAACAAATGCGGTTCTTTGTATTCGTGATGAAATCTTCAGGTTTGCAAACAGGCGTTTTGAACAACATATCCGCCTCAACGCAAAAAAAGAAGAATGCGGGTACGACATGGTGTTTATATCTTCCTCAATTCCACATATTTTTTATGATATCTGGTTTGAACGAGGTAGAAATAGGTTCTATAGAGATAATGTGTTCATTGTAGGCAAGATGTTTGAAAAAGAAGTTGAACTGTTGCCATCGGTATATCTTGCCGCGTGGAAAGATGAACGAAACGAGGACGCCATACACGCCATTTTTCCGGTGTTAACCTGCGCTCTTCAAGGGGAGAAAGATTTTTATCTTATCATAACTGTGAGTGATAGTACGGGAAGTATTCGTATTATGCAGGGGTTGGTTTCTGACTATGTGCGCCATGAATATATCGGTAGATGTAAAAGAGATGGCGTGGGGCATTTTTCGGAAGAATCGGTCGTGATAGAAATGAAACGCCAATCGTCTTTCTCTCACTTAGGAAAAGCGTTTTTACGGGCTATTAAGGAAGAGATATTGAAGTACACATGATGTGCTGAAAGCCGTTCCGCGCTCGCGGGCGGCTTTTTTATGCATTGGCAAAAATATTTGAGCCGGTGTATAGTGTGTTACTGCGAGCGTCACCAGACTGGAATCGGAAAATACGCTTTTCGGGTTTCCGTAACGAGGCGCTGGCGGACTATTATTACTACGGTTTCTTTTGGGGGAGGTTTTGGTATGTGAATACGAACAATGGATAGGAAGAATCTCATCAAACCAAATAATGTGTGCGAAGCGCTTGTCGTTTCGTGCATGGATTATCGGTTTTGGTAGAGTGTCGGCGAATTCGTAAAGCGAGAGCTCGGTATACCGAAATTTGACTTTGTCACTGTTGCCGGAGCAGCCAAGCCTGTTAACGATTCAAACTGTTCGGAGCTTGCCGGAACATGTGTGGATATCGCATGCGTGTTGCATAAGGTTGAAAAGATTATTATCGTCAACCACAAAGATTGTGGTGCCTACGGCGGGAGCGACAATTTTACAAGCTCCGACGAGGAAGACAGCCATCATCAAAACGAGTTGCGCAAGGCTCGGCACATCATTGCAGGGAAATATCCCGATAAAGAGATATTCATACGCTATGCCGATTTTGGTGAACAAGGCGCCACAAGAGTAACCGTATTGTAATATAAAAAAGCCCCACGGAATGGGCTTTTATTTTTCTATAAAAATAGTTTGTGTCGGGTAGGCAAATTCTATATGTTCTTTTTCAAATGTCTCTTTGAGTTTGAAGTTTATCGCCTGCTGGATATCCATGTGAACATTGTAGTTTGCGGTTTCCGCATAGTAGACAGCTTCATAATCAAGCGAAGAAGGACCGAACGATTTGAAATGCACACGATCCGGTGTCGTTTGCCCTGCACCAGTAATAATATCACGGACAAGCGTCGGTATTTTCTCAATTTTTTCTTGCGGTGTGCCGTAGATAACTCCGAACGATAACGCTACACGCCGTTTTTCCATCCGTTTGAAATTTTGAATGCGCGCGTTCGTGAGTTCGCGATTTGAAATAACTATTTCCTCGCCTTGGAGCGCGCGGATGCGAGTCGTTTTGATGCCGATTTTTTCTACCGTGCCCATATTGTTGCCGACAACAATGAAATCTCCCGGCTCAAATGGCTTGTCAAAAAATATCGCGAACGAACTGAATAGGTCTCCCAAAATATTTTGCACAGCGAGCGCTATGGCTATGCCACCTATACCTAATCCTGCTATGAGCGAACTTATATTCACACCAAGGTTTGAAAGTATCAAAAGAATACCGATGAACCAGAGCGATATTTTTGCGATTTTTCCTAGAAGGGTTACAGTGCCCGCTGTTCCGGATCCTTCCCGTTGGGCGTATTTTCGTGTGGCGTAATCAATTAGTGCGTGAAGCGCCATAATAACTTGCCACACAACCCAAATAATGAGGATAACATTTATAATCCTCTGCCAGAACGGCTCAATAGCGATAAAATTTAGCGCCAGATAGAACGCGAGAAATGAGTAAAAAGCAGGCTTGACGGCCTTTACTATTTCTATCAGCTCGTTGTCTAGATCCGTCTTTGTTTTATCAGCAAGTTTATTAAGTTGGTGGAGAACAATTGCCTGAAAAATTTTGAACGCAATGAGAAAGACGATAAAATATCCAAGCGCAAGCGCGTAATCACCGACAGGGTTGTCTAAATATATTTGGTTCCAGATGGCGTGTTCCCAAATGGCGGCATGTGTTACTGAATTTATAAAGGACTGCATATCTATGTAATATCAAGTAATTCTTTTAATTTTATTACATATGCGGTATTTTCCTTATCTTTTGACAGGCGAGTAATTATTTCTTTGCCTTTCTCACGAACCTCTGTATCAGAAAAGAGCGCGTGCGGGATAATGTGATAATATCGCTCTATCATATTCGCAAAATTTGCATCCGGAAGTTTGGCAAGAATCCCATCTTTTAACGCGCTATTGATGCTTTCACGAGCGTACGCGCGCGGCTTTGCGTATTTTCGAGCGAGTTCTTCAAAACGGTAGAAATCTCCACTCTTTGCGTATTTGGTCAGCTGTTCGTATATGGTATCTTGAAAATCAATATCTTCTATAACACGCGGAAGGACAAATTTGTTGAAATCAAAATCCGTATCAAATGAAGTCGCGCCTTTTTTGATAGCATCTGTGGCGGCTTCAACAGCCGATTCACGCACTAACACATCGTTGAATATCTCCCCGGAGCTTTTTTCGTCAAGAGCACCCATCCCAATACCGCGTCGCTCAAAGATAGGAGTAAGTGCAAGATTTCCATGCGCAAATGAATCTATAATCTCTCGTTGTATATCGCGTTGTGCAAGCGTCAGGGTTTGCCGCTCCCCTTTCTCTTCCTTTTCTTCCTCAACCGGTGTTGCGGTGCGGAACGCTTCGTCTAATACGCCATCAAGCCACTCCGGTATAGTTTGTGTTTTGTCCGTGTTGGTTTCCGACTTATACTTTTTCCTCTGTTGTACCGCCTGATCAACTTCTATAGCTGTCCGTCGCCTTACTTCTTCTTTTGCCTCTTCTGTTTTTACTTCAGTCGTTGTTATTTTTGTGAGTGGTGCTTTTTCAAAATGAGACATGATAATTATATCGTATATCGCTTGCCTGCGTGCCGCAAGGCAAGGACACCTCTACTCGCTTGTTTCTTGTGTCGGGCCGCTGGGAATCGAACCCAGACTACATGCTCCCAAAGCATGTGTACTGCCACTATACTACGGCCCGCGCTACAGCTTAAAGCACTATATTCTCTGTATACCTTATTTTTGCAATTTTGTCTTTTAGATTCAAAAAGACAGCAACCACATCGCATTGCCACGGGATATCCCCGCAATTCTTCTCAAGGACATATGATTGTATTGTGCGGTAAAGCCTTCTCTGCTTCCAAATATGTACATTTTCTTCCGGCTGATACGCGGTTGTTTTACATGAAACTGTCTTTACCTCAACAAATCGTAGCGTTTTTCCTTCAATGGTGATGATGTCAATTTCTCCCCATTTCTTACGATAATTTCTGCAGATGACTTTATGGTTGTGCTTTTCAAGGTACCGGCACGCTATATTTTCGCCGATTTTTCCAATTTCTGACCTGCTAAATCGTTTTTCATTAAACATTTAAATCATAGTATTACCGATGTATAGATACGAATGTATGTATTTTCACGTGTAACACATCATATTTGTTTCACGTGAAACAAATATGATGTGTTTTTGGAATGTCTTTGAAAAGATTAGCAAATCACTCGGTTTTTAATGGTCACATAGGACAAAAATATGTCTTTTATGCACATACTCACAGAGTTGTCCACAGTTCACTGAGTTTAGTGCAAGATTGCCGGTTTTTTCTTTGCGCCAACATCCTTATTAACCTTGCGAGACGCCTACAGAATATGAATGTGATATTTTGAGCAAAAACGATGTAAGGGATACTTTATATATCCTGGTGCGGGTAGGGAGAATCGAACTCCCGTCTCATCCTTGGCAAGGACGTATTCTACCACTTAACTATACCCGCGCATTCACAGCGGTAAGGCAATTATATCCTACACAGTTTACCCAAGCAACTGGCTCGGCTTCTTTTTCGCGCTATTTTAAGATATACTGTATATGTATATTTGACGCGCCTGTGGTGAAATGGATATCACACGTGACTTCGGATCACGCGTTCCGGGTTCGAGTCCTGGCAGGCGCATATAAAATAAATGACAGTCAGGGTATAATAAAAGACATGTCTTTTTAAGGATGTCTTTTAAGATTTTAAGATATGGATACAATAGAAAATTTTAAAATTCCAAAAGAAGTTACACATGTAACGAAAACACTTCAAAACTCTGGGTTTGAGGCGTACCTTGTTGGCGGCTGTGTACGAGAACTGTTGCGCGGAGAAGAACCGAAAGATTGGGATATCACCACAAACGCACACCCAGAAGATATTATAAAGCTGTTTGAGGATACTTTTTATGAAAATGACTACGGGACAGTTGGCATAGTAGTTAAAGAATTGGTTGAAAATGGCAAATTGAATGTTGCACATGAAACGGGTCAGACAGTTTCACAAGAAACGGATAAGATTATAGCCACACACGAAACCGATACAGTCACTGCTGAAGAAGACGAAGAAGATGATTTTCTTGCACCCGGAGAATACACAAAAGAGAAAAGCGCTGTTATTGAAGTTACTCCGTATCGTCTTGAAGCAAAATATACTGATAGCAGGCATCCTGACGAGGTTGTTTTCAGCCAGTCACTCGGAGATGACCTTAAAAGACGGGATTTCACAATGAATGCGATAGCATATGACCAGCATAAAGGACAATCAGTGGACCCGTATCAAGGACATCATGATATAACGGACAAGATTATTCGCGCGGTAGGGGAGCCGGTTGATCGCTTTGAGGAAGACACACTTCGTATTTTGCGAGCGGTGCGGTTTGCAGCCGAGCTTGGCTTTACGATTGAGCATAGTACGCGGGAAGCAATAAAATTGTTCGCACATAAATTAAAAAATGTGTCAATTGAACGGATACGCGATGAATTTACAAAAATTGTTATGTCCGACACGCCTATGTCTGGAATTATGATGGCCAATGAACTTGGAGTGCTTGAGCATATTATTCCAGAATTGGAAGAGGGAATACATATTGAGCAAAATCATGCGCATTCGTTTGATGTATGGTCGCATAATTTACGGACGCTCCAGCACGCGGCGAATAAAAAGTGGCCGCTCAAAGTTCGTCTTGCCGCGCTTTTGCATGACATATCAAAGCCGGTAACCCGCCAATGGTCAGAAAAAAACAAGGACTGGACTTTCTATGGGCACGATGTTGTCGGTGGACGGACAGCGAAAAAAATTCTGACGCGTCTAAAATATCCTAAAAAACTGATTGAGGAAGCGAGTTTACTCGTTCGCTACCATCTATTTTTCTCCGATACGGAAGTGATTACCCATTCCGCTGTGAGGCGCATTGTTCGCCATGTTGGTAAAGAAAATATCTGGGACTTGATGCGCGTACGCGCGTGTGACCGTATTGGTACCGGTCGCCCGAAAGAACAGCCGTATCGTCTGAGGAAGTATCACGCGATGATTGAAGAGGTGATGCGCGATCCGTTGTCTGTTGGCGCGCTTAAAATAACCGGCAATCGGATTATGGAAATAACGAAATCAAAGCCCGGCCCGCGCATTGGTTGGATGCTCCACGCTTTTTTGGAAGAAGTTCTGGAAGATCCTGCAAAAAATACCGCTGAATATCTTGAAAAACGCGCAGGTGAGCTCTCACCGCTTCCAGACAGTGAGCTCTCTGTACTTGGCGTTAAAGGCAAGACGGCGAAAGAGCAGATTGAAGAGGAGGAAATTTCAAAAATTCGCAAAAAGCACTGGGTTAAATAAATACAAGCGCAAAAAACCGCCCTTATAAGGGCGGTTTTACGCAAGATACTTTTCCTAATGCAATCAATGTTCTTATTTCTTTAAGTATTTTCTCATCATGTCGCCGACCTTTGTCGGTTGATGCTTCTCTTTGGCTACCGTTGAATCCGAATCTCCACTTAAGCCGTTTCGCGTCTTTTGCGTGGAAGTAGAAAAAAATTTGCGATGCAATGGCGCGCGCTTCGTTAAGAAAAATAGCCTGTTCCGTTTCTTCAATGGTGTGCATGCGGCTTGGTAGTTTTTCGTGGAGCGGTATGACCTGCTCTTTGCCTGATCGTGTATCTAAGACAGTCGTTTCAAGCGGTAGCACGGATGTGTTCACTGCGCAGGTGACATTTGTTTCGCTGTATCTTAGCGGTTCTTTAGGAAGGTGAGCCTCCTTACTTTGATTCTGTTGATATTTTCTCATATCAAGAAATATTGCTGTCGGCATGTGTATAAAAGAGGCCTCCCAGCCGATCTGTTTCCATATAGCGCTTTTGATCCAGAATGTAGCGTATGTTGAAAAGCGCAATCCGCGTGTAACATCAAATTTATCAACAGCTTGCAGAAGCCCTATATTTCCAGCCTGTATGAGGTCGGGAAGTGGTGTGCCGGTGTAGGCGTATTTATTGGCAATAGATATAACAAGACGCAGATTTGCTAAAATCAGCTTTTCCCGCGCATCGGGCCGTGTGTCACGCTCTGTAAAAAGTGTTTGTTCCTCCGACCGAGACAGCATTGGTGTTTTGTCAATTGTTTTAGAGTAACAACAAATGATATCTATCGTTTTCATGACCACTCCTTAATGTAAGAGAATAATGTAAGAGAACACGAAATATATTCGGTATATTTATATAATAAAGATACTGTGTTGTAAAGGTCTTTGCTGTTCTGGTTTTTAAAGAACTATATCAATGCCGACAGGCGCATGGTCGGATCCTGGTGTGTCGGCAAGAATAAATGCTTTCCGCAAGCACTTTTGCAGTGCCGTAGATACATAAATGTAATCAATTCTCCAGCCAACATTTCTGTCACGGGCGCGGGTTTTCATATCCCAGTATGAGTAGGCGTCTTTCGTGTGTTGGTGGAGATGCCGGAATGTATCTATCCAGCCGTGATAGATAACTTCATCTATCCATGCGCGTTCTTCGGGGAGGAAACCTGTGTTTTTCTCATTTTCTTTTGGTCGCGCCAGGTCTATTTCTTCATGCGCGGTATTCACATCACCCATAAAAATGATGTTTTTATGGTGCTTGCGGAGGCGCTCAATGTGCGCTAGAAACGCATCGTAGAAATCAAGTTTATATTGCAGGCGCTCTGGCCCACCACCTCCGTTCGGGAAATATACATTGAGGAGAATAAATGTGTCAAAATGCGCCTCAATCATACGGCCTTCAGTATCAAATTTTTTTATTCCCATGCCGTATATCACGCACTTCGGCTGTTTTTTGCTGTAGAGCGCGACACCGCTGTACCCTTTACGGCCTTTTGATGAGTCAAAGTAAGTAACATATCCTTTCGGAGCGCGGAGCTCTTCCGAGAGCTGTTCCGGCTCGGCTTTTGTTTCCTGAAGACCCAAGATATCGGGATTTTCGTTTTCCAGCCACTGGATGAAGCCTTTTTTATGTACAGCGCGTAGGCCGTTTACATTCCACGAAAGTATTTTCATATCGTTAGTATATCGCACGCGCGCCGGAAAATAAAAAGCCGCCCTCCTTATTCTTGAGAATAAAAAGGGCGGCGCTCCTGTTCGTTTGTTCGCTAAAAATATTTTTTTGCGAGCTTAGTTCTCAATGCCTTCGCACGATCGCTCGCGATGTTGTGTGCCGCCTCAAACCACGCGTACCATTTTCCGCTTGTTCTCGCGGCAATGTCTTCAAAATATCGCGGGTCCGTGCTGTGAATATAAGATACTGTTTGCGCGACGACTATAGGCTTCCATTCTATCTCCGATTGGTACACCTTATTGTTGAGGATAAAATCAATGACGGTCGTGAGAAATACCGTATCGTTCCGCATCGCTTTAATGCCGGCAAGTCGGACATACAATGGTGTGCGATTATTCATAATGGTTGCGCCCCACCACATCTTATCGCGCACAGACGACGCAAGACGGTCAACAATATCTTGCCCTTCATTAGTTTTTGAGAGCGTATCTCCACATTGCTCCAGTATAACTGTTGCTTTGTTTGTCTTCTCGCTCGCGCTCATCTGCGACATATCAAGGCAAGCGGTCTCATTGTTTATTGCTTTTGTCGCTTCAGCATAGAAGGGAAGCGATAGAACATATACGAGTAAGCACAATGTGATTGCGGTTTTCATGGCCGCCTCCTTTCCATGTAATTCCGTGGAATGTTTTTAATTTTTGCAGAGAACTTGTTTTTGCAGAGAACTTGTATGCTTTACATTATATCAAAATAACAAGCTTTGTCAATGTCTCCGTTGCTTGCCGTGGAATGTTTTATGGACATCGCGGAGGTGTTTGTCGGTAATGTGGGTATATATTTGGGTTGTGGCAATATTCTGGTGCCCGAGCATTACTTGCACTGCGCGGATGTCGGCACCGTTTTGGAGGAGGTCGGTGGCAAATGAGTGGCGAACGATATGCGGAGTTACTTTTTTATCAATTCCAGCTTTGATGGCGCAGTGAGCCACAATCCGTTCTATTGAGCGCGGAGAGAGACGAAGCGAATCTTCGTCGTTCGGTCGTCCGCCAACACGGATAAATAAGGCATCGTCCGTATCTCCACGCTTTGCGAGATAGGAGCGCACCGCCTTTTTTGCTCGTGGCGATAAGAACACCACGCGCACTCTTTCTCCCTTGCCGCGCACGGAGAGCTCGTCTCGCGAGAGGTCAATATCGCGTGGGAGCGACGCAAGTTCTGATACGCGGAGACCGGTGGAAAAGAGTAGCTCAAGCATTGCGCGGTCGCGGAGCGCGGCGATTTCTTCTCCATCTGGAGCCGAGAGGAGTCGGTCCAGTTCTTCGCCGGAAATAAGGTCAATACTTCGCTCGGGGATTTTAGCAAGCTCAATCCGTTCTGGCGAAAGCGTTGTGATACCGCGCTTTCGCAGATACTTGAGGAACGCGCGGAGCGCGATGAGGTAGTAGTTTTGCGTCTTTTTTTTGAGCGGCACGCCGCTCTCGGTCTTTATTCTGTTTAATGTAATCCGAAATTGCCGTACGAGCTCGTCGGTAATGTCTCTTGGCGCGCCGGCACAGGTGAGTGAAAGAAAGCGGGATAGGTAGCGGTCATAATTTTCAATCGTCTTTATACTTCGCCCCTTCTCAATTTCCAGATGTTCTAAGAATTCCGTTTTGAGTTCTTTTAAGTTGTGCGACATTATTCCATCGTAGCATAATGTAGCATAATGTAGCATAAAAAACGCGGCAGATTGCAGTCTGCCGCGTTTCAAGATGATGAGCATTATCCACATTCATTGAGGTACGATTAAGGTACGAATGCGCCAGCTGCTCCCTTGGCCGCATTACTAATCATATCTCCCGGTCCGATTAGGAGGCCTTTTTCACTGAATGTTTTGTTTACATCGCCACCGGTCATCGTTGCCTTTTCCACCTTTCCTTTGAAAAAAAGAATCGCAAATGTAATATCGTAGCCGTCCTCACGCTTATTGTAGGTGTTGATGTAGATGCGGTCGTCAACGCTTTTAATATTCTTTTCGGTGAATATCCATGCTTGGTATTCTTCAAGCATCTGTGTAAAATGTTTTGTTTCTGCCGTGTTGGATAGCGCTGGCTTGCCGATATCAATGCCGATAGCCTCAAGAGCTTTACTACCGATGAGCATGGTCGTATTTTGGTGCCATGTGGCGCATCCATCGTCTTTACAGATTGAAAATCCTTTCCTACGGACATCTTCAAAAGAATCTTCTTTCTTAATCGTTTGGAACATTTGTTTCATCTTTGTGATATCAACCGTGTTGCACGCGGTTTGTTCCAACCGGCAGTCCATAAAAAGGCCCGTGGTCGCAAATGTATGGGTATCCTTTTTTATGATCGGCATACCGCAGGCGGTTGTAAGTAGAATAGCGGCAAATGTGGTGAAATATACAATACGATAGCGCATTATACTCCACTCCAATTAATGATTTTTTATATAGAACAAGTTTATATCATACTATGCTATGGCGTGCGCTTTGGGAAGTGCACGATAGTTTGAAAAAGTTGCATCTTTTTGTATGGTATGTTATTATGTCTGCAATGCTTACGAGCAAGAAAAAAGAGAAAGTCATTAAAAGCGCGCAGGCGCACGAGAAAGACACCGGTTCACCGGATGTCCAGATTGGTATTCTTTCTACGCGTATTGACGAACTTTCACAACATTTGAAGAAAAATAAGAAAGACAATCATTCGCGGCGTGGGCTTTTGAAACTGGTGGCCGACCGACGACGGCATTTGAAGTATCTGGAGAAGAAGAGTCCGGAGCGTTACAAAAAAATCGTCAAAAAGTTGGGTCTTAAGAAGTAATCAAAAACCCGCGTGTGCGGGTTTTTGAAATTCTGGTACAATTATAATAAGGTGTGTTTCTCGCTGCAGGCGAGTTTTTATAACGGGTTTTTATAAGTTTTTATTTTTTTATATGACAATTATCAAACATCCAAAACAGCGCGTGGGAGTATTTATCGATACGCAGAATCTCTACCACAGCGCAAAGAATTTATATAATGCAAAAGTAAATTTCGGTCAGATTGTGGAAGACGCGGTTGACGGCCGTGAGCTTATCCGCGCCATCGCCTATGTTATCCGCACGGAATCAGGCGAGGAAAAAGCTTTTTTTGAAGCGCTTGGCAAGCAGAAAATAGAAGCCAAAGTGAAAGATTTGCAGGTATTCTTCGGTGGCGCGAAAAAGGCGGACTGGGATGTTGGCATTGCGGTAGACGCGATACGACTCGCTCCCAAGCTTGATGCGGTAATTATTCTCTCTGGCGACGGTGATTTTGTGCCGCTCGTTGAGTTTCTGAAATACAATGCGGGTGTGCAGGTGGAGGCGGTATCGTTTGCAAAATCCTCATCCGCGCGACTCAAGGAAATAGTTGATGACTTTTTTGATTTGGGCGAAGCGCCGCAAAAATACCTCATAGGCGCGCGAAGTGGCGTGCGTCGGCGGAAGAAATAAAACTTGTTGAAATAAAAGTCCGTATCAAATGCGGAAGAAAAACTACGCAGCAAACTGCGTAGTTTTTCGTAGCACATTGCATATTCCGCTTTTTATATTCCGCTTTTTCCACGCGAGATAGCAAACATTGGGCTCATAAAACTTTTTAATCCGGCTTTTGTCAATATCTCAATTAGCATGAAATCTGCTACCCTCAAGGGAGCATTATCAGTAATCGCTGGCTTCCGGATATGGAGTATTGAATAGGAATTCAATGCTTTAATCCGAAGGGCAGCGCACCACATCCATCATGCAAAAGCGCGAATTTTCCACGGAGATCGGCGGAAAGTCTTTGACAGCTATCTTCTCTGACCTGACCGACCAAGCGAACGGCTCGGTTATTTTGAAGTACGGCGAAACAGCAGTGCTCGCGACTGCTGTTATGTCTTCGCACGCGCGCGATGGGATGGACTTCTTTCCGCTTGTCGTGGATTACGAAGAGAAATTCTACGCCGCAGGCGCCATTTTGGGGAGCCGCTTTGTGCGGCGCGAAGGGAGACCATCTGACGAAGCCATACTCTCCGGTCGCGTTATAGACCGGACTATCCGCCCGTTTTTCAACCATGCGATGAGGAATGAAGTGCAGGTGGTCATCACTGTGCTCTCAATAGACAAAGACGACCCTGATATTCTCGCGGTTAACGCCGCGTCTTTAGCGCTTGCGGTATCGGATATTCCGTGGGACGGACCGGTCTCGGCAGTGCGTATCGGAAAGCACTCGGGCCAAGATAACTTTTCTGTGAATCCGGAATATGATTTCCGCCATGATAACGACCTACTCCTTGATTTTATTGTTTCAGGAAAAGACGGAAATATCGTGATGATTGAAGGCAGTGCAATGCAGGCCGAAGAAGAAACAGTGGCGCAAGCGCTAAGGGCGGCGCAGGTAGAACTAGAGGAGATGCAGGCGTTTCAACAGCGTATCGTATCTGAAATTGGTAAGGAGAAAGCTCGCGTGGAAATGAAACGAGCTAGCGATGAAGCACGCGCTCTTTTTACAGAACGCATGATGCCGCGCATGTCGGCGGCAGTTTTTACGGGAGAGACCGGCGGGCGCGGCATAAACGCACTTAAAGATGAATGGCGTGAGATGTTAAAGAGCGAGTTGCCGGATGAGCCGATAGGACCCGCGCTGGAACTCTTTGAAGAAGGTGTTGACGCCGCGCTTCATACTGGCGCCGTGGAAGAAGGGAGGCGTCCGGACGGCCGTGGCTTTGATGATGTTAGACAAATTTTTGTTCAGGCGGGCGGTATTTCAAAAATTTTACACGGTTCCGGTATTTTTTATCGTGGCGGAACGCACATTTTCTCCGCGCTGACGCTTGGCGGCCCGGGCGACGCCCAGCTTATAGATGGTATGGAACAGAAACAGGAGAAGCGCTTTATGCACCACTATAATTTTCCGCCGTTCTCGTCGGGTGAGACGGGGCGTATCGGTGGTTTGAATAGGAGGATGATCGGACATGGCGCGCTTGCCGAACGAGCGCTCAAGGCGGTTATTCCTCCAAAAGACATATTTCCGTACACGATACGCCTCGTATCCGAATCTATGGCATCAAACGGTTCCACCTCAATGGGCTCCGTGTGCGGTTCCACGCTTGCGCTTATGGACGGCGGCGTACCGATTGAAGCGCCGGTTGCAGGCATCGCGATTGGGCTTATGATGTCTGAAGACGGCGGGAACGGATACAAAGTGCTTACTGATATACAGGGGCCTGAAGACCATCATGGCGACATGGATTTCAAAGCTGCCGGTACAAAAAAGGGAGTGACGGCAATCCAGATGGATATTAAGGTTGGAGGTATTCCACTTTCTATACTTGAAGAGGCGCTGGCGAAAGCGCGCGACGCACGATTAAAAATTTTAGATATTATGACCGCGGAAATTTCTGTGCCACGATCGGACATTGCGCCTTCTGCGCCGAAGATACTTACTGTAGCTATTATGCCTGACCAAATTGGCTCGGTGATTGGTCCGGGCGGGAAAGTGATAAACAAAATCCGCGACGAGACCGGCGTGGAATCAATTGATATTGAAGAAAACGGCATGGTCTTCATCGCCGGAAAAAACGGCACCGCGGAACACGCCGCGCGTATTATCAAGGATATGACGCGCGAATACAGAGCGGGCGAGCGCTTCACCGGTACGGTGGTGAATATTTTAGAATTCGGCGCGATTGTTAAATTAAATGAACATAAAGATGGTATGGTTCACATTTCCGAGCTTGCACCATTTCGTGTAAGTAAAGTGGAAGATGTGGTGGCAATCGGCGAGCAGTTGCCGGTGGTTATCAAAGAAGTTGAAGGCGACCGCATCAAGCTTTCGCTCAAAGATATTGACCCTGAATACGCTACGCGGAAAGGCGCGAAACCTGCTTCGCAGGACGCAAGTCGGCCGCCTTACGGCAGGCATGACGGCGCGGGTGGCGGATTTCGAGGTCCAAGAAGAAACGGTCCGTTACGCGGTAGATGATGATTTTGTCATCAAAAACACAGCACTTACATTACGCCGGTGCGGTGTTTTTTGATATACTTATTATTGCAAACGCATATGGCAGATACTCCTCAGAAAAATACGCGCGACACGCGTGAAGTTGGCGAACCGCAGGTTATTCGGCCCGAGGAACTTGACACGGCTCTAGCCGAAGTGGAGTTTCAGGAGCCGAACAATCTTGCCGGCGAACCTGCCGATGACAATATGGCGCAGGTTCCGGCTGATGTGGCGGAAATATCCGCGCCTGTTAAACTTGCCGCGGCAAGTTTAACAGGCGCGACATCCGATGGATCCAAGGCGTCTACTGTAATATCAAAATCTCAAGCGGTTACTCGGCCGTTGCCAACATCTGTTGAATCGGCCGTGCGGGTACCAAAACCTGCACTCAAATCACCAGCCCGTCCTCTGTATACCGCGGCACCTGCCGTCACGCAGGCGACACCATCTGCTCCAAAACCATCCGCACCGGCTGTACCATCTGCTCTAAAACCATCAACACCGTCGATAACATCTGCTCCAAAACCATCCGCACAGACAGTTGCAAAACCTGTGGCGCCACTTGTGGCGCAACCAGATGTTTTTTCCAATAAAGACAAACCACAGCCACGGCTTTCTGCTCAAGTGGCGGAGAGCGCCGGAAACCCACCACGCAAGGACATACCTGCCGGCATGTCAGAAATGTCGCGCTCGGTGGATGTTCGCGCGCACGGCTCTTCGCCCATGCAATCGGCAATTCAGGCAGGTGGAAAAGAAGCATCGGCTGGCATAGCGGATGTACGAAATGTTGCCGTGAATGAACATGGGCGCAGCTCTACGGTGCGGACATTGCAAAGTGATATTGCGGATGTGTTAAAGAGCGGCAAAGTGTCCAAAGCTGATGTTGTTCTCGCCGAAGAACGCCGTCGACGGAAGAGAGGTACGCAGAGTGAAAGTACGCCGGAAGAACGGAAAGCGGATAGGAAGAGCATTATCATCGGCTGGTCTGCGCTTAGTTTGCTTGTCATCGGCATCGGCGTTGTCAGCTTCGCGTTTTTTGAGAGTCGTCCTGACAAGCAGACCGTTACTGTACAGCCGCCGCTTGTGGTGCCGCGTCTTATTTTTGTGAGCGAACAGCAGGGGTTTGATATTACAGGAAAGGATCGCGAAGAGATTCTCAAGAATTTTGCGGTTATCAGAAAAATGTTTGATTTGCGGTTGAATACCATCGCCCAGATTTATATTGTGAGAGATATCGTAGGCATACGCGAATTGGTGCCGGCGGATAGGTTTCTTTCCGATATTGCCGAGCATATGCCATCTGCGTTAGGGCGCTCTCTCACAGGTGAGTATATGTATGGAATCCACGCGTTCAATGGCAACACGCCGTTTCTGATTTTGAAAATTGAATTTTTTGAAAACGCATTCGCGTCAATGCTCCGCTGGGAGAAAGATATCGTAGAGGACATTATGCCCATATTTGGCGTATCGCCGGTTCCAGCGTGGATGTTTGGCGCATCATTTGAAGACATGACATATAAAAACAGGGATATTCGTGTTATTCGTGACCAGATGAATGAAGCGGCGCTCATCTACGCTTTCACTGACCGCGGAACTCTTCTTATTACCACCGACATTGATACCTTTGATGAAGTCGCGGCACGCCTTGTAACTCCGGTCGCGCGGTAACCTGTATTGCGCCTACTGTGCATGGTGTCGGATTGACTGCTTATATTCACGGGGTATGATGAAGTAACTATGGAAGAACGCACAACACATTTCAAAGAAAAATTGTTTGAGGAAAAGCTGATACTTGAGAAAGAGCTCGCGCAGATTGGACGCATCAATCCTGATAATCCGGCTGATTGGGAATCCAGACCGGCGGAAGAGAGTAGCTTTGAGCCGGACAGCAATATTGTAGCGGACCGTATTGAAGGGTATGAGGCAAATACCGCCGTTTCGGTTGAACTTGAAAATCGGCTTGGAGAGGTGAACGCGGCGCTCGGGAGAATTGAGGCCAATACATATGGCATTTGCGAAGCGTTTACTGCAAGCGGCGAGCGTATTGAAGACGAACGCCTTGAAGCGAATCCCGCGGCACGGACTTGTAAGACGCATAAAGAAGAAAAGGTTTTTTAGCTTGCCGTGCATTGTATGTCGTTTGCAAAAGTATATGCCGCCCAGCCCATCGGGCTTTCAGCAGAAATAGTGCCGGTAGAGGTGGATATTTCGCGGAAAACGCTCCATTCTTTTTCGGTGGTTGGGTTACCGGACAAAGCGGTGGCGGAATCGCGCGACAGGGTATCGGCGGCAGTCAAGAACGCCGGCTTTTCGTCTCCCAAAGCACAACAATCAAAAATTGTCGTGAGCCTCGCACCCGCGGACCTTAAAAAAGAAGGGCCGCTTTTTGATGTGGCAATTGCGTTGGGCTATCTCGCCGCGTCTGGGGAGATCTCATTTGAACCCGAAGGGCGGCTTTTTCTTGGCGAGCTGTCGCTCGATGGTTTTCTACGGCATGTGAAAGGAGTACTTCCACTTGTTGCGTACGCGAAGCGCGCCGGGTTTCGCGAAGTATATGTGCCTGAAGAAGATGCGGAGGAAGGCGCAGTAGTAGAAGGCGTGTCTGTATTTGGCGTGGCGCATCTGTCTGATTTGGTGCGACATCTTGATGAGAAGGCGGCGCGCGGTACTGTTGAAGGAGAGCTTGGAGAAGATACATTATCGCTCACTCGCGCGCTTGTCCCGCGGCGGAAAACCGATATCGTACCGGCACCGCGAGCTTATACGACGGATTTCTCTGATATACGCGGGCAGGAAACGGCAAAGCGCGGACTTGAAGTGGCCGCCGCCGGCGGACACAATGTGCTTCTTAGCGGTCCGCCCGGTACCGGCAAGACGCTTCTTGCCAAAGCATTTGCGGGTATTTTGCCGGATTTAGAATTTGATGATGCGTTTGATGTAACAGCGATTCACTCTATCGCCGGTCTTCTTCGTGAGCCGCTCATTACATCTCCGCCGTTCCGAAGCCCGCACCACACGGCTTCGTTTACCGCGATTGTCGGCGGTGGCTCTGTGCCGCGCCCGGGCGAGGTGACGCTTGCCCACAAAGGTCTTC
>PCTL01000001.1 GCA_002771515.1 Candidatus Lloydbacteria bacterium CG22_combo_CG10-13_8_21_14_all_47_15 | reverse complement strand
TAGCTGTGACACATCGTTGCATAAATATAATACTTCCAGTATACACTAAGCCGGCACGCGCCGCCCCTTGCTGTTTCGCGGCTGTTTCGCGCGACATACATGGCGATACATATAGCCCCCAGATAAACCTAGATTTTTATTATGCCGCCTTTTCTGTTGAAGCATCTGCGCCGTCAACATCTTCTTTCTTTCCTTTCTTTTCAACTTCAATAGCGCTCATATCTATCGCTTCTGCGGACGCTTCTTCTTCTTCTTTCTGCTCAGCGATAAGCGCGACGATTTCATCCGCTCCATCCGTTGGCACGGCGCTTTGAGGAAGCGCGATATCGCTAACTTTAATACGGCTTTCAAAATCAACAAGTTTAGAAATGTCCACCTTCAAACTGTGCGGCAAATCTTTTGGCAATACTTCAATTTCAATTTCATGCATAACCTTCACAAGCGTGCCATTCAATTCTTTCACCGCAGGAGATATGCCTTCAAACTCAAGCGGCACGGTTACCGTAATCTTCTTATCTTTATCAATAACATAAAAATCAGCGTGAACCGGCATGCCTTTCACAGGATCCGTCTGCACATCCTGTATAAGAACATCTTTCGCGCCCGTCGGCGTATCAAGCGTAATCACCGACGATTCACCCGCCTCACGCCAAACCTTCAAAAATTCAGTAGTATCAACAGAAATTGTGGTCGCGGAAACTTTATTGCCATAAAAAACTGCCGGCATTTTGCCATTTTTTCGCAATTTTTTTATATGTTTACCCTTTTCGCGGGTATCTGTCGTCAGTTTTAACATGCCGATATTTATACCAGAAAATAAAAGTGAAAGCAATAAACCCGACTATATCTTGAGTGCAAACGAAGCAGGCGCTTGTTTCAATAATATACAGTGCCCGAATCGCGATTCAAACAAAAAGGATAAGGCGTGGCTGACAAAAACGCGCCAGCCAGAATAAAGACGGCAGTGCATGCGCCGGAACTGAAGGCGGTGAGTGCCAATCAGAACATCACATTCCGCTAAAAAGCATGAGACGCTTTTCCGCTACTTTCTGTATCGCCTCTTTCGTACCACGCATGATTTTGTATGGCGCAACCTCATCTGGATTTTCGACAAAATTTTTCGCGAGTGCGTCTTTCCACGCAATGCGAATTTCTGTGTTGATATGAACAATTGCCATACCGGCTTTTATTGCGGCGACAAAATCCTCGTCGTCTGTTCCAGAACCGCCATGGAGCACAAGCGGTATGCTTGTTGCATCGCGAATATGTTGGATGCGGTCAATTTCAAGCCGAGGATTACTCATCGTCTTTTTGAGAATGCCGTGAAGGTTCCCAACTGCAGGCGCAATCATATCCACGCCCGTATCTTTTACAAACGCCGCCGCCTCTTCAGGTGATGTCAACTCTATACCTTCAGGCACTTCATCAAGCAACTTTGACGAACGGCCGATATAGCCGAGCTCACCTTCTATAAGAACATCGCGCTCGCTTGCGCGCGCATACTCAACGCATTTTTTTGTCGTCTCGGTGCGTTCTTCCGCTGTAAGCTCCGTACCATCAAAAATAGCCGCATCCACGCCTGCGTCAATAGCTTCTTTCACTTTTTCAAACGAATAAGTATGGTCCGCGTTGACGAACATCGGAATCCCAAAATCTTCGGACACGCTCCGTACGGCAAGGACCGCCTGTCGCATTCCGAAAAATTCACGCTCGCCTTCAGAGAGACCAATGATCACGGGCACGCCGATATTTTTTGCCGCCTGTGCAATTCCCCACAATCCTTCCATGTTTGAAATGTTGAAATGCCCTAGTGCCACCCCGCGCGCCGCGACATCTGCAATATATTCCCTAAGCGTTGTCATTGAGTGTAGTGTAACACATCTTTTCCGCACTATACACTTACTGACACTTACTATGCGCGCCAATACCGCCAACATGACTGATTGGACAATCAAGATTGACCAAGATAGTTTTTGATAGTATATTTTTACACAGTACCTTTAGATTTATGTTCTTTACATTGTGCCAAAAAAGGTACTCATTTTCTCAACTCACTCCAAAGGAGGTGTTTGATGCCACCGAAAACCGAAGAAGAGCACGCCCGTCTGCATGTACTCACGCAGGTGGAAAATATCATCAAAGATGCTGAAGAACGGAAAATACTGGAAACAAAGGAGCAAATAGACGCGCTGGCACAGGAGCCCGCGCAGAAAACTGAAATACAGCGGCTTGAGTGCGGATTTGAGATACAAAAAACTGTAATCACAGACAGAGGCGCAGACATCGCGCTCGCGCGTGATAAAAAAGAGCAGTATGAAAAAATCCGCCAAGAGCATATATCCGTGTTTTCACGCGCACATGCCGGCGGTTTCCGTCCTATTGCGATACTTCCAAGAAATGTCTGGGTCGGACTCGCAAAAAAATTCGGATTATACCGGTTTGAATCGTTTGACAGAAGACATGACGGTAAAATACCTGCTGCAAAACCAACACATCCTGTGACATCGCTTGATGCGATTCTCGCACTTCTGTGTATCGCAGTGGGCACGATAGCTGCACCAATAAGCGCGGCGCCATACATTGTCTGGACTGCCTCTCTTGCCGCGATACCCTTTTTTTACTTATCGCAAAGGCGAATGCATTGGTGGTACACGATCTCTGTATGTCTTTCTTTTGCAGTTGTCGGATTGTGCGTATTTCTCGCACCAGAACAATTGCAAAACCCGATTGTCCTTGGACTGAAAGTAGTCGCGTTTGGATTTATTGTCTTGACATGCATTTTTCTGGCTAGTTTTTTCCTTGATATCTTATGGTCAAGCACCATAATAAGCGGCCGTGTAAGCGCATGGTTATTCAGACAACGACTTCGTTTTCTTTCGCAAAGAAAAATCACCGCTCTTCTATGGCCGAATGGTTCCGATGAAGTTTATGGAAATACGCACCTTTATCTGACCGTTCGTTTTCCTAAAGCTCCGGTATCTTTTCTTTCGCTTCTCACCCAACTGAAAACCGCCGGATTGAAACGACATATTACCGTCAGTCCGGACGCTATCGCGGTCAATCCGGATGAAATTGTAGCGGTCTATCAAGAACGCGTTCATTATTTTGAATGGCTCAAAGAGCATGACCATGACCGCTGGCTGCGCGAATGCCCGATTCTGTCGTACAATGATGGCGAATACGAAGTTGTCCTCGCCCAATTCGGCGACTTTCCTGATGAAAAGGAAGTAGTAGAATGGGCGAAGAAAGAAGGCGTTGATTTGTGTTTTAACTAAGTATGCTTTAGCCGCTCCGACTTATGTCGGGGCGGCTTTTTATTTCTGTGCTATACTGGCTGTATTGTAATTAGATAATCGTCATAGATATGCAGCAAGAAGAATTTGATTTCATCTCAATAGGCGACACCACAACTGATGCGTTCATCAGAATCAATCAAGCAAGCGTTTACACCGACGATAAGGGCGGCGAAAAACTCTGTGTTGAGAACGCAAGCAAGGTGCCATACGAATCAGTAACCGTCGTACCGGCCGTCGGTAACAGCCCAAACGCGGCAGTAGCGGCACACAGGCTTGGCTTAAAATCAGCACTTGTGACTGATATAGGCGATGACTGGCACGGAAAAGAGGATCTGGAGACATTCGCAAAAAACGGCGTTGACACCCAATTCATACGCATACATTCCGGAAAAGAGAGTAATTACCACTATGTACTTTGGTATAAAGCCGAGCGAACCATTCTCATTAAACACCATGATTATCCATACGCGCTGCCAAACATTGGTAAACCGCGATGGATTTATTTTTCATCGGTTGGCGAGGATTCAATAGAATATCATCATGAAATTGCTAATTTTGTAAAAGAGAATCCAAATACCAAACTTGCGTTCCAACCGGGTACATTTCAAATCAAACTTGGATACGATACGCTTAAAGACCTTTATGAAGCAAGCGCTATATTTTTCTGCAATAAACAGGAAGCACAGCTGATTTTGAAATCAGACGAAAATGACACGGCAACACTTGCGCGGATGCTCCATACAAAAGGCCCGAACCTCGCCGTTGTAACCGATGGTCCCGGCGGCGCATACACAGCAAACAGCGAAGCGCTGTGGCATATGCCGATGTATCCAGACCCGAAGCCGCCGCTTGACCGGACAGGCGCCGGAGATTCCTTCTCATCAACACTAACTTCATTTCTGGCGTTGGGCTTACCGATAGAAGAAGCGCTCAAACGAGCACCTATAAATTCAATGTCTGTCGTACAATACATTGGCGCGCAGGAAGGACTCCTTTCGCGCGACAAAATAGAGGAATATCTCAAAAACGCGCCGCAGGAGTACATGCCGAAAAAATTGTAGAAAAAAATGAGTCGTCTGACTCATTTTTTTCTTTGGATTACTTTTTTAATTTTCTCAATAATCGCATCCGTATCCATTCCATATTCTTTTATGAGCTCATTCGTCTCTCCGGATTGACCAAATCTATCCTCAACACCTACAAACTCAATTGGCACCGGATTAGAGCGCGCGAGAACTTCCGCTACCGCCGAACCCATACCGCCGGCAATTTGATGCTCTTCAACCGTCACCACCGCGCCGGCTTTCTGCGCGGCCGCGATCACTGCTCCTTCGTCCATTGGTTTTACGGTATGGTTATTTAACAATATCGTCCCAATCCCCTCCTCCGAAAGCTTTTTTACGGCATAGAGCGCATTCATCATAATAGAACCGCATGCGATAATTGCCACTTCCGGCTTTTCGCTCTCCCATAATATATTTGCTTTACCGATTTCAAACGGTGAATCGACAGTCGTAAATACCGGTGTTTTCTCGCGCGCAAAACGAAGATACGCCGGTTTATCCGTAAATGCCGCCGCGTATGTTGCCTTTCTAGCTTCTTCCGCATCAGCCGGCACAATAACAGACATATTCGGCTGAACGCGCATGAGCGCAATATCTTCCAGCGCTTGATGCGTCGCCCCGTCAGGCCCCACCGACACGCCGGCGTGCATTCCGCATACTTTTACCGGCACATCATTTAAAGAAACTGTCGTTCTGATTTGTTCATTATTCCGTCCCGGGTTGAACGCGGCGTACGATGCAATGAACGGAATCTTCCCGTAATTTGCCATACCGGAGGCGACCGTCGCCAAATTCTGCTCGGCTACTCCAAGTTCAATATACCGCGCCGGAAATTTTTCCTTAAACCAGTGCGAGCGGGTGCTCTCCGCCAAGTCGGCACATAACACAACGACACGCGCGTCTTTCTCGCCGGCTTCCACAACGCCTTTCCCGTAGCCATCGCGTGTCGGCGCCTGTCCGATATCATCATTCCAGATATTTTCAACTAATTTTTGTGATGAATGTATCATAAAAAACAATTATTCATGCTCGCTTTTTATTTTTCCGCCGAGCGTGCGAAGCTCTGCCAAAAACTTCTCCGCCTCTTCCGGCTTCGGCGACTTACCATGCCATATATAATCAAATTCAATTTCTTTCACGCCTTTGCCTGGAATAACATGCGCGATAATGAGTGTCGGCTTCTCATAAATCGCTTTTGCCTGCTCCACGCCGTCTACAATCTCTTCCATATTGTGTCCGTCAATATCTATCACATGCCAGCCAAATGCTTCATACTTCTCACGAATCGGCTCAAGAGGCATCACATTTTCCGTCATCCCGTTTATCTGGATATTATTTCTGTCAAGAATCGCCGTCAGGTTTGAGAGCTTGTTTGCACCTGCAAACATAGCGGATTCCCATATGTTACCGGCATCCTGCTCACCGTCAGACATAATGCAGTATACGCGGAACTTCTTGCCGTCCATTCGCGCGGCAAGCGCCACACCCGCCGCTTGCCCGAGCCCCGAACCAAGTGGGCCTGATGTTGACTCAAGCGCCGGCATTATCGGCCGTTCCGGATGTCCTTGTAATCTAGTGCCGAATTTCCTAAGCGTTTTTAATTCCTCAAGCGGAAAATACCCCGCATGCGCCATAACGGCATAGCGTATAGGTACTATGTGTCCGTTTGAAAGAATCAGCCGGTCTCTCTCCTCCCATGCGGGATTTTTGGCGTCGTGGTTTAAAATATGAAAATAAAGAGCGGTAAATATATCCGCCATACCGAGCGGACCGGCAGTGTGTCCAGAACCTGCTTCCACAAGCTCTTCAATAAGCGACTGTCGGACAAGATTCGCTTTCTCTTCAAGAAATTTTATTTTGTCTTCGTGGAGATGTGACATATACTGAAATGTGATTCATTGTTCCAGTGATTGAAATTTTACAATAGTTCCAAGTATATCATCGCTCTGCCAAATTGCCGAGCCGGAAACAAGACGGTTTGCACCGGCTTCAATCAGTTTCGGCGCGATATCAAGCGACACACCCCCATCTACGGAAAGTACAATAGACGGAAATGTTTCGCGGAATACGCGCAATTTTCCAAGCACCCGCTCGTCAAACGCCTGCCCCTGATATCCTATATTCGTTATCCCCATACACTGCACAAAATCAATATGTTGTATATATGACGCTACCGCGTCGTTTGAAGTATCCGGATTCAACGCCAGACCTATTTCAAAACCGTCACGGGGCAATTCTTCAAAAAGCGAAGAGGGGTCATCGAGCGATTCAATATGAAAAATAATGCGTTTCGCTCCGGCGGCGATCCAATCTCCGGCGTGTAAAGCTGGATTTTCCACCATCAGGTCAATTTCAAATGATACGCCGCCGCCGTCTTTTGCAAGCGAAATACCACCAGATGCCATCGCGTCAAACACTGCGTCCGAGTCAGCCGTATATGGCCAATCGGCAGACGGCACAAATATGCCGTCCATCACATCAACCTGTACCATACGCACGAGCGTTTCCACGCGGTGAGCTTCCGCGACGATGTCCTCAAGACTTTTCGGCATAATGGCTGGAATTATTTCTACCATACAGGATTAACAATTTTTACTTAAATCTTCAATTTTCTGAATCCGCCGTATATGCCGTTCTTCTGCAGAAAACGGCGTCTCAAGCCATGCTTGCACGGCTTCTTTTGCCTCTTCTTCAGAAATAAATCTTGCGCCCAGCGATAAAATATTAGCATCGTTGTGTTCCCGTGCGAGCTTCACCGTCTCAATCTGTCCGCCATAGTAGACCATCGCACGGACATGCGGAAAGCGATTTGCCATCATTGCCTCCCCCTGCCCGGAGCCGCCTAAAATAATACCGCGACTCTCTTCTGGCTTCTCGGATACGCGGCACGCGACCGGTGTAATGTAATCGGGATAATCATCTGTCGCGTCGTATTGGTCTGGTCCCGCGTCTGTAGCGGCATACCCAAGCTCTCGCAAAAAAATCTCAAGCGTCTCCTTGAGTGCGTATCCGGCATGGTCTGAACCGAGGTAGATAATCATATGTTGTTTAATTTTCTAAGCGTTTCCAGCGGCACTATTTTGTATGAATCATTTCCATTACCACGCAATTTTGCCACAAGCACTGTGCCGTGAGGCGACACATCCTTTACAGTCCAACCGTCTTCAACAACTCCGCTTAAACCTCTCATCCGTATCGCCTGCCAGGGTGAAAATATCGGTTCCGAATCCGTCTCCGCACGCGGTGTTTCTCCTGTCCGCGGCCGTTTATCGGGAGCCTGTTCAAATGCAATCATATATTTGACAATCAGAGATATGGTGCGAGCGTTTCAATATGTTTCGCGAGCATCGCCGCGTAGCCCCACTCGTTATCGTACCACGAAAACACTTTTACCAGGTCGCCGTCAACCACACGAGTCATATTAAGGTCAATAATCGCGCCATACGGCTCACCGACAATGTCGCGCGAAACAATCGGCTCATCCGTCGTCTTTAAAATTCCCTGCCAATCTTTCTTTTTCTCCGCATCCTTAAAAATCCGATTCACTTCCTCAACGCTCGTTTTTCGTTTTGCGACAAATGTAAAATCTGCTAGCGAACCTGTTATGACCGGTACCCGTATCGCCACTCCGTCAAATTTTCCGGCTATCGCCGGAATCGCTTTTTCGGTTGCTATCGCCGCGCCGGTTTCAGAAGGTACGAAACTTTCAGCGGCGGCTCTGCCACGGCGAAAATCCTTGCTACTCGGACTGTCCACAAGCGTCTGGCTCGCGGTGTACCCATGAATGGTACTCAATACCGCTTTTTCCACGCCAAGCGTTTCCATCATAATAGCAACAATCGGCGTCGTCGCGTTGGTTGTACAAGACGCATTTGAAGTAATACGCCCTTCGCCTATATCTTTGAATCCGATGTTAGGCGTTGCCGTCGGTGTCACATCATCTTTCGCCGGCGCGGTAATCACGACACGCTTCGCGCCGGCATCAAGATGCGCCTTTGATTTCTCAAATGTGGTAAAAGCACCTGTTGATTCCACGACTATATCTACATCAAGTTTCTTCCACGGCAAGCGCGACGGGTCATTTTCCGATAGAAATTCAATAGCGCCAAGCTCCGGCTCAAATATGCCGTAGACCGAATCGTGCTTCAAGAGATAGAGAAGATTCTCTTTGGAGCCCAAATCATTAATGGCAACAATATCAAAATTGGGATTATTAAAAGCCTGCCGAAAGAAAACGCGGCCAATCCTCCCGAAACCGTTTATCGCGATGCGAATTTTTTTCTGTGACATACAGACTCAGTATACCAAAAACAAACAACTGGACGAAACAATAAAAAAGTTGGTTGATATTATGTTCTCATTTAAGAAGGCTTTCAAAGAGATTCTTCAGCACGCCTGGATTTGCCGCGCCCTTTGTCGCCTTCATTCCCTGTCCTATCAAAAACTGTATCGCCGCTTCCTTACCGGCTATGTATTCATCGGCCACACTTCGATTATCGGCAATTATTTTTAGAGCAATATTCTTAAGCGCGCCTTCATCACTTTCCTGTAGCAATCCTTTTTCTAGCGCAATCGCGCGCGGTTCACCGCCTTTTTCAAACATAACCGCCAAAATGTCTTTCGCACCGCGCGACGAAATATCCCCGCCGCCAATCATGCCTATAAGCGCCGCAAACTGTCGAGGTGCTATATGCTCAATTCCACGGCCGGTCACAGCGGTAAAGCCGGCAATATCTGAAGTAATGTAGTTTGCGGAAAGCGTCGCAAATGTTTTGTTATCAGGCAAGTGCGTAAGCACATCGTCAAAAAACTCGCGAAGTAACTCATTGTACACGAGAGTTTCGGCTGTCTCTGACCGAAGTCCGAATTGCGATTGATACCGTTCGCGCCGTATCCATGGTAGTTCCGGCAATACAATATCGTGCCAATCTGAAACGAGCGATAGTTTGAGAGGCGGCAGGTCCGGCTCCGGGAAATAGCGGTAATCCTCCGATGTCTCTTTCAAACGCTGACTGAATGTCTCTTGCCTACCTTCATCCCAGCCGCGCGTTTCCTGCGTCACAGAGCCGCCAGCTTCCAGAACCTCAATCTGCCGTATGATTTCATATTCAATCGCCCGCTCCACGCTTCTAAACGAGTTGAGATTTTTCACTTCCACTTTCGTGCCACGGCCGCCACGCGGCGCCACCGATATATTTGCCTCAACGCGCATCTCGCCTTTTTCCATATTCGCTTCCGAAATACCAAGTGTTTTTAAAAGAAGCTGAAGTTCGCGCGCGAAATCTACCGCTTGTTTGGCGTTTTCAATTACCGGCTCTGTGACGAGCTCCATTAGCGGAATGCCTGCACGGTTGAAATCTACAAGAGAACCGTCTGTCTCTGCGTCGTGTATCGAACGCGCGGTGTCTTCTTCCAAATGTATACGCGTCAATAGAACGCCATGAAGCACACCGCCTGAAATAATCGGGTCTTTATACTGGCTGATCTGATATCCTTTCGGGATATCAGGATAAAAATAGTTTTTGCGGTCAAAATGTGTTTCGTCTGCAATGCGCCCGCCAACCGCTTTCCCAATCTTTATGATATGTCCCACCGCTTCTTTGTTGATTGTCGGAAGCGTCCCGGGGTGTCCCATGCACACCGGACAGACATTAACATTCGGCCGCGTTTCGTCAGGGTCATTTTTTGAGTCGCAGAACATTTTTGTCCGCGTTTTTAATTCCGCATGGACCTCAAGCCCGATTGTCGGTGTATAGTCCGCCATATATAGCGCTAGTATAGCACAAATTGAAAAACGCCCACACCGTCTGACGCATTGAAAAATCCTTAATTTATAACAGCTTTTTCAGCAAGTGCTATGGCGCCCTCTTTTGACTTAGCGACCGCAAGAAACAAATTATTGTGGCAGAACAATGCGTCTTGAACGCCACTTTCTGCCGCCAATTCTCTATCACGCTTACCTGCCCATGCTTTCGGCAAATCTTTTCTGTTCGTAAACAACGCGTTGCCGGTGCGTACCGCTTTCACATGCCATGTTCCATTTACCTTCTCAGGATAAATGACAAATAGCGGTTCGGGGTATGCGCGAAGTATATCACCGGAAGAACCATAGTACCGGTCAAGCACTATAAACCGCTTATCTGGCGCGGTATCATACAAATGCCTGATTTGTTCCTCTGCAGAGCAGGCACTCAGCGCGCGCGAGCGTTCGCGCAAAAGAATTTTTTTTGCCACATCCACTGCCTCAATAAAAGCGTCATCAAACGAACTATCCTCGTCCCACCCGAGCGAGAATGACTCAATAACTTCCCCGATCGCATAAATATTTACACCGTCAAATTTTGCACGAATAATTTCCATGCCATTGTCCATAGCGTCAATGTATTCAACAAGTTTTTTATCAATATACTCCGAGGCATGCTGTAAACCGGTAAATTCTGCGCCAAATTTTTTCCACACAAGACCGAGAGATGAATACGGCACGCCGTTTTCACGAACTCCGGCGCCTCCTTTCTGATGATGGTCAAAACGATTTGCCAGCGCGTCATATACATCGCCGACATCCACCACAAAATCGCCCGTCAACCATAGGTTCCGGTCGCGTGAGCGGATAATGTCATACGGCATCTTTTTCTCGTCGTGTAGAATCGCTAAAAGAGCTGTCGCAAACACATCGTCTGCATGAAAATGACCGTTATGAGTTATGATACGCGCTTTCCGCATTATCTCATTGCACCAAGAAACTTTCTGCCGAGAAAGCTTGTCAGCGACACAACGAGCGCGCCAAAGAACGCAGCACCAAATCCGGCTACCGAAAATCCTTCAACGAAGCTTGCGACAAACCAAAAGAGAAATGCGTTGATTACAAAAGTAAACAACCCGAGGGAAAGAAGCGTGATGGGAAGCGTCAAAAAAATTAATACAGGACGGACCATCAGATTCAATGCCCCCAAAATTACCGCAACGACCAAGCCGATATAGAACGACTCCACTACAACTCCCGGAATAATGTAATCCGCCAAAAGCACGCCGAACACATTCAAAAACCATTGCGCAATAATAATAGCCATATTGATTATTGTATCGCCATCTCTGTTAAAAATCAAAACGCCCCGACTGTACCGTCGGGGCGTGATCTATTAAAAACGAGCTGTTACTTCCGCGCATTCCTGATATACCGTGTAGAGCTTTTTCCAATCATTCGCTGTCAGCACGCCGTTTTTCCGAGCTTTTTTCATATCACGAAAGAGCTGTTTGCTCTTTTGCTCATCGCGATACAGTCCCTGTATTCCCGTGCCGGGCACATGCCGCACGAGTCGCCACTCATCCGGCGTAATGCCGTCAATAACAATTACGGCACCATGTTCAAGAAGTCCGAATTCAAATTTCATGTCAATCAATACATAGCCGTTTTCTCTGAATCCATATTCAAACGCTTCAAACGCAAGGCGGGCAGTCTGCTGTATCTGGAAAAGCATCTCGGTTGAGAGTACATATCCATACCGGCTCTTAAAAATATCGTCACCGCTTAATACACCGCCACCGGTCCGCATTCCAGGTCGCCATTTGACAAAAAAGACATCAAACATCCCGTCGTTACCAGGAACCACGCGCGGGTCATGCAATTTGTCATCTTTCATAAAAAATTCAACCTCAAGCGTCGGAAAAATATCGCCGTCGGAACACTCTGGATGCTCCGCAAGATATGACCCGAACGCATACCGCCGGCATACAACTTCAATCGGAATCGCATCGGCAAAACACGCTTTGATGCTAGAGTTGCTTTCACGGCTGATAAAATGATTTGAGATATTATTTTTATTGAGTAAACGGAAACAATTTACCGCAATCTCTGTATTAAGTATTGCCTTACCGGGCATATTGTCCGTAAACTTTCCGTCGCCAGCCGTAATCATATCGGAATTTGCAATAATGATATACGGCACGGAAATATCTTTCACTTTTCCCTTTTTGATAAGCTGTGGTGTCTGCATCTATTCCTCCGTCAGTAGTCAGTAGTGTTGGCAAAGAAAACCTACGCAGTATTATAATCAAAAACACTGTTTGTGTCAAGCAAAACAGCGTTTTTATTTTATACGCCGGCAAACAAGCAAACGGTTATCTGCAAAACTTATTATTTACACTTTTGGCTTCACAATATTTGTCGGCTTACCTAAAGCGTACGAGGTAATATTTTCCGCAGTTACATCCAGAATACGCTCTCGCGCCTCCTTCGTGTTAAACGCCATATGCGGCGTAATAATGACGCGCGGGTGGTCTATCAGATAATGATTCTGAAGAACCGTCTGAAGCGTTTCAGCATTCGGATGCTCGTCAACGAGGAGCTTCATTTCATCAAGCATATACCCTTCTTCTTCAAGCACATCCATACCGGCACCGGCTAAAATTTCTTCTTTGAGCGCCATAATAAGAGCATCAGTATCAACGAGAGGGCCTCTCGCGGTATTTATGAGGTATGCGCCTTTTTTTATTTTTCTCATATTGTCTTTATTCAGCAGATGCTCTGTATGCTTATTGAGCGGTAAATGTAGCGTAATAATATCTGAGCGTGAAAGGAGCGCGTCCAATTCCACATATTCAAAGCCGATTTCTTTCGCAAACGCATCATCATGATTGATGTCAAACGCGATGATATTCATACCGAACCCGCGCGCGATGCGAATCGCAAACTGCCCGATATGGCCTGTGCCGATGACGCCGATTGTTTTTCCCATTAAATCAAAGCCCATAAGACCTTTGGGAGAGAAAGAGCTCGTTGTGATAACACGATCGTGCGCTTCGTATGTGCGACGCGCAAGCATCAACAAAAGCGCGAACGCAAACTCGGCAACGGTATTTTCGCCGTAAGTTGGCACATTCGCCACCGTAATGCCCCGCTTATCTGCTTCGACAAGGTCAATATGGTCAAAACCGGTGGAACGAGTCACTACATGCTTCACGGCAGGAAACCTATCAAACTCCGCCGCGCCCACAGTGGACTTTACAAAGACCGAAAGCACTTCGGCGGCATCATCTCTGATGTCCGAATCGTCTTGGAGCGAACCTTCGTGGAAGACAACCTCATGCCCGCTTAACTTTACTTTCATATAATCTGCCTCCCATGGATCGTTATAAAACGAAATGATTTTCATACAAAAATTGCATTAGTGAATATCCAACAGTATAGCAAGGAATACCTAAAAACAGCAAAATCCCGCGTGCCATATTCTGGCATACGCGGGATTTTATTATTAACGCTCAAACGAATAAGCGTAACATGTTTGTGCGTCACTGCATTTGGTAACGCTTATCGTCCCCCACTCGCCCCTTTTTTCATCACGCTCAACACGGATAGTATCCGAGGCGCCGGAAGGAATTCGCCGTTGAACAAGAATAACTCGGTCAACCACGCCATTACCGTTCGTATCTTCCGCCCTGCTGACCATAGACATATCCTTATCCTGGTGTACCACTGAAACGAACGAATTGCCGATGCTATATTCTGAAAGCGGTGCGGAAGCCTCGGCAACAACAGAGGCCGTATAATCTCCTGCACTATATGAATATTTCTGTATCGGAATAAATAAAGTATCTTCTCGTTCTGCATCGCCCGAGATAAGATACGCCGACCAGATTGTATTGTACTCCATGCGCGTCTCGCCGGAAAAAAATGCTATCGTGCCATTCGTTAAAATCTTTCCTCTTTCAACCGAGACTTCATACCGCACACCGGGTAATGTACCAGATGAGGAAAGAGGTACGCCCACACTCGCCTTTGACATTGCTGCTGAAATAATACCGTAAATACGGGAAACAAGAGTAGCGTCAAGATCAGATTTCCACACGAGATAATATATGCTCGCAACACGCTCCGCTTTATAAAGAATTTGTGTTGGATTATCCGTATCCAACATATCAAATACTGCCCTGCCGGAGTTGCCGGAATCCGAGGCGGCTGCATTCTGCAACATACCATTACCAACACCAAGAAAATATAATGCAAAAAATACAACGAGCGCCCGCTTCATATTCATACTCCTTTCAACAAAATATAAAAAAACACCCGCTACAAGCATAGCAGGCATTTAAAGATTGTCTACATGGAACATATTACGCCCCATGACACTTTTTATATTTCCTAGCGAGCCCACGCGAAAACTTGTTTTCGTGATGGGCGAGCGACGGAAATTCAAGCGCCGTGACAGCGCTTATATTTCTTCCCCGAGCCGCAAAAGCATGGGTCATTCCTGCCAATAGTTTTTCCGTCAGATGTTTTGGGTTTGTCAGCGCGCACAGGTATTGCCTGCGCCGAGTCATCTCCTCCAACCGTCTGCGCGTGCTCGTGCACCTCTTTGAGCCGTTTTTCTTCCCGTGCAATGCCTACCGCAAGCGCCTGTTCATCTATGTTTGAAATATGATTAATAATCTGATGATGCGCCGCCTCCTGCATCTCATGGAAAAGCTGTGCACCTTCTTTTTTATATTCCACAAGCGGATCGCGCTGGCCGTACGCGCGCAGACGCACCGAACTTCGGAGATAGTCCATTGTCTCCAGATGTTCCATCCAGAGCATATCTATGGTCTGGAGAATAATGATGCGTAAAACCTGCGCCAACCGCGCGTCCCCCACCGCTTCACGCTTTTTTAGAAATTTCTCGTAAGCAGTATCGTTGCCTAAAAAGAGCATTTCCAAATATGAAAACACGGCTTCGTCATTATTTGCGAGTATTTTCTGCCGTTCGCCGTACACCGCTTGTCGCTGTTTATTTAACACATTATCGTAATCAAGCACATGTCGTCGTGCGTCAAAGTTAAATCCTTCTATCCGCTTCTGCGCCGCTTCAAGCGAACGGGTAATCATCTTATTTTCAATCGGCTGGTCTTCCGGAATGCCAAAACGCCCCATCATAGCTTTCACGGTGTCAGACGCGAATACCCGCATAAGCGTGTCGTCAAGCGACACAAAAAACTGGGTTGCGCCGGGGTCGCCCTGACGGCCCGAGCGTCCGCGAAGCTGGTTGTCTATCCGCCGCGCCTCATGCCGCTCGGTACCCAACACAAAAAGTCCGCCTGCCTTCTTCACCGCCTCATATTCCTCGTCAGTGGGAGGATTCCCGCCAAGTTTGATGTCAACACCGCGACCAGCCATGTTCGTCGCGATAGTCACAGCACCCCTCCGACCGGCTTGCGCCACAATCTCACCTTCGCGTTCATGATTTTTCGCATTGAGCATCTCGTGTGGCACTCTCTCTCGCGACAAATACTGCGAGAGCATTTCATTTTTTTCAATTGAGACGGTCCCGACAAGCACCGGCTGGCCTTTTTCATGGAGCTCTTTAACTTTTCTGGCAATTGCCTGAAGCTTGCCTGCTTCCGTCTGGTATATTAAGTCATCGTAATCTGCGCGCGCAATCGGCTTGTGCGTTGGTATAACCAATACATCCAGATTATATACATTCCGAAACTCTTCACGGGATGTGTCCGCGGTGCCCGTCATACCGGAGAGCTTCTCATACATGCGGAAATAATTTTGAAAAGTGATAGAGGCAACCGTCCGCGACTCTTTCTGCACCGGCACGCCCTCTTTCGCCTCCACTGCCTGGTGAAGACCCTCTGACCAACGCCGCCCCGGCTGAAGACGGCCTGTAAATTCGTCAACAATAACCACATCGCCATCCCGAATCACATAATCTTTGTCACGGGCAAAGAGCGCTTTCGCGCGAACAGCCGTCTCAAGATGGTGCACATATTTAATACCCTTTTCGGTATAGATATTATCCACGCCGAGTATGTGTTCCGCTTTTGAAATCCCAGTATCGGTAAGCGAAATGCTTTTATACTTTTCTTCAACGGTAAAATCAGTATCACGCTCCATGCCGCGCGCAATCTCCGCAAATTTCGTGTAAAATTCATCGGATTCCTGCGCTGGCGCTGAAATAATGAGAGGTGTCCGCGCTTCGTCTATTAAAATAGAGTCCACTTCGTCAACAATCGCGTACGCATGTCCGCGCTGAGACATCTGATCTTTTTTATACGCAAGATTGTCACGCAGATAATCAAATCCGAATTCGTTATTCGTGCCGTAAGTGATGTCAGCGGAATATGCTTCCTGCCGTGAGACCGGCTTTAAAAATTCGTGCACAACTTTGAATGAGCCAAGCGTATCGCGCTCGGCATCTTTTTCAGTATGACTTGGGTCATAAAGAAAAGACGCTTCATGATTAATGCAACCGGTACGAAGCCCGAGAAAGTGATAAATCTGTCCCATCCACGCGGCATCGCGCCGCGAGAGGTAGTCGTTCACAGTTACCACATGTACGCCTTTACCTGACAGCGCGTTTAAGTATGCGGGTAGGGTTGCGACCAAGGTTTTCCCCTCCCCGGTCTTCATTTCTGTGATACTACCTTCGTGAAGCGCTATACCGCCGATAAGCTGTTCGTCAAAATGCCTTTGGGAGAGTGTGCGTCGCGCCGCTTCTCGAACGAGCGCAAACGCATCCGGCAATAGATTGTCCAACGACGCACCATCTATATATCGCCGCTTCAGTTCTTCTGTTCTTTTTGGAAAATCTGAATCTGCCAACGCTTTTACGCCTTCCTCATGCTCATTAATGCGTCTGACAAGCGGCTCAATCGCTTTGAGCCGCTTTGTATTGTCATCACCGAATATTTTTGACAGAAACCCCATAATGTTTCACTAGCGTACCACCATTGTACCATAAACACAAAACCCCGCAGGAAGCGGGGTTTTGTCGGTACCAAGGCAATACATTGCCTTTGTAGAAGCAATTACTTCTTTTTGCGGCGTACTGTCTTGCGCTTGGTCGTGCGGCGCTTGGTTGTCTTCTTCTTCGGTGCCGCTTTCTTTCGGCTAACTGTCTTCCGTTTCTTCGTTGTCTTCTTCACCGCCTTTTTTGCAACTTTTCGTTTTCGTGCCATAAGAATATAAAGAGATTAATTTCTAACGAACGCGATAAACTCGACCATGCAAAAAAATTTTAAAAAAATAAAAATTAAAAATTAAAAATTTTTTTGCGTTTGTGTTTATTGCAATTATTTTTATTATCATACACTGCGTACACAAAAACAATAATATTTTTACAAAAATGTGGATAACTTTGCGCGCAAAGCTCGCAAAAAATATACTGCGCGCGGAGAACAAACTATAAATTTAAAAATTAAAAAATAAAATATTATTGTACGACCTGCACTTCGCGTTCAAGTTTAATTCCCGTGCGCGCAAAAATTTTTTGTTCAATTTCTTCCGCGAGATAAAGAATGTCATCCGCGCGCGCGGAACCTGTATTCACCAAAACGATTGCCTGATTTTCATACACTCCCGCATCACCTCGGCGCGCGCCTTTCATACCGGAGAGATGTTCAATAAGCCATGCGGCGGAAAGTTTTACTCCACCATCTGCGGCTGCTCGGAAACGCGGCATATCCGGATATTGCTCCGCCAACGCTGTGGCAATACCGCCTAATACAACAGGATTTTTGAAAAATGAACCAGCAGTACCGACTCGCGAGACATCGGGAAGCTTGTCTGCCCGTATCGCGGTAATAATTCTCCGCATATCGGCGGGAGTCGGTCTTGATATATTTTCTTTTTCAAGCGCGTTTAAAACACCGCGATATGATGTTATAACTTTTCCGCTTGGACAAAGACGAAATGCCACTTGAATAATCACAAATCGTCTCCCCGCTTCTGTTTTAAAAATACTGTCGCGATAGCCGAAACGGCATTCTGCATTTTCAAGCCGCGCTACTTCCTCGCGTTCCGTATCAAATACATCTACCCAAGCAAGTGTGTCTTTGACCTCCTGTCCATACGCGCCGATATTCTGGACCGGTGCCGCGCCGACACTGCCCGGAATCGCGGAAAGATTTTCTATACCGAACAATCCGAGCTCTGTAGACTTGCCGACGAACGAATCCCAATTTTCGCCGGCCTCTACAACCGCGAGCACGCTCTCCGCTTCTTGTTTAAACGAGCTTCCGCGGTTTGTCATGGTTATGACTAAACCGTTAAATCCGTCATCGGAAAACAACACATTTGACCCGCAACCTAAAATAAAAAACGGCACGCCGTGCCGGCGCGCGAAACCAATCGCTTTTTTCAGTTCTGCAACCGTTGCCGCTTCGCAGAAATACCGCGCGCTGCCACCGATGCGAAAAGTTGTTCTTTGAGCCAACGGGGCTTGTTCAACAATACGAAACATAGCGTTCCGCCCGGACAAGGCCAGCCGGAGCGAGCTCCAAGCAAATACCTATGTGAGTGCGCGGCTGGCCATATCCGAGCGCAATATGTTTAGTATAAACCCACTGCCGGCATACGCAACCCTGCCTTGCCACATGGCTTTACTGCTCTCAACATGGCTTTGACTTTACCACCGCTCTTCCTGCATGTGTATGTACATGTGTATGTAAACGTAAACCCCGCCGGATGGCGGGGTTTACGCAAGATATTTGCTTTACTTGGATTGCCCTCCCGAAGGATTGCTCTCACTATTCTATCTTAGCAGAAAATAGGATAATCGTCAACTGACGATGCGTATTCCGGTGGATAATTTATGGCAATCTTCCGGCACGCAGTTCGCTGATATAATACTCTCCGGTCTCTTTGAAATCCGGATTCAGCTCAATCGTTTTCTGTATCTGCCCTATCGCCTTTCGGAATTCACCGTTCTGCGCGTAAGCCGCGCCAAGAGAGAGATTATACTGCGCGTTATCAGGTTGCGCCGACACCCGCTTCTCCCAGATCGCGACAAGTTCAGGAAAGCGTTTTTGTGAAGCGTAGGCATTAACAACCGCGTCCCGCCAGATATAATATGTCTCAAAATCTTCGGTCAAAAGCTCTTTCTCAATATCACGCCGGTCTGCATAAATCGCACCAATAGCATATGCAAGATGCATCCGTTGGTTCGTGGTTTCCAGTTCATATCCTTCGCGGAATACTTCAATCATCGTTTCGTAATCTCCTTGATTTAGATATGTGTTACCTAATCCAATCCACACGAGCTGTTTCCCAGGCGATGTCCGACGCGCTTCCGTCAGCAATTCAATCGCCTGTTCACGCTGGCCGAGCTGGTCCATAAACGAACCATAAAAAAGGAGCAAGCGCGTATCGTTTGGCTGTATTTGAATTTGTTTTGCCATTTCATTAACAGCGTAGGTTAAAATTTCATTTTTTGTCTCCTGCGGGATATTTGCTCTGCCAACATCAGACGCGAAACGGAGCAGTTGTTCGCGGACCTCTTGGGTCGCGTAATGGTACGAAGTCGCTTTTTTAAACAGTGCAAAGTTACCGTCTACCGTCTCCTGTTGCGAGATTGCGCGAAGCAGTGTCTGAGCCGCGAGCACGCCGCGGATATTGATGAAGTAGATGCTAAACATAAGCGAGGCTATGACGATACTCGCGACAATTGAAGAAGCAACATGAGACGGTGGCTCAATAATGGTGGCATCCGTCTCCGCGGCGCGCACACGATGCCCAACAGATGTCATATACCCGAGAAACGAGAAGAAGAGAATATAGCTCACTATGTTATCAAAGACAAAGAAATTGTGTGCAAAATATGCCGCCAAAAGTCCCGTCAATATGCTTCGCTCAACAACTGACAACGCGCCGACTCGCCAGATAACCCAAAGAGCGGCTCCGAAAAGTGACAGATACGATAGAAGACCCAAAGCGCCGCCGGCTGTAAGCCAATCTAAGAATACATTGTGCGCGCGGTCAAACCACGGCTCCTGCTTATAGAGCACCGGCTTGAAAAATTTATTGAATACGATATTGAAATTCTCCTGTCCCCAACCGAGTATCGGGTGTTCTTTGAATCCTTCAAACGCCATACCCCAGATTATGAAGCGCGATTGAGTAGTACGCTCCTCAAGAGAAATTGACGCGAAACGGGAGAGAACCGGACTGTCTTTCACAAATTGCGCATCTTTAACCGCGAGAAAACTCCCGACAATAAGAACAACGGCCGCAATAAAACCGACTGCGATTTTCCGTACACGCGGAGTGTCTCTGCCGAATATAGAAACAAGCAACGCGGCGACAAGCGTCCCACCGAGAAGCCCGAGAATCGTACCGCGCGTCGCGGTGTGGTATAGGATAAATGTTTCAAAAAGAATAATCGGCGCGTATACCCATTTTGCCCACGGACGCTCCGCCTGCCGCGCCCAGAGAAATGCCGCGATGAAAATGTGGAAGAGCATATATACGGCAAGATACGACGCGTTGCCAAGTGTCGCATCTAAACGACTCCCTTGGTGAGTGGCGACCGAGCCCACAAGCTGAAGCGCCGCGTAGGAGCCAACAATCAAGCTAGCGCCGAGAGAAGTATGCGCGAACACGCCCCAGAGATACTCTGTACGCAGCGTAGTACCGGCGACAATCGCGTACGCGCCAAGATGCAAAAGCGCCACGAGCCCTTCCATCCGCTCAAAGTTACTCCAGATACTCTTGATCGGATTCTCACCAAAGAGGTCTGCAAAAGTCATAACGCCGATGAATCCGGCAATCGCGGCAAACATCCATGAAAACTTAGGACGATACGATGCGTCTCGGTACATCAAGACGAGCCACACGGCAAAGACGATTTCAACCAAAATACGAAAAGTAAAATTCTTTCCCGTGATAAACGGGAAAAACATTGACGGCGAAACAATTAGCGGAACGAACGGGATAATAAAAATACCGGTAAGAATAATCCATCGCAGCGCCGTATTGATTGTATTCTGGGACATGTTTCTTACCATAGCATATAAAAGCGCCCTTCCGCCAGCCGGCGGAAGGGCGCTCTTTAAAACATAAAACGGGCAAGTGTAACAACTGCAATAGCGGCAAAAAAGATATTGAGCACCATTGGCGGAAACGCTTTTTTCCTAAAACAGTCAAGACCAAGCCCGAGCGCCCCAAACAAATTCATTGAATGATACAGCGCATCGGTCCTCTCAAAAACTCCAAACGACAATAGCCCGTAAGCAAGCAGTACCAATACCATACTGCTCCAACTAAGAGCGTCGTGAGCGGCTATCTGTCGCTTTTCCCGCTTTACATTTACATGGACCGCGTGCCCGCACTTACACCCGCACGGCAAGCTATCGCCAGACAAAACCGCAAAACCGCCACATTCGCTATGCTTCCCATTACCGCATGCATCTGACAAAAAGAACACGGCCTACCTCCTTTTACACCAATTTTACACCACGGTGTCTGTTGTCATAATAACAATCTTTTAAAAATGCACAAAGAATGCAAAAAGATTACTCAAGAGTAAACTTGTAGCAAACAAAATCACCATAATCCACTTGGCGATGTCGTACTGACATTGTCTTCAAAAGTAACGCCCGAGACGATGATAGTATGCGCGAGCGTTTTGGCATTTGCGGCAACGGCAAGCCTGTTGTTTACAAAGCGCACATCAGCAAGTGTAATCGGCGAATCAAGATACGAAAGCGCGGTATGCATAAAGCGAAACTCCGCATCGGAAATGCTAGATGAAGAACCGGGCTCAAGCACGATACCCTGCATACCGCTCACCGTGCCGACGCTTGCGCCGTTGCCGGTCGCGTCGTTTCCGTCAGAATCATCGAAAGCGGATGTGAATACAACCGGCGTACTTGCCACACCGGCCACCTGCATATGCCCTGACACAATGAGCCGACGGCCCTGAAACTTAAGCGTTGCGCCCGATTCCACGACAAGCGCTGAACCTGCAGGTACACTTGCATCGGTAATTTTAATGAGATACGGCAAGCCATTTGCGCCAAGTGTCGTTGTCGCGCCGACTGTGGCAATAGAGTCGGAAAGATTAATACCGTTCGTTATGTTTCCAGAGCCAACATTACCTGAAAAGCCGCCAGGCAGACCATCGGCGCGAACGGCTGTCACATTTCCGATAAATGTATTGCCACTTACCAACCCGCCGCTTCCTGAAATCCGGATACCATAGGTATTATCAGAAAACTCGGAACCGCTAATCGCAGGTGCGCCGCCGGCAACAAACATACCTGCCGATTCACCGTCTTTCTTGTTATACCGAAATGTGCTATGCGCCACGCTTCCTTCGGAAGAAACCATGCTCAAGCCGTGACCGCCTGAATACTCTATCATCACAAAATCAAATGTAGCGTCTGCGCCATCATCAACCACAACAGCGCGATATGTACCCGGTATACCGGTAAACCACGCGCCGCCGTAACGAATGAATGTGTGCGTGAACGAAGATGCGCCGGCAGGACCACGGAGATGTATTCGCCCCCATACTCCTGCAACAGGACACGAAGCGGTAGACGATGCGTTTCCGACATCACAGAGTCCATCGCCGTTCGTATCCCCGCTATAGGTATCGTCAAGAAATGATGTGAAAACAACCGGCATAGCGTCAGTACCCGCCGCGACAAGCGCGCCATCTACGGCAAGCGACGGGCTCCCCAGGTTTACTAATTTCACCACGGTACCGGGCTCAAGCGAAAGCGTCGCGCCGGCAGATATGGTGAGGCCATTCCGTCCGATAATGTACGGCGAATGTGCCTGCGTTAGTGTTTTGTCAGATGCTAATACCGCGCCATTGGCAATCTGATAACTAATACTGTTCCGTGATTTCGGTGTGCCACTGATTGGCACGCCACGCGCGTCACTGCCGTTTCGTATAAACTCGCCAAGTGCCGTGCCCCAATTCGCTGTATCGGCGCCCGAAGCATTTTCATCATAGCGCTCCATTGTTCGCTTTCGGGACAAATTGCCGAAACACCAGCCGCCGCAATCGGGTGTTTTGTCTATCGTGGTCGTCGCCACGCCTGACACGCGCTCCAATACAAGCACTTCGCCGGTATTGGAAAGACCCGAACTGCCACCAGAACCGCTAAATGGCGTCACAAGGTCAGCCGAGATATCACTTACTGTATCATCGTCCGTCCGTTCAATAAGATAGTACCCGCCGGCGGGAATGATACCGGAAAGCGGAGTGGACGGCGCGCCGTCGGTGGCTCGGAGAAACCACGCGCCGGAATCAAACGAAATCGCGCGATTAGTACGATTTTTGAGCTCTATCCACTCATCCGCAGATGACGCGCCTGTGCCCATCCACGCGATTTCGTTTATCACAATCGGCATTCTGTTTGTGACAACTGTCTTGCTCACGGCGGATGACAAGTTCCCAGACGCATCATACGCGGCGATAGAAAGTACAGTGGTCTCGCCATCGGCCACCGATACTGTCGTGGAGGTTGCTATCGTACTTGCCACCACACCGTCTATGGTGAGAAGAAAATAGTCGGTATCCGCCGGCTTTGTCCAGCTCGCCAAAAACTCCGTACCGATAACAAGACACGCGTCATCCGAAAGGAAGTCCTCGCATCCTGCGACAAAAAGCTCCGGTGTATCGGGCGGCGTGGTGTCGGGGTCCAATTCAGGTTCAGGTTCAGGGTCAGGTTCCGCCGAGGGTTCTGGTTCAGGTTCCGCTGCAGGTTCGGGCTCTTCCGCAGGTTCTTGGTCAGGTTCAAAGTCAGATTCATCGGCAGATTCTGGTTCAAGTTCAAGTTCCACAGTGCCTTTCTTTCCGAGTGCCGTTGATACACCTCCGCCTCCGCCGAATCCCGGATAGAGCGTAGTTGCTTTCGGCACCCATACAAAACCTCCGCTTGTATCCTGCCCTTCCGCCGCGTCGTCCAATCCATCACCAGCCACACCATCTGGCAACGGCACATCCTCCATGTCACCCGCTTCAGCTGATTCTGATTGCGCGATATCTCCGTCGCGCGCTTGCGCTACTGCAACTGACCGAGCAAGAAGCGCCGCGTTTTCTTCCAATACCGCAAGCACAGCCGCAAGTTCATGAGCCTCTGTCAAATCCGCAGACGCGCCTCCATCGCTCTGTTCGGCTGGCACTGACCCTTCACCGATACCAGAAACATTGCTTGCGCCGAATACTCCCGCAATATTCTCTCTTACTTTTGCAAACACACTCGCGATATTTCCTCTTACTTTCGCAAAAAAACTTTTATTTTTTTCATACAGCGCGAATGTCTCTCGCTCTCTCTCCACTTCATCAAAAAAGAGCTTCATAACGCCTGCACCATGTAAAACTGCCTGCCGTGAAAGTACACTCCAGTAGTCGGAAATAACGATATAATCTGGATCTTTGATCGTGTATATGTTTAAAAATTCACCCCTATCGAAATCAAATATCGGTTGTATCTCAACTAAAGTATATTGCTCTTCATTTAGATAAGATTGACCAAATATATGATACTGTCCGTCCGACAAAAGTTTTTTGTATTGTTTAATTATGTTTGGTTGATTGTATTTCTCATCAAAAATTGTATCTTTGCTGAAAAAATTCTCATTAGTGAAGTGCGCAATCACATCAAAATAATCGGAAAGCGTGGGAAGAATTATCGGCTTCCGTTGAGCGGCAATGAGGTTCATCGCTATATCGGTATTCTCCGGCGTAAACCGAGCGGTCCATTTTTCGTATGGAGAACCAAAATCAAATGCCGGAGGGTGCGCGTCATCCCGCACATGAGGCGGCACCGTCATATCCTCTATCAGGTGGAGGATATGCCCGAGACCGCGCAGGCCTCGCTCACTACTCCCATGCGCGTACTCATATATCGCGCGCTCCCATGAATAGTCGCTTTCGGCCGAAAAG
Organism: Candidatus Lloydbacteria bacterium CG22_combo_CG10-13_8_21_14_all_47_15; assembly: GCA_002771515.1. Taxonomy (GTDB): domain Bacteria; phylum Patescibacteriota; class Minisyncoccia; order Phycocordibacterales; family 21-14-all-47-15; genus 21-14-all-47-15. Next base: position 50,037 of record PCTL01000001.1, on the reverse strand, counting down.
AGCCCACTGATAAACCCAATGCCGGCGAGGTTTGAAAACACAGCCTGCGCGCGGGTATTCTCCGCCCAATTTTTCGCCGTCAACCCGCCAAAGGTTTTCAAACCAACATTTCTCACGGGGTCGTAGAAATGATTCACGACGCGCGTCTCCGGCGAATCTTCTTCTGTGCTTCCTTCAATAAGGAATCTCTTTTCATCGGCAGACAGAAGTGCGTCCGTATAGGAGAAGTTAAAGAAATCAACAATTTCATCCGTCAACGCGGGGTGCGTGGTCTGTTGGGAATACGCGTACGAAAAAAGCGGCAAAAATATTGCCGCCAAAAAAATTGAGCTAAACATTACAGACTTTCTATTTTCCATACTGGAGAATAAGGATTCTTAACTAATTCAATGGTCATAGCTAGATTTCCTTTGATTTCATAGGAAAAGAAATGATCCTCAGCATAGCCACTCTCAGTACGATTACCTTCCAGAGAGGTTAAAAATAAATCAACACCGCCACTATCAATTCCGGCTCTCAGTTCCTCCGCCATCCTCGCCTGTTTTTCAACAATGAAATATTTCGCCGCAAGCGCTGTGTCACCTGCCTTGAGCGCGTCAATAAAAAGATTGAGCGTTTCTTCCGGTGTATCGCCTCCGTAGGTGTCGTTTCTATACGCCTCTTTCAGATTTTCGGTATACTCCGCTATTTCTTTCTCGCTTCTCGTGATTGCGAGAAAATCATTGAAATCTTCATACGGCAGAAACTCGTCGCGATCACCGCCACGCAAAAAATACCAGCCAACACCGGCAAGAATGATAATACCTAGCACAATACCTATTCGCGTTTTCATAGTTATTCCATCTATACTATCACCTTCATTCTTCAGCTGAAATATTGACGCCGGTAGCGGAAATATCAGTAGTATCGCCAAAGCCGATGTAGCCGGAGATTGCGAGTGAAAAAAGTGCCAACGCGACAATAGTAATAAAACCAAGAATGAATTTCAGGGAGGTTTTATTGAATATCATATTTCTAATTCTACCAAATTTCGTATTATTTCGCATTTATCTCAAGGCTTTTGTATAAAGCATGGGCGCAAAACCCCCACTTAGTGGCTGAGCCACTAAGTGGGGGTTTTGCTAGAGTGACAAAGTGTCTATCCGCGCGGAAAGCTGTTTAATGAGCGCGTCATCTCCATTCTTTTGGGCCTCTGTAATCGCGTTTTCGTAATATCGTCTAGAATTTTCTACATCGCCGATGTCAGCGTAATAGTCACCAAGCGTGGAAAGAAGCAAAATATTGCCTGGATTTTGTTCCAAACCTGAAAGAAGCGCGTCGTCTGCTTCCTCCGATTTGTCCGCGTATGAGAAGCGGTAGAGGTTAAAGAGTTCAATATATGATGGAATATATGACTGATCTTTCTCTATAGCCTGTTTCAGATAGCTCTCCGCCCTCGGGTAGTCCGGCAGGTCGTAGTGATAGGTCATACCGAGATTTTTGTACGCTATATTACCGTTCCATTGCCGAGTTAGAAACTCCCATATCTCAATCGCGCCAAAGAAATCGCCGATTACCTTACGATATGCGGCAAGCTCAAGCCATGAATTGTATGATTCAGGATTTGTTGCAAGCTCTTTCGCAAGCGAGGCGATTTTTTCTTCAGCGATAGATTGTGTTTCCGGCGAAATACTTGCAAGTATCACGACTGGGCGGTTTACATCTGGAGCATCCGCGACCAAGATTTCGGAACGAGACAGTTCGTTTCCTGTAGGCAGTACTTCAAATATACCGTCTCCGGTTCCGGAAATACCTGATACCGCGTCAAGAGGGATTGCGCGAGTATCCGGCAACACATCTTCCTGTGTAGCGAGTGTATCTTCACCAACAGGATTGAGGAGAGATTCGCCCGTATCTGATATTGACCTATATACACCATAGCCGACAAAAAGTGAAACTATGCTAAGGAAAATGATATAGATATTTAGTTTATTATCTTTCATATAAGAGCCATAGTAGCAGACACCCACAAAAGAGAAAACCCCCACCAATTTGGTGGGGGTTTTCTTGACCCTAGCGTCTGTCAATAAACAATCGCTAGCACAAGGTGGTCATTAGTTGATACTTGTGTGGGTTACCGACGTCATGTTTGTCGTCGGGAGGCCCGGTACCAAGTATCCGTTTGTCCAGTCGTAGTCCGTAATCAAGACAGATGAAGTCGTTGAAATCGGAGACCAGATGAAGTCGTCGTTCGTGTCAGCGTCAATCAGAGTGTCGAGATTGGTTCCTGCCTGATTCATCAGGACATTTGCCGCAAGCGACGGATATGCCGCGTCACCTTCAAGCTGAACAACGATAGATTCTGTTCCTGAACCAGTTTCAACTGTTTGAACATTAGCGCGAAGTTCAAAGTATCGTGTAAGACCTGACCCAATCTTGTAGGTCGTGGTCGCCGAACTTTTATCCGGATAGATTTCAACCAGTTTCACCGCGCGAGCCAGTGTGCTCGTCTGCGGGCTGTTTGAACCAAATCCATTAAAGTACTTGTTCGCGTTTACCAAACCGTCTGACGAGAATGATGTGTCAGGATTTGAGAACGAACTGTCAGTGTACGCATAGAGAGCGTATGCCGAAGTCGTTGCTGAAACCGTTGAAGAGCTGAACAGGAATGACACTTTACCAAGAGCAATGTCGTCGTTGTTCGCCGTCACGCTAAATCGGTAGAATGCGTAGTCACTGCTTGTCTGGAGCTGTGTGCTCGGGACAGCAAGCTTCGCCAATGTCGGGTATGCGTTGAAGATACGAACACCTTGCGGTGTAACATTGCCGGTTGTGCCGGTGTTTATAGCCGTACCTCCCGATACCCCGGTACCATAGTTACCGCCCGCTACCGGTGACGCAGAATTATTGTCATCACCATCGTAGGAAACGATGAACAAATCTCCAGATGCCGTCAGCGGACCGACGGTGCCTGAAATGCTTGCAATCGTACCTTTAACAGTCATTGTCTTTGACTCGCCGCGCGGTACACGGAATGCTCCGTCAGCAAAGATGGTTGATGTTGCGAAGTCGCCATCGTTGACGAATGTCGCCGTACCAACCTGTACTCCACTGTTCCAGAGAGTAATCTGGTTTCCTACCAAGTCAAGCGGCGTGTTTGAGGCAGTGTTTGAAAGCTCAAACGCCACGCGCCGAATATCAATGTCTTCGTTTGAAGCAGTGAATTTAAGCTTCAAGAGTTCCACGGAGTCGCCCGGTGATACGATACGGTAACCCGGCGTTGAATCGTCGGTAACCGTGTATGAACCGCCGGTTGCAGTCGTGATAAGCTGGCCAACGCCCGCGTTCACGATAATACCGCTGGTATTTGCCGTAGAGCTGTCAATGGACTGACCGGACTGTACGCCAGTCGCGGTCTGCGCAGCACTTGCGTGCGCCGCAATACCCCATCGGAACTTGTCAGTCGTTGTAGTCGCTGAAGTGTTGCAGTTCAAGTTCAATGTCTTCACCGTACCCTTGGAGACCACAAGTCCTGAATCAAAGGTAAATGTCGTTGAAGAGCCACTTGCCGTCGGGTTCACGAGGTTTGAGCCACTCATCAGAGCAGTTGCGCCATCGTAGAGACCGCAGTTCGTCAAGTTTGTCGGTGTACCCGCGAATGTTTCGTACGCAAGTTTCACCGTGTTGAACCTAATGTCGTCACCTGACTGCGAAGCATCAAACTGATACTTTGAGAAGTTAACCGAACCGCCGGCAACAATCGTCTGCGCAAGCGGAGTAGAAAGCACACTCATCGTAATGGTCGGCGCCTTCACGGTCATTGTACTGCCGGTAATTGCTGAAGACGGAGTCGGTGTTATTGAGTCACCCGTTGACTGGCCTGTGACCGTTGTCCACTGGCTACCCGGCGTTGTTGACGCCTGAACAGTGTCGTTTGAAACAAAGGCAGTGCCAAGCTTACCCTTCAAAGTGTAAGTGCCTTTCCCAACAGGGAATGTCACCGTATCGGTGAAGGTTACAGTACCCCATGCGGAGTTTGTAGCACCCGAAGCGCCGTCTACCGGACCCGCCACTATCGTGCCGTTCCCGTCAACAAGCGTAATGTTTGTGATGTTTTCAGCTTCGTCTCCCGTCGCCATCAGATTGAAGATAATCTGCGCGACAGAAACCGATTCGCCTTTCACTTCCACATTCACGCCACCAATCGGCTGATTTGCCGTGTTAATAGCAATGTTTTGCGCGCCGACTGTCGTCGCGTTCTCTACCGTCAAGCTTCCTGAAGAAACAGTCGCCTGGTATGCGTCATACCATGGGTTCGTGTTCTGATGGAATGCGCCGTCGTCAGTTCCTGATGTGTCAGTGCCATTCGGCGGATTAATACCATAGCCAAATGTCTCACCTGTCATGTAGAGGTCTGTTCGCTTGTAGACATCAAAGTCAACAGTTCGCGAAGAGCCACTAACGATGTCGCCCTTAATTGAGATGTCAATTGAAGAGCCCTTGTCAATCACTATACCGTCACCAAAGTGTGAGGTGTAGTACTTGCCGTCCGATGAAACAACCACATCATACGAAGAGCCGTTGATGTGCGTTTTGATGTTCGCAATATCGTCCTTTGTCGCAGAGCCAGACTGGTTCCAGCGGATAGACTTGATGCGAACTTTCTCATTTGAGCCGGCTGTTACTTTGACTGACGAGAAAGTGTATCCGTCTGTGCCGATTTCTTTCGTGTTTGAAGCGCCCGGGTCGGTCGCGCCGACATTCATCGTCACGGTACCGATTGATAGCGAGCTATTCAGAGTATGGCTGGTACCCGTAAGTGGAAGCGAGCCAGAAACCGTTGCCGAGGTGTTTACACCTACAACCGAGAGGCTCGCGATCTGACCTGTGTAACTTGAGAGGTCAGCAGCCATGTTACCCGCAATCGTCATAGTCACCGCCTGGCCTGCCGGCACCACAAACGGGTCGCCGATTGTTGCCTGGTGGTTTGAGTTCAATGTTTTTGCAATACCCAACTGCGTGCCGACTGAATCCAAAAGGATAATGCCTGAGAACGCCGCATCATTTGCAAGGCCTGTCCGTTCAATCGTTATGCCGTTGATTGTCGTGTCGGTCGGACCGCCGATAAATGTAATGTTCGTGAACGGCAAGCGCGTCGCGTTCTGCGGAGCAAGCGTCGCAGACGGCTGGCTAGCCGCAAGCGAGATGTTCACACCTGTTGCCGGAGCGCCAACCACCGGAACCGTCGGAACGGTCGGAACGCCAGCCACCGGAGCAGAACTCATGCTGTTCAATTTAGCGCGGGTTGAAGCACCGACATAGCCGGTACCTTTTGAAAGCCCGAGCGGGAACAAAACCTCAGATGCGTATTTGTCCTGGAATTTGATGACCGCAGCTTTGGTAATAGGACCAAAGTACTGGGACTCGTTCCCCGGCGAGCCAACACCACTTGAAGCAAGTTGCGTTGCCGAGTCGGAGTTCAATACTTTCTGAAGCATCATGACATCGTTGCCACTGTCACCTAAACTCAAGTTAACAGAGAAAGTATGTGACACTCCTGTTCCTGCCCCGCCACCTTGTACCGTTGCAAGTTGTGCTTGCAATTGCGCAATGAGGCCGAGCAATTGATTGATCTGGACTGTCAGCTCTTCAACAGTTGCCGCGCTGACCGGCAGTACATACGCACCACCCATCATCACAACCGCTGTTGCCAAACCAACAAAACCAGCAATCGCTTTTGTAAACTTATATTTACTCATAAATGGTTAATTGATAATTAATTCCGTCCCGCACAATAAATACGGAACACAACTAATTGTTAATGGTACACAGCCGGCATCGCGAATTTTTCCACGCACCGTACCGCACACCATCGTCACAGCTTATTATCACAGCTTATTTATTTGTCGTCATCGACTCCCCATTTTTGAGGGACAAACTGAGCTCGTCAGTTCGTTTCCCCACCTTGCCCAACCGAGTGCACCGCGAGGCAAAGCGGAAAAACAAACCGACGAAAATAAAATAATTGTGAAAGCTGTGTTGCGTTTCTGTTAATAAATAAAATTCTTTCGGTTAAAGGTCACATTGAATAAGTTTTCTAATTTCTTTTTCAATACTGATGAAGCTATAGACATGCAAAACAAAAACAGCCGTACAACTTAATATCGTCCATATTGCGTTTTCAACGAGCGCATCGCGCCTGTATTTCGGTATTATCACTCCGTTTCCAGAACAACAAAATGTATCCGCTCAATCCGTTCTCTGCAGAGTCCACAAAAACTCCGTTCGGTAATTACTTTTAATTATAGTATGCGATCAAACTGCTCGCAAAATGTCTTTGTGGATAACTCACGACGCATTAACGGCGGCGAAAAATATCAGCGGATTTCTTTGTTGACAGATCAGATACTGTTCAGCAAACTGCTTCGGACTGTACCTTCCTCCCAATTCCGTATCTTTCCAATATTAATGAAATAATCAGAAAAAGTCAATAATACGCCACGCCAGGCACTACCCATCGGCGCGGTATATATTATGGTGTTCTATATATGGTGTTCTATATTAAGGTATAACATCCAAATTATTATGTGCGCTAAATAGCTAAATATACGCTTAAAACCGCTAAAAACCTTTATTCCTAGACCGTTTCGTTATTCGCATGAGGCATAAAATACCGGCTCCACCGCCTCTCGCCCGCTTTCTGCACTACTCCACGCCGCACAAGCTCTATCAAATCTCGTTGGAGAGTTTTTTCACTATATCCGGTCACATATTTTGCAATGTCCTTTATACCAAGCGCCTCCTTATTTTGTTGGAAAATAGTAATTATTTTTTTATGTCGTTCCTCTTGCGCGTGATCGCCGGTCCTATTAGAGCTATCGGCATTGTCTAATTTTTGAAGCTCGCCACGAAACGGCGCAGAAACAATATTTTCAGGTGTGGCATATTTTGGCAAAGACCGTTCTTTTCTTTGAAACAATTGCTTTTTAACAGACAAAGCCGGCATTGTTTCGTCAAAAAAACCTTTACGAAAAGACACTTCGCTTGGCGGCTCCGTGGCAGAAACAATTTTTTTTTCAATAAGCGCGGATAAGTCAGAATATTCTTTCTTGAGAACCGTCGCGTTCATAGATGAAATCACTCCGGCAGTCATTCCTATTTCAATAAAAGACAGAGCTTCATTTATCAGATCGGCTATCTTTAAAAAGACATTTTCTTTCCTGTCTTCAGTATATCTAGATTGTGCGATGTCCGATACGATGAAAATGCTCTTTTCGCGTAACTTATGTTTCAATGGATCCCCGTTGTGAATTAACGCTGTGACAATGTAAACAGCCGAAGAAAGCCGTTCTGCTTTTTTCAATAAAAATAGATACCAAGAATCGGCGGCATGGCGTATAGCTATGTCCTTTATTTGCGGTTTTGTTTGGATTTGTCTTTTATCTTGATCCATGCCGTGTCTTTTATTGTTTTATAATACCATTGTCCTTTATACTTGTCCAGTGTCCATTTGTTTTATATTATACTCTTTGATGTCCTATAGAAAAAGGGCGGAAAGTACCCTAAAACACGCTTGCCGTATCCGGCAAGTGGCTTATGTAATATGTAATATAGCGAGCTTGTTTTCCAATATATTTTCCACATATCGCGGAAAATCCTATGTCTGCCTGATAGGCAGAAGGTGTGATATACTGATTGGACAGAACAATGCCGAAGCGAAGAAAGAACAAAAAAGAAAGTGAGAAAGATTCTACTTTTGACCTGCAATCGGAAACGAAATACAGCGTTGCCGCGATTATTTTTTTTGCGCTCGGTATTTTCCTTCTCCTTGCCGCATTAGGTAAAGCGGGCGTTGCTGGTAGTGCGACATACAGCGTGCTTCAATCGCTCTTTGGTGTCGCGTTTTATCTCCTGCCTCTTATTTCGTTTTTTATGGGTGTTTCTCTCTTCCGAGCAAACGAGCGTCCGGCTATCGCGGCGCGTGTCATTCTTGGAAGCGTTTTTCTTTTGGTATCCGGATTAGGGCTTGCAAACATACTTGCTGACAGCGCGGGCGGACTTATCGGTGGGTTGATTTCAGGATTTCTAATCCAACTTTTTGAGACAACGACAAGTATCGTCATTTTTGGAGCGCTCGCGGTTATTTCTCTTTTAATTATTTTTGATACCGTCCCGAAGACCGAGAGTTTCCTATTCTGGAAACGCTTCAGAAAAGAGGCGGGAGATAATGAAACGGATGAAGATGTATCGGAAGCACTCCCAGCCGACTTTGAAGACGAGGAGAATATGGAAGAAGAAGATACCGACGAACAAGAAGAAGGAGATGATGCGGATACACCGGAAGATACGCTGATGGAAAAGCATTCTGCTGTGGTGGGTACAGAACCTCTGCCACGCTCTACAGAAAAGCGTATTGCATACCTCCCCAAACCGTTTGTCCCGCCACCTCTCTCACTCCTTGAGCGGGACCGCGGTAAACCTGGCGTCGGCGATATAAAAGCAAACGCCACGATCATAAAGCGCACGCTCCAGAACTTTGGCATCAATGTGGAGATGGACGAAATTTCAATCGGTCCATCCGTTACCCGCTACGCGTTCAAACCGGCGGAAGGCGTGAAGCTCTCGCGCATCGTTGGTCTCCAAAACGACCTCTCGCTCGCGCTCGCCGCCCACCCGCTTCGTATTGAAGCGCCGATTCCGGGTAAATCGCTCGTCGGCATTGAAATACCGAACACGACAAAAATTACTGTAGGACTCGGCTCGCTTCTCTCCTCTCCCGAATACGAAACACGAAACGAAGCGCTACTATTTTCGCTAGGCAAAGATATTTCCGGCCATGTGCACTTCACAAATCTCGGCAAGATGCCGCACCTCCTAATTGCCGGCGCGACAGGCTCCGGCAAATCGGTGATGATACACACATTCGTTACCTCACTCCTATATCGGAACGCCCCTGAACACCTGAAATTCATCTTGATAGACCCAAAACGCGTTGAGCTGACACTCTACAATAAAATCCCCAACCTCCTTACGCCAGTCATTACGAATCCAAAGAAAGCGATACTTGCCCTGAAGTGGGCGGCAAAAGAAATGGACCGTCGGTACGATATTTTAGAAACAGAATCTGTCCGCGATATTGATTCGTATCATAAAAATATTCTCGCGCCGGCACTGAAAGCAAGCGCGAAAGGTAAGACAGATGATATAGAACTGCCGGAAACGATGCCGTATGTAGTTATCATAATAGATGAACTGGCCGACATCATGATTGCCTACCCGCGTGAACTTGAATCCTCTATTGTCCGACTAGCACAGATGGCGCGCGCAGTTGGTATTCATCTAGTCCTATCTACTCAACGGCCGAGTGTAAATGTTATCACCGGCCTTATCAAAGCAAATATACCGGCTCGCATCGCGTTTCAGGTCGCTTCACAGATTGATTCGCGTACGATTCTTGACGCTGGAGGCGCTGAAAAACTCCTTGGGGCCGGAGATATGCTTTTCCTTTCCGGAGATATGGCAAAACCTCGCCGCATCCAATCGGCATTCATATCTGAAGGTGAGGTAAAAAGCGTTGTAAAATACCTCGCGCAACACTACGAGCGTGGGGACGATGCGATTACTCTTGCCGACGAAACCGGTGGCGGGACGCTTGCAAGCGTGCTAGAGCATGACAGGATGGATGATGGTGAAGACGACCTGTTTGAAGACGCGCGTGCGGCGGTCATAAGTGCCGGCAAAGCTTCCACCTCCTATCTTCAGCGCAAATTAAAAGTGGGCTATGCGCGCGCGGCGCGCTTGATTGACGCGCTTGAAGAACGAGGAATAGTCGGTCCAGCGGATGGTGCAAAACCGCGGGAAGTGCTTGTGGAAGAGAGTAATCAGATTGCGTCATACGACACATTCTCCAGAGAGCCGGTGGCGGAAAATGAATCTCCCACTGCGACAGACCGGCTTGAGGCCGATAATGAGTCAGGCGAGCAACGCTTGTAACGCGCCATGTATACGCCAATTCAACGGTATGCGATTATCGCGTTAAGTGTTATTATTCTTGGCATTATCGGCGCGTACATATTCTTGCAGGCGCGGAATTATCTTTCCGGACCCGGTATCGCTATCACAGTCCCTGAAAACGGCGCGATCTATCAAGACGCGACAATTCATGTAAGCGGCACTGCCACAAGCATCGCAGAAATTTCATTAAATGGACAACGAATTTACACAGACGAGAGCGGTATTTTTGACGAGCGCATCGTGCTCGCGGCCGGCTTGAATATTATTACTCTTGACGCGAAAGATAAATTCAATCGTACCGTTATGAAAACATTAGAAGTAGTTTACAAGGAATAAAATAAAAGCCACACCATGATAAAACCGAAGCCCCCGAAACAATCAAATACAGGTATCGACGAAACACTGCGCTCCATCCGCGCAAAATTCGGCGAAGAATCAATTATGAAACTTGGCGATAAGCCGAAAGTAAATGTAGGCGCAATACCCACAGGCGCGCTCTCGCTTGACATAGCATTGGGCGTCGGCGGTTTACCGCGCGGGAGAATCATTGAAATATTCGGTCCGGAGTCATCCGGTAAAACCACGCTTGCTCTCCAGGCAATCGCAGAAGCACAGAAAAAAGGAGGCATCTGCGCATTCATAGACGCGGAACACGCGCTGGATCCTGAATACGCGAAAAAAATCGGCGTAAAAACCGACGAACTCCTGATCTCGCAACCTGACACCGGCGAACAAGCTCTTGAAATCACAGAATCTCTCGTCCGCTCAGGGAAAATTGATATTATTGTAATTGATTCCGTTGCAGCGCTAACGCCAAAAGACGAAATTGAAGGTGATATGGGCGCGCACCATGTCGGCAAACAGGCGCGACTTATGAGCCAGGCCTTGCGGAAGTTGACCGCCATCACCGATAAATCAAAAACTATCGTCATTTTCATCAACCAAATCAGAATGCAAATCGGCGTGATGTTCGGCAACCCGGAAACAACTCCTGGCGGCAAGGCGCTTAAATTTTATACCTCGGTCCGTATAGATATTCGCCGCCTCGCACAAATTAAGAAAGGTGATGAGGTAATGGGCAACCGCGTACGCGCGAAAGTGGTAAAAAATAAAGTTGCCGCGCCGTTCCGCTCCGCTGAATTTGATATTCTGTATGGCGAGGGCATTTCGCACGAAGGCGAACTTCTGGCACTCGGCGAAAAATACGAGATCGTATCAAAAGCAGGTGGCGCATCATACTCCTTCGGCAAAGAAAAACTCGGCCGTGGCTACGACGCAGCCCGTCAGTACCTGAAAGAAAACAAAAATATAGCTGACGACCTGGAAAAACAAATCTGCGAAAAACTAACATCCTAATTATTATCAACCACGGGTATCGGTTGATTATCCGTTGAGAAGTTTCAAAAATTCTTTTTCGGAAAGTATTTGTATGCCAAGCTTTTTTGCTTTGTCATACTTTAAGCCCGGGTCAGCACCCAACACAACATAGTCCGTCTCTTTGGACACCGAACTTGAGACATTGCCACCTTTCGCGCGAATTTTCTCTTTCGCTTGGTCGCGTGAGAGTATTTCAAGCGTGCCGGTCAATACAAATATTTTATCGGAAAACATACCGCGCTTCCCCTGTCGCGCCTGTTTCGTTATTTCAATATGCGCGAGTAGCCGCTTCACGAGCGACCGGTTCTTCTCTTCCTGAAACCACGCGCGGATGGACTCTGCTACAACGCCACCGATGCCTTTCACTTTTTCCAGCGCTTCGCGAGGCGCGTTCTCAAGCTTTTGTAGCGTACCGAACGCTTCCGCAAGGTCAATCGCCGTCTCTTCCCCGACTTGCCCGATTGAAAGAGCAATAATAAATTTGGCAAATGGAATCTTTCTTCGCTCGTTGATTGCTACCAGCAGATTCTCCGCCGATTTTTCCCCAAAGCCGGGCAGGCCAGTCAAATCGCCTTTTTCAAGCGTAAAAATATCATCATATGTCGCAATCAGATGGTGCTCCAAGAGCAGGTCTATGGTTTTTTGTCCAAGACCGGCTATATCAAACGCCTTCTTGCCGGTAAAGTGATAAAATTTTCGCTTCTCTTGGGCAAACGAATTTTTGTTAACGCACCGGTATGCCGCCTGGCCCGGAATACGCTCAATAGGTCCATCGCACGCCTCAATATATTTCGGAAAGCGGTAAGGTTTTTCTTTGCCACTCCGCGCCTCCTTTACCACCTGAACGATATCGGGAATCACATCGCCCGCCTTCTGCAAGACAACCGTATCGCCAACGCGCACATCTAACCGCTTGATCTCATCTTCATTGTGAAGCGTCGCGCGAGATACCGTTGAGCCAGCGACAAGCACAGGCCTCAAGTGCGCGACAGGCGTCACTACACCGGTCCGCCCAACCTGAAGTACGATATCTTCAACAACGGTTGTCGCCTGCTCGGCCGGAAATTTAAACGCAATCGCAAACCGCGGCGCTTTACCGGTATAGCCCAATGCATCTTGAAAGCGCCGTTCGTTGACTTTAACTACCACGCCATCTATCCAATAATTTTCTTTGCTCGCTTGCTTCTGCCACTTATTCCAAAATGAAATAACTTCCGCAATTGAACCGCACTTCTCAAAATGTTTATTGACAGGAAACCCAAGTAATTTAAGTCGCTTTAATTCTTCATATTGTGTTTCCGGCATATCTGTCGCCCACGCGATATCGTAAATGAATATCTGAAGATTCCGCGTCGCTGCAATCTTAGGGTCAAGTTGCCGAATACTTCCGGCGGCAATATTCCGCGGGTTGGCAAAAAGCGGTTCACCCGCTTTCGCGCGCGCTTTATTGAACGCTAGAAAGTCGTCTTTCCGCATCCACACCTCCCCTTCCACAATAATATCAATGTCCTCGCGGAGTCGTAGCGGTACGGATTCTATCGTTTTTACATTGTGCGTCACATCCTCGCCAATTTTTCCGTCACCGCGCGTTGCCGCGGTCTTCAATGTCCCCCGTTCATATGTGAGCACAACCTTGAGCCCGTCTATTTTCAGCTCACATGTGTATGATGGCGACACGCGACCGCCGAACTCTTCCGCGACAAGCCGCTTCACCCGCGCGTCAAAGTCGCGCATCTCACCCTCTGTAAATGCATCATTAAATGACCACTGGCTCACCTCGTGGCGAACCTTATGTAGTTTGGTAACCGGCTTGCCGCCGACACGCTGGGTCGGCGAATCAGGTGTTACAAGGTCAGGATACATTTCTTCAAGCACCACGAGCTCGTGTTTGAGTGAATCAAGCGCTTCATCGGAGATTTCCTGCCTATCCAACACATGATACAAATACCGATGGTGGTCAATCGCCTTTTTCAGCTGTGCAATGCGTTTGCGAGCTTCTTGTTTTGACATGGTCAGACTCTTCATTCCTTGTATAATAATACCGAATCATCCAAAAACCAAGCAAAAAAACAGACGGCTCAACAAGCCGCCCGCGCCATTATATCCGGTTTCTCTTCAATACCGCTTTTTAATATGTTACCTGAAGTGCCCGCTCAACCAGTATAAGGTCATTCGTATCGCAGGTGTTATGTCCGCGCGATGTGACAACGGTCTGCGATTCATTTGTTTTGTCCACCCGCACATCAACACATGTTCCATTATCAAATGTAAGTACGAAATCCGACACAAAACCACCGCCAACACTCATGGAATCGCCCGCGCATTGTATCAAATTTGATGTCGTGGTGGAAAATAACCGTTCATGGATATCCCAATAAAATGCGCACTCGGTACCAGCATCAGCTGCGTAAAAAGCGCGTTGGGATTCGCGGCTTGCGCCGGAAAGCTTAAGCTCTTTTATAATAAGCGAAAAAATACCTAGGCTGATTGCCATTACGATACTCGTAACGAGCACCGCGAACAAGAGCACAAACCCTTGCTTAGTAGGCATACGCTTGACTCTCCGATTGTTGTGCAATTGCGCCATATATATTACTGTTGCCAATTAAATAGGTCAGCTTCTGCGGTAATACTCCGCGGCGAATCACGGTGAAACCATTCCACCGTGACGAGAACTTTTGCTTCGCGATCCGGTTCGGTTTCAGTGACAGAAATAGTTCTTGTGAATTGCGTTTGAGTCCAACCGCTACCGCTTCCATGCCCATACCGACCAGTTGCTTCTTCAAAAAAAAGCGGTGCGCATGCGCCTCCCGGACAATCAATAACCGAATCTAACGATACATCAATATCACACACGCCGGAAAAGCATGCTTCAAGACCGGAGAGCCATGGGGCAAGCGCGAGCATGTTGGAATCGCGAGTTTGCCTGACATGCTCAGCGCCTTCCACCATCAGGAAAAAAGCCGTTACCTGCTGTTTGACTTCCTGCGCCGCGGCAATGCTCTGCGCGGTAAATGAAAGCGGTCCTGTTAAACCGGCAACCAAAACAGTAATCGCTACAAGCGTCTCTATCAACGCAAAACCTGACATCGTCTCTGGAAGATACGCACGATGCCTTAACCAAATATTTATTTTTTTGAAAACGGAGTGTTCCATACCAAAATATGCACAAAATTATGAATCAAGTAGGCGTTGGGTTACGAATGTTTCAATGTCAAAGTTTGTCGCACCTTTAGACAATTCAACCAAACCGCCAACGACAATCCGTACACCCGGCTGCTTCAAATCTCCAGCCGCCGTGCCATTCACAAAAAAATCAAGCCGGTGGATTGTTACGGAAGGCGATGTGAGCGCAAGAAATGTAGACCCCCCGTCCGTTGAGCGTTCCAGAACGCCATTCTCCAGCCGAAAAATAGTCGTCCCGCCTAGCACATCAGTAAAAGCAATATAATCATCGCCACCGGGACAATCCTGCGGTGTTGTAATACCGCCACTCGGACCGCAATGATAATTGGCGCCTAGGCGCAAAGAGCGTGAAATGTTCTCCATAGCAAAATCAATGTTGTCCATCACCTCGCGAAACGCCTGCGCGCGCCGTTGAGCATCCATTAGACTGATGAGCGCACTGACAGCAATCGTCATAACCGCAACGAACAGCCCGATGGAGATGATAACTTCAACAAGCGTAAACCCTGATGTCTTTTTGTGAACGGAATATCCCATAATTATTCAACAAGAATTTGTCCCGTAGTCCATACCACCACCACTTTTTTGTCAATTCCGCGGACCGATGACACAACAATTTCCGCATCGGAATACACGCGCCCTTCGCTATCTTGAATATACGCGTCCGGATTCGGACGCGTGAATGTAATATAAAGCGAGCTAAGTCCGCATGTAGCAATTGGGTCATCCACTGTAAGACCTTCTGTTTTTACATCTCCGCACAAATCCACAATCCGCGCGGTTGAGGTTATCGCCAGATTTTCAAGACATTCCGTACCAGTGTCACCGCACGGCAAACTATCGTAGTCTTTTGAATTATCAAGGTCTGCGAATAGCACGAACGACCGTTGGTCCAACGCGGAAAAGTAAACACCATACGATTCTTTTTTCCCTCCGGTAAACGCGCCGAGTCTAATGTTCTGGCCGTATTCACGCGCTTGTCTGACAGTCAGCGCAATCTCATGCGCAAGTGAATCAATAGATGAGCGGCTTAAAAACGCAGGATAATTTGCCAAAAGGAGCGTCGCAAAAATAACAAAAATAGAAATCGCGATGACAAACTCCACTAGAGTAAATCCGGAGTGTTTGATTTTCAGAATTTCCATAATATTGGAATACCTTCTACAATAAAAAATGAAGTAAGCGTCATAAAGTCAATACCGGATAATGCGATGATAAAAACACCGAGAAGCATGAACGGTCCGAATGGTATCTCACTCTTTAGTGTAGCGTACCGTTCCGGCAAAAACAACGCGCGAAACTTGCTTGCGGCAATCAGCAATACACCAACCATCGCACCCGTAGAAAACGCGACCAAAAGCGCCATCCCACCACCGCTCCATCCGAGAAACCACCCAATACCAAGCGACAATTTCGCATCGCCAAGTCCCATCCACCGACCGCCCGACACAAACCACAACGATGCAAAAAAGGCAAAAAAAGCGATGCCTGCCACAAACGAGCCGTCGGCAGTGATGCGCGTGGCCAAAGGAGGCACGAGCGAAGTAACGGCAACAGCATTGAAAAGCCATACGAATTCATCCGGCAATATCATGTGTTTGAAATCGTATACGGCAAGTATGATACCTACACACCCGAGCAAGAAAAAGAATCCAAAATTTAGCGCGGCATCATATAGCGGTAATCGCGAATAAAAAGCGATAACCGCTCCCACAGCCATAAATCCGGTTACTGCCTCAACTATCGGATATTGCCATGAAATATGGCTACCGCAGGTGCGACAGCGTCCGCCCTGATAGAGAAAACTTAAAATAGGAACCAACTCATACCATGAAAGTTCTTTTCCGCAAGAAAAACACCGTGAGCGTCCGCCGAGTGTTTCTTTAGTTCTGAAACGAAGAATCACTACATTCAGAAAACTACCGATAATCGTACCAAACATAAACGCAGCAATTAGAATAAAAGATTCCATGTTTTGATTATACCAAAAACACACCATGTTGGCGTGGCCAACATGGTGTGTTTAGACATATCTGAAAATACCGAGCGTATTACGGAGTTACATCATAGCAGAAGCGTGTCGTGTCTGTTGCCACAGTATCACATGAGTCGGCATCGTCACCGTCAAGAACATCGCCGATTGTATCCAAGTCAGCGCCCAACGCAGTGTGCGTTGACTGCTCAAGATTCGCCCCAATGTGATAAAAGATACATGTTTCAGAAGCTTCATCGCAATCAGCCCCCGCACCAATCGTCTTTGATGTGTAGGAATTATACGGATATGCCGCGCTGGCAAGCGGGTCAGTCGGTATCTGCGGAATAAAGGTCGGCGCAAGCTTAGATGTAGCATCCGGATATTCACCGTTCGCGTCAAAATAAAGCTCAAGCGCAAGCTGTAACTGTTTGATATCAGATACACGCTTCGCGTCACGCGATTTCTCACGCGCGCTATTAAGCGATGCGAGAACTACAGACGAAAGAATGCCGATAATCGCAATCACAACCAAAAGTTCAATAAGCGTAAAACCTTTTTTAGTATTTCTATACTGCATAGTAAAAAATTAAAAACTCTACTAATCGACCGCGGCCTGCGTATCGGCAATATAATACGCCGAAACGCGCATATGTTCCCATTAAGCGGTATTTCTACTTTATACCAAACCGTCCGAAAGACAAAATAGCCCTGTGGATAACAAAAACATCTCTATATCTAAATATTCGCCGTAGTCTGATAAATCGGGATAAGCACCGATGTGAGCAAAAACCCAACACCAAGCCCAAGCGCCACAATAAGTATCGGCTCAATCAACGATACAATTGTACTCACTTCATTATCAACTTCGCGCCGATAAAACGCCGCCATTGTTTGTAGCACAAAACCCAATCGACCGGTTTCCTCGCCCACTTTAATCATCTGCGTCATAATGGAAGGAATTTCATCATACCGAACAAGTGTTTCAGAGATTGGCGCGCCACCTTGCACAGCTTGTTTCACTTCGTTCAAAATGTCTGCATACACAGCGTTACCAACAACATGAGCCGTCACCTCAAACGCGCGCACAATCGGAATACCGCTTGATATCATTGTATGCAAGTTATCTGCAATTCGTGAAAGATAAAATTTTCTATACAGTTGCCCAACATACGGCACGGAAAGCTGAAACTGCGCAAGCGACTGCCCTCCTCCAGGTGAACGCACAAACCGCCAGAGCACAATTACCCCCACAATAATAAGCCCGAGAATGACGAGGCCGTAATTGAGCAAAAAATTGCTGACACCGATGACAATTTGCGTATAAAACGGGATATCCTGGCCGGTCTCCAAAAGTATCGTACCAAGCCTCGGAATGACCATAACGAGCATCAATGTCATTACAACAATGAATGTTGTAATGACGAATGCCGGATAAATAAGCGCGTTCTTGGCCTTGCTTGAAAGCTCGTACGATCGGTCAAGATAATCTGCAAGAAAATTAAATGTTTCATTTAATTTTCCTGACTCCTCTCCTGAACGCACCATATTCACATAAAAATCAGAGAAAATCTCCACATGTTTTTCCATTGCGTCTGAAATCGGAACACCAGCCTGAATGTCATCGGTAATTTTTGCAAACGCATCGCGCAAAACAGCATTATCGGTTTCTGTCGCAATAAGACGAAACACCTGAAGCGCAGGTACTTTCGCCTCAAAGAGCGTAGCAATCTGACGGGAGATTATAACAATATCTTTCGGGGACACGGCCCTAAAAAATGGAACGGATTCCTGCCACCAGGATGCTTCTTTTTCCGGATAAACTGATACCACCACCAATCCGCGACGCTGAAGCGACGCGATTGCCGCATCCTCGTCAAATGCGTCAATACTACCCTCAAACTGCACACCATCTTTGCCGACTGTTTTGTAGCGAAATAGCATATCGTTATAAAAGTTTCTCCAGTCCGCGAGGATTCAGCGAATGAATATAAGCGTTTTCGGGGCTGATCTCACCGGCGCGCACAAGATCGGCAAGCGAGCGGTTCATAGGAATCATGCCATCGCGCGCACTCGTTTCAATAACGACATCAATTTCGTGCGTCCTCCCCTCGCGAATAAGATTCGCAACCGCGTAATTGTTAATGAGAAGCTCATATGCAGGGATGAGTCCTCCGGAAATCCTGGGAACCAGTCGTTGGGAAAAAATCCCAAGCAAACTGCCGGCAAGCTGAACTTTAATCTGACCCTGTTGTGTCGGCGGGAACGAGTCAATAATACGGTCTATAGTCTGGGCCGCGTTGTTAGTATGAAGCGTAGAAAAAATAAGGTGCCCTGTTTCAGCGGCAGTCACGGCAGTGGCCATAGTGAGTGGCCCACGCATTTCACCAATCATGGCAATATTAACATCCTGTCTAAACATCGAACGGAGCGCGCTGGCAAAATCTTTCGTATCTGTGCGTACTTCCCGCTGATCAACAATTGATTTATCCTCCTCAAATAAATACTCAACAGGGTCTTCAATAGTAATAATGTGTTCAGCTCGTTCTTTGTTCACTAAATTTAAAAGAGACGCGAGCGTGGTTGATTTCCCCTGCCCAACCGGCCCAACCACCAAGAAAAACCCCTGTTTTTTTCTGGCAAATGTCTCAAGAATCGGCGGAAGACTCAACTCCTTGAGCGTTCTAATATCTTTTGGAATAAGCCGAAGCGCGATGCCAATATTACCCTGTTGTAGAAACGCATTTCCTCGAAAACGGGCACTGCCCTCAAATGTATAGGCAAAATCAAGTTCCCATTCACTATTAAAGGTCGCCTGATGCTCTTCTGAAAGCATTGCGTACAAAAGCCCTCTGGTGTCATCGGGAGAAAGCTTAATCTTCGTGGTTAGCGGAATCATCTGTCCGGACACGCGAATAGTTGGAAATCTGCCGACAGATAAATGCAGGTCCGACCCGCCTTCGCGTACGACTGTGCCGAGCAAATCTGAAAGTTCTTTTGCGTAATTGTCCATAGATAATAAAAGTTGTTTCTTATTTTTGCATAATCTCCTCTACTTTCTTTACCACTTCAGTCGGCGTAGCACTTGCTTTGACAATATAGCCGTCAGCGCCGAGTTTCCTGCCGCGCTCAATATCTTCCTCTTGTCCGATATTTGAAAGAATAATTTTTTCCGTATTTGGCAAAAGCTTTTCTTCGGTAACGGCCGACAAAAATTCAAACCCGTCCATGCCAGGCATCACAATATCAAGCAAAAGTACATCAGGAATAAGGCCATCTTTGAATCTATCAAGCGCATCCTGCGCGTTCGCTGCCGTCTCAACCTGAAAACCGGCTTCCCCAAACTTGAGCGCGTACATATCAAGCAAAAATTTATCATCATCAACAATAAATACGATTTTTTTCTTATCTTTCGCCATATGATGAAATATTAGTAAGTAGTATTGATATATTTATTAGTATACCCCATGTATGCCGCCAATCCAAACAAAAAACACGATGTCATAGGGTGTTGACCTCCTCAAACGGAATCCGCCCCTCAAACGCTTTTATGATGGCGTCTTCTTTCATCGTGAGCATTCCCTGCCCTTTTCGCACAGCGTCAAACACCGCACTTTCCGCTGTCTCCTTGAGAATAATCCGTTCTATCTCGCGATTCATTTCAAACATTTCATACACTGCCATTCTTCCGCGCGTACCTCGCGGACACGCCGGTGTAGACGATGCCTCATATAGCGTCGTACCTAATGGAAGATTCTTACGATACTCCGCAGGCAAACTCTCAAATTCCTTGTCAATCATAATCTTTATACTCCCATCTACAGGCATCGGCTTTCGGCTCTCCTCACCCGGGCAGAGTGTTCTTACAAGCCGTTGGGCAATCGCAAGCCGGAGAGTAGGCGCAATAAGATACGGGTCAATACCCATGTCTACAAGACGCGGTATAACACCGGTCGCATTGTTTGTATGTAGTGTGGAAAACACGAGGTGTCCTGTCAACGCGGCCTGAACCGCAAGCTGTGCCGTTTCTTTGTCGCGAATCTCACCCACCATAATTACATCGGGGTCCTGCCTAAGCGTTGTCCGAAGACCATTGGCAAAATCATATCCGATTTCCGGACGCACCTGCGATTGGTTCATACCAGATACGCTATATTCCACCGGATCTTCAAGCGAAAGCACATTTTTCCCATCACGGTCAATTTCAGAAAGCATTGAATATAATGTCGTCGTCTTTCCGGAACCGGTCGGGCCTGTCAAAAGAATCATACCGTACGGCTCCGCGAGCGCCTTGCGCACCAGCGCAATATTGCGTTCACTCATTCCAAGATCTTCCAATGCAATAAATCCTTTTTCAGGGTCAAGAATACGCATCACCACTTTCTCGCCGTAGTAAGTAGGAAATGTTGAAACGCGAAAATCTATAACACGATTTTCAATTTTTGCCGAGAAGCGCCCGTCCTGCGGTTTGCGTTTCTCGTCAAGCTTCATATTGGAAAGAATCTTCACGCGCGCAACCACAGCACCGTGAACAGATGTCGGCAAAAGAAGGCTGGTATACAAAACGCCGTCAACGCGAAACCGCACGCGAATCTTATCTCTCACCGGCTCAATGTGGATATCGGAAGCATTCCCCTCAACCGCATGCCGTAGAATCACGGCCACGATTTTTGTAACCGGCGCGTCTTCAATCATTTTTGCTTCAAACGGTTTTTCCCCGTCCAGCACTTTGCCTGTATCATAATCCTTATCATCACCGATCACGACAGGAGCCTGTTTAGTCGCGGCTTCCGTACCCTCTATGTCAGTTTGCGAGCCGATTTCGGAAAGCGCACGGTCTACCTGTCCGGTCAAACCTGTATAATTTGAAATGATAGATTTGAAATCCTGTTCAGATATCAGAAAGATTTTAAATGGAATATTGGTTTTTGATGTAATGAAGCGGAGCGCATCGCGTGCTTCAACATTATCCGGATTTATCATCCCGACTTCCAGCACATTATCCTTCATACCAATCGGCACGAATCCATAATGAAGTGCCGCCTCTTCTGGAATATACTGCAAAACATCAAAGGAAAGGTCTCGCGCCGTCGTTTTCCGTATAGGCACACCCAAATATTCTCCTTTATATTGGGTCTGATCTTCAATGGAAAGGCCGTGTTCCGAAAGGAGTTCTTCAATACTTCGCGACTCTGTAGCAGCTTTCTCCACTGCCAAAACCGCCTCTTTCTCTTCTATTATTCCTTTTTGAACAAGATAATCTAAAAAAGCCATGGGTTATATAATTGGTCTGTATGCATATTGGCAAACAGACGCTACAGCACAAGTCCTCCTGTAGCTCCTCCGCGAGGAGTCTGTACACGCAACGGAAGCGGTGCAAACGGATTCTCACGACCGCGCGGTTGTGGCGGTATATCCTGACCAAAATCTTTAAGCGACCGAAATGCCGGATTTGAAAAAATAGAGGCGTTTAATTGGAGCGATTTCAGATTTAACAACAGCTGGAGAATTTCTTTACCGCTCTCAAGCTCAACCTGTTGCGGACCTGCAACTATGAGCTGGCTTTCCGACTTCGGCGCCCCATTGCCAAACAACATACCATACCCCACTACGACCAAAATAAGCGCGCCTATACCTATGATTATTTTCATTACCATGTTTTTGCCTGTTGTCATAAAGGTATGTGTTATTTAAGCCAATAGGTATTGAGGAGCACCGAGTATTCGTAAAAATCAACATCGCCAGCGGTGAAAGTGATTGATCCGATATCAACAATCCGCAAGCTTTGTTCCAGATCATTTAGAAATGCCAAAAAAGTTTCGTACGGCGCTGATACGGAAAAGCTTAGCCCGACCGTTCCGACACCGGCAGGCATACCACCACCCGGTTGTTCCTGACCGCGAGCAATAATCCTGGTATTTTTAAGCGCCATTTTGTATCGATTAGCGATATTGTCGATATCCATGATAAGGCGCACATTGTCAACATTATCGGGCAGGAGTTTTTCAACCCGTTCCAAGTCGGAAAGCGGAAATTCGTTATACCGGCCGATTAACCCGTCGCGCACAGCTTGAAGCTCTTTTGCTTTTGCAAGCGCGGTATCAAACTCAGCAACCCCTGCTTTAATATGCGCTACATCACGGTTCAAAGGCTCTATCAGGCCAATATATATCCCGATGGAAATCGCAAGCAATAAAATTGGAAGAAGAAACCGCATAATGTGATTATTGGGTATTGTTTGCTAATTGTGCGATATACCGTAAAAATCCAGGCTCAACAAAAGCCGAGAACTTAAATGAAATATTTCCCTTGCTGTTCAAATTAAGATTTGAGAAGATATGATCCCTCACATTCCTGCTATCAGAAAAAATATCGGACTGCAAAGCAATTGTTGCGTAATCATCGGCCTCACCGTCCATGGTAATCTGGTAGGCACCGTCATCTTTTGCAATAAAGCTCATCTGCGTATATCGGATGCGCTGAAGCGTCTCATTTTCAAAAAGCACGAACAGCGGTGTAATGGTGACATGCTTTGAAAGCACCTGATCGGCGCTTGAGAGCCGCATATCAACCCGTTTTAGTTCTTCAATAATTGTCGGGTCAAAAGCACCTTTCGCCCGTTCAAGAGAAACGGCAAGATCTTCCGAGCGCTGTTCCAGGTATACTTTATATAACAAAAGCGCGCTATATCCAGCGACGGAAAACACAAGAAGAAAAACAGAAAATACGGTAACCCAGCCGGAATAACGAAGCGATTTTGACTTATCGCGTTTAGTAAGTGTCTTTTTCGGTATGAATGTAGTTTTCGGAGGTTGTGGGGTAACCGAAGGCATGTATAGTAAGTTATTTAAAAATCAAGATTTTTATTTCCTTCTTGAAGCTTCCTCAATGCGATACCTGCCGCTACTGCAAATTCCGGTCCTGCTTTCGCCAACACTCCCTCAAGAAACGCCGGCGCTTCAATCTTTCCAAATGCGTTGCCAAGTGAAACTTCAATATTTAAATGTTCTGTAGCAAACGGCAGAATCCCCTTCAATAGCGCGCCGCCACCAGTTAACACCGCCGCTTCAACTGGTACATTGTGCTCCCGCTGGTGCGCAACAATCGATTCATTGATCTCGCCGAAAATGGTTTCAAAAGTTAATTTAGACACATCGGCTACAACACCGGCCTTCCCGTCTGCTTCCGCCGCTTCAGACGCCTCATCGCCAAGCATGCCAAACTTTTTTTTCAATTCTTCCGCCTTACCGAAACTAACAGACAGCGACTTTGAAACAGAAACCGAAATATCCTGTGAGCCGCGATTGATCGTATGCGAAAAACGAACAACACCGTATTCAATAATCGCGATTTTGGTTGATGCCGCACCTATATCCACGACGAGCATTGGCGCGATACTCCTTCCGAAAGTCGCACGAACCGTTGAGAATACTTCCAACTCAAAAAATACAGATTCAAGGTTCAGGGCTGATACAATTTGCTGGTATTTTTCAAGCGCGTCATTATGGATTGCAACAACCATAACCTCAACCAACTCACGGTCTTTACCTTTTCTGCTCTTTTTACTCAATACAACATCACTCCCATCCTGCACTCCTTCGGGGATATCTCCACCCTGCTGTTTTGGCACCACCCACCAATCAAGCGTCACTTCCGAAATAGAAACAGGGATATACTTCCGCGCTTCAATGGCAATCATATTGTCAAACTGCTTCCCCTCAAGCTTCGGCACTTCCATAAGAGAGAGCAAGCTTGCCCGAAGCGGGATAGCCACCGCAGCATTTTTGGTCGTCACATTCGCTTCTTTGAAAAGATCAGAGACGGCTTCTACGATTTTCTCCGGCGGTAAATTGGTCGCCTGCCCCTGCTCTGCGTTGCCATATGATCCAAGGCCGATTTCGCCATATGTTTCAAGCACCGCCTTGCCGCCTTTATTTTTAAGCTGGACTATTTTGACAAACGAAGAACCAACATCAATACCGAGAACACTTTGTTTGGCGCCTTTTTGAGAAATACTGTCGCGCACGAACTCAACAATCGTACCGAGCTTTTGCCACAATGCATCTGTCGCCATACAATAACTAAATTATACCATAGTAGAAATAAAAAAACGCTTTTTATTTGGCATACTTATCCACAAGCCCGATATACCCATCACGCAAAACAGATATGACAAACATATTTCGACCGAAAATTCAATATATCTGGCGCCGGACACTTGACCTGCTCTTTCCGCACAAGTGTGCCGCGTGCGGTACGGCCGGCACCGCCTTCTGCGATGCCTGCATATCAAAGTCCTCGCCCGCGCCGGCAACGACTCCGCATATCATCGCACTCTTCAGCTACCGAGATACGCGCATCAGAAAAGCACTCTGGTCTTTCAAGTACAAGCGAAACAGAGCGCTCGCAGCAGTATTGGCAAAACTTTTGTATGATTATTTTCTTGAGGAATACGCTGAATCAAAAATTTTCAGTGACGCAAAAGTGGTTCTGATTCCAATTCCGATTACAAAACAAAGGAAAAAAGAACGCGGATTTAACCAATCTGAACTTCTCGTGCAAGAAATGTCTTTTATAGATGCCCCGATGTCTTTTAATCATGTCCTTGATGTCCTTTATCGTATGCGTGAAGCTCCACCGCAGGCAACCATCAAAAATCGCGCTGAGAGAATTAAAAACATAAAAAATATATTCGCGGTAAGAAACGCGCATAAAATCATCGGGCGATCTATTATCGTTATTGATGATATCACGACCACCGGCGCAACTTTGGAGGAAGCACGGAAGGTATTGCTTGCCGCCGGCGCCAAAGAGGTACGCGCTATTGCTATCGCGCACTAAATTGACAGCTGTGCTACTGTAAAAAGAGAATCTTAATAATCTGATTCTCGGAAATATCTATGAATATGACACTTTATCATCTACCCGGTTGTCCGTATTGTGCTCGTGCGATTGCAAAAATTGACGAGCTGGAACTCCGCGACCAGGTGGAGTTTATCGCGGTGCCGCGTCCGCACGAAGAGCGCGCCGAGCTTGCAGAAATTACCGGCGGCCCGGTCGGCGTGCCAACACTGGTCTGCAGAGCATGCAAATCGGAGCATGTCAT
Source organism: Candidatus Lloydbacteria bacterium CG22_combo_CG10-13_8_21_14_all_47_15 (assembly GCA_002771515.1). Classification (GTDB taxonomy): domain Bacteria; phylum Patescibacteriota; class Minisyncoccia; order Phycocordibacterales; family 21-14-all-47-15; genus 21-14-all-47-15. Next base: position 24,403 of record PCTL01000001.1, on the reverse strand, counting down.
TTCAGACGACGATGACGCAATCATCGCGCATCTGGAAGAAAAATTCAAAAAATAAATCACGGTCAAAAAACCGCCCGAAACGCTAAAGCGTTTCGGGCGGTTTACTTATGCAATGGTGGCAGCACAATCGGTATCTAAAAATTCATGCATCATACTGTGTGTGGCCAACATATCCTCATTCACCTGTTCGTCCTGAAGAAACGCCTCCGCAATCGCGCACATCTCCCGATGAAACCATAGTTTGCAATCCTTACACCCTATCAGATGCTCATCGGCAGCAAGTATACTAGAGCTTGCCAATGATATCGTGGCTGCCCTATCGTGCATTTGGCGTATTATCTCTCGAGACTCACTGCACTCCATACCATCTCCTTTCATTTATTCACCCGTTAATCTAACGAAACCATACCCCCCATATACCACTTAGTGGCTCAACCACTAAGTGGTATGATGACGGAACCATACACCCCACCGTATACAAAATACCAAACCGCACAAATTTATCAAGATGCGGTAAAATTATATCCTTTGCGCGAACCTTTTTCGAGAAGAACTGACCAGCCCAGCCTCCGCTCGCTCCCACGGCGAAAATTTTTTGCGGGCCAATCTTTGTTATCGTATCCCCGTATCAAATGTAATCGTGTATTCGGATGTTTCGCCCGCTGTCACATTTACCAATTGTCCCTGCGCTCCCGGTAATCCTCGTGGCTCTGCCCATGTGATGTAGTATTCCCCGGCAGGAAGCGTTACTTCAAACGAACCGTCTCTTTGCGTTCCAAATCTCGCAAATTCTGTGCTCCCCATTGCGTTTTGGACAATGAACTCTCCAAAAAGCGGTTTGTCGGCGCACTGCGGGTCGGGCGGGTCTTTCACAACGGGACATGTCGGGCCGAAGAGTATCGTGCCGGTTACTTTTCCCAACCCTTGCGCTATTATTCCGTCCACCACCTCATCCACCGATAGGTTGATACCCAGACGACCTTGCACATTTTCAAAAAGCATCTGGTGTCCTTTTTTTGAAATGGCATCCTCGGCAGAGGTTATCGGTTGCGCTTTTGTGCGTTCAAAAGTCAATTCGCCGTTCGCGTACGCATACTCTCCTTCCCAAGTTTCCACTCCGTCAAAATCCGCTTCAAAAAGTCCCGGAAACGCACGCAGGTAAATGTCGGCATTGAATCCTTCAATGGGCTGGCCGATGTTTTCCACGACATAGTTTTGAATTTTCTCCGAAAACTCGGCTACTTCGGGAGAAGTGATTTTTGTGTCATCAAACTTTGGCGAATTTTCCAATCCGCGCAGAAAACTATAGATACCGAGCACAAAACCAACAATAACAACTACGCCGAAAACCCCGATGATAATTTTGCTTGCACTGAATGATGTTGAAGTGTTTGATTTTGTCATAAATATTGGAATGACCGACTATATAGATTTTCATCGTCAATCAAGCACTTCAAAACTTTCCCAAATTCGTTTCACTTCTTCATATGGTACGGCGCGCGTAAATATGTTGTACAAGGTACCATTCTTAAAAAAGACTGTCGTCCGCCACCTATTATCTTCGGGGTGCAAGGGCGCACCGGCCTCTTGCGGCGTATGTGTGATAAGCGCCCGCTCTCCGTCAATAATTGTTTCTCCTTCTGTATATATAGAATATCCAACTTGCTCCTCCCGCCACGCAAACCATTCTTCCAATGTTGTAAACGGAGAATGCTGAACAGAAATACTGATAAAACCGTATTGACTGTCAGGATAAAACCCAACGCCTCCTTCGGTTAAAACCCCATCTCTTTCGGAAGAATCAAATTCAGATACAAAAATATGTTCGCCGTTAATAACAGACGGATATTCAAACGCAATACCCAGTTTCTCGTTGCGATACTGCGCCCAACTATCACCGATATTAGTAATTGCTCCATCAATGCGAATACGCTCATTGTCGCCAATGCGGGTATAGGCACGCATAACCGACTCAAGTATGTCTAAGCGTTCCGCGCTTTGCGGTTCAAGCGGATAGAGAGAAAATACTTTTATGCGTTCATCCTCAAAAACATAGTAAGAGAGTTCCGGGCTGGCAGGCGTTTCGTGTTCTATTCGTAAAAACTTTATGTCGCCGTAGCCCATAAGGTTGTCGCCGTTATCAACGATACTCCACGCCGCTTCCCGCACAAGCACATCATCTAAATCAATATGTGTTTTCTGCGCCGCCCATTTTTCAGGCGAGAGGGTCAACGGCAAAACACTGATGTTAATCTGCTCGCCGTAAGCATACCATTCGGTTGCGCCAATATCGGGCAGTGTTTTTCCCTTGGCTAAAACGATATGAGTGTCATTTATCCGATGCTCATACCAGCCAGCAGGAACATTTGTCCCAACCTCCGGTAACTTCAATGAAGTTTTGTTTTCTGTTTGTTGCAGACCCTTCATGAAGCCGAAAACACCCAGCGTAAAGCCAATGACAACAACTACGCCGAGAACCCCGATAATAATTTTGTTTGATTTTGTCATGGTTAGTTATTACCGGCCATACCCCTCGCAATGAGTATCGGAACACCGAACGCTGTAAAAAACGGAATAGTCGCAATTGAGCTTAATTCTGTTCCTCTGCGAACGCATCGCTCGGAATCGGGATTCTTAAACGACTTCGTACCCATTGTCACATCACCACACTTGAATGTCCGCAAGTCATGCGAGTATGCATACAAAGCAAAAATGAAACCGAATGAAAGGTAAAGAATTGTTGCGGTAAGAATAAATCTTTTCATTTTATTTTGATCGATTGGCATTGGTTTATATGGCATTTTTTGCAAGAAATTTTGATGCTTGTTTTACATCTGCCTCGCCAACCAAAACCCACACACCGCCTGAAGACATCATAAGGTCAGGTCGCATACCACCAACATCATCTGATGTAATAAGACAGTGTATGCCGTGTGATGTAAGTAATGCCTTATCAACTTCGGCATCCATTCTGTTGCTGTAGTTTTTAACTTTTACCATTTCATTCATCGTGCTAATTTTTACCAGAATCGTTAAGGTAGGGATGCATTCTCAACCAACTTTTTGCTGATTCCGAGCAACCTTCAAAATCAGTTTCTGGCTCAAAAGGCAATACAAGATACTGACCTCCACCAAACCAAATTACCACTTCACCTTTTTTTGGATCAAGCGATGAATCAACGATAAAAGGCATTTCAAAGAATCCGCATAAAGTCCGCAGGGCTTCTTTGGGCAAATTGCGATAAAGCTGGACGGTGTTGTCATAGCTGAATATAAAACCAGTTGAAGTAATGCCGACCTGAATAAACGGCGGTATGTCCATATCTAATCCGTCGGGGACAGCGAATTGTTTATCGTTCCAGCGATAGAAGTAATTTGTCGCTTTGGCCGGCGCATTCTTGCTTCCCGGATCAAATTCAAGCCTGCTTCCGTTTGCAAATTCTGGATACACTCTCTCCACGAATTGCCGCGCTATTGCTTCAAGTTTCTCTGCGGACAGCGCGTCACCACTTGCCGCAAAATCTGGCACAGGTCGGTGCATGGAAATGACTCTATTCGTGTCTCTGTCAACCTCTGCAAAATTACTTTGAGGCGAACTCGTTTCTCTAAATGTAACGGTGTGTTCTTCCACAATCCATTCTCCTTTTACTTCGTCAACATACCGCACTATGCCAAAATTCGCCGATCTCCCGTCCATATCATCGATTTCAAAATTGAATACTGCGCCGGATGTAATGCCGGATAGTTCGTTGGCAACATCCACGACAGATTTTAGGGCTTCGGTTGCTTGCGCTTTCACGATTTCTTGCCGAGTAACCGTATCCCGTATTTCTTCTTTTATTTTTACATCCGCCCAATCCACAGCGAAAACCAAAATTGCCGCTATGCCGGTAATCAACAGCGTGACGATAGTTCCAAAAAGATATTTTTTGCTCATAGTATTTAAATTATTTCAATAACTCTTCCATCTGAATACCTAATGCCTTGGCAATTTTTGCTATCGTCTGGACACTTGGCTTCGTAACGACACCACCTTCAATTTTAGTAAGTGTGGAATATTTAATATCGGCTTTTTTCGCCAAATCATCCTGCGTTAACCCCTGTTTTGCTCGCAACCCTTTCAAATCGCGAAGTTTCTTTCTGCGGAGAGGGAGGGATTCGGTCAGGAGTCGCTATTTACATAGTCGCTTCGCTTCTTGTAAATACGCGCTCACGACCCTGGCTCGGCGGTTTGAAAAGTTTTGCAAACTTTTCTCCGCCTCCGCCTTTCGAATCTCTCCTCACTTCGAAAGACGCCACTTTTGAATAGCTATGGAAACGCTATTCAAAAATGTCGTTGCGGAGAGGGAGGGATTCGAACCCTCGATGGGGTTATAACGCCCCATAGCGGATTAGCAATCCGCCGCTTTCAACCGCTCAGCCACCTCTCCAAATACACGATCATCATACCAAAAAATGCCAAAAAACCAAGGAAAAACGGAGCAGTCACATGACTGCTCCGTTACGCTATGCATTCATTCAAGATTCAAAAAAGAACCCGGCTTGAAATGCCTGTATACTTACATGCGCAAGCTGTGGATTGGCAAATGCTGATCCAATCGCCTTTTCAAACGCATCTTGACCTGCCAGCAGACCACCGCGTGCGGCAAGAAGCCCAACGAGCGCAAAACCGACCTGTCTTTCCTTCATCCCGCTATATACCCGCGATGACATACCGAGCACACCGCCTGTCTTCAAGACAATGGTGTTGTCGCACAGGCGAAGCCGAAAATCTGGTTGTTCCAGAACCGGGTTCATCTCTTCACCAGCGATGAGTATGTGGCAGTTTGAAACCCCTCCACGCACGACAGTATCATATTCCGGCGCTACCGCGACATACAACAGCGAATTCGCGTTAACGACCGCCTGCCTGACTATACGACCAAGTGTTTGCACTCCTTGTCCGCCTTTTCCTTCTATCACGATATCAACTCTCATTGTTGTCACGCTCCCATATCCCTTGCGCAGTATGAAGCTCCGCGCGAGAAAAAGATTCTTTGTGATGCTTCATAAAGTAGGTAGTGCATGGGCTTCCGACCTGCACAAACGCCGATATACCCTTCCGTGCAGCGGAAACCGCCCGTGTTATCGCCTCTTTCAAATGCGCCCTGTCATAGACCGAAGTGCGCGCAAAAAAATCAATCCCGCATCCGTCATAGAGCAGTCGCTTCAAATCAAACGGCGTCTGCGCGGAATCCGTATCATCATAGGCGCTGTCAGGTGTAGTCGACGACGGTTGTCCGCCTGTCATTCCGTAGTTTGCGTTATCCAAACAAAAACACGCCATTGGAAACCGTTTTTTCTCACGAATCGTGTGAAGCAGATGATTGCCACCGATATTTGCCAAATCGCCGTCACCTGAAATCACAATAATTGTGTGGTCAGGACGGATAAGTGATACAGCGCGCGCGGCGTTCAATGCGCGACCGTGCGATGTCTTTATCAGATGCGCGTTAAATGTCGCTGGCACAATACTTCCACAGCCGATACCGGAAATGAAAATAGTATTCTCCGCAGAAAGCCCGTAGTTCTTGAGCGCGCCGAGCAGCGTATCGGAAAATGTCTTATGCCCGCATCCTGCGCAAAACGGATAGGCCGTATGCTCCGTGATGTCATCGGACACCGCCGATTCGCACGCTTCCGCCGGTGCACATACTTTCTCCTGCTCCGGCACATTTCGCGCTTCATTATGAGCCGCATAGTCCACCGCCTGCACAATATGCCGAGGATACGCGCAAAATGCGCGTACGCAAAACTCGTATAGCTCAGATGTCCGTATCGGCTCACCGTCATATTTTGAAAACGATACAAGCCGCTCGCTCGGAAAAAAACGAGATAGGAGCGAGAACATCTGTCCGGTATTATTTTCAGCAATGACAACGCGCGACACATGCCGATACGGCGCAAACATTGCATCGCGAATCGGCCAGAGCGTCTTCAATAATACTGCTCCTGCCGTAATGCCGTCAGAGCGAAGTTTTGTAACAGCATCTTTAACGGCGCGACTGCAAGCGCCGTATCCTACAACAATGTATTCGGCGTCATGAACGCGATGTGTTTCGTGCCGAACCGGCATATACACGCTCATATTCTGCACATCATGCAAAATACTCATTTGCTTTTTCAAAAGATGCGAGATAAGCGAGCGGCACGCGAGCGAGTCAAAACTCTTACGCGCGCCAGATGCATCGTGTGTAGCACCGGTATATGCAATTGGGCGTGCGCCACCTATCGGCAGAAAATTTGAAACAGCGCCATCTACGCCGAACGGCGGTCCCGCCGCATCTTTTATCCGTTCATACACCCAAATATGTCGCGGTATTGTAAATGGCTCTTCAAGCTGACTCAAATACCCGTCAAGCGCGATGATGACCGGCACACGGAATTGTTCCGCGAGGTTAAAGGCGCTGATCGTCATAGAAAAACATTCCGTAACCGACGACGGCGACAAAACAACAACTGCATCTCCGCAATCACCATGCCTACCGTGAATAATAGCGGCGATATCCGCCGATGCCGGCTTTGTCGGCTGTCCTGTGCTTGGTCCAACTCGCATCGCGTCTATAATAACAAGCGGTACTTCATTCAAAATCGCAAAGCCGAGCTCTTCCTGCATCAGTGAGAAGCCGGGTCCGCTTGTCGCGGTCATCGCTTTTGCTCCGCAGAGCGACGCGCCGATAACCATACCGATAGAAGCAATCTCATCTTCCGGCGCGTACGCGACACCGCCAAAACGAGACATAAGTTTTTTCATCATACTGAAAATTTCAGATGACGGCGTAATCGGATAACCTGCAAAAAATCGCGCGCCGGCAACAAACGCTCCGTACGCACATGCGGCATTGCCACTTATAAACATATTCACCGTAGACATGCCAAAGGCCTGCCGCGCGGATTCTGTATCCACAAGATGCCACCCTTCCTGCTGTCGTTGCATAGCATATCCTTTCCAAGGAGTAACACATTTATCAAAGACCACTTTATTTCTCTGCCGAGATTCTACATTGCCACCGGCGAAATACAAGCGCCAACCGACACGCTGGCAAAACATGCCGCCTGCGCTACAATAGGCGAATGCAACCGGAAACCACGCTTGAAAAAGTATTTCTACGCCTTAAACCAGCGCAAAAAACCGCACTCAAACGGCTCGGCTTGGAGACGGTCAGAGACATTCTTTACTACTTTCCCTCGCGATACGGCACGATTGCACATACAAAAACTATTGACACACTCTCCGCCGGAGAACAGGCAACCGTTATCGGCAATATTTCAGGTATTAAAACCTCAAAAGGATTCCGCACGCGCGTTGCAATGGCCGAGGCGAAGATTACAGACCATACAGGATCCGTTAAAGCCGTATGGTTCAACCAGCCATATATCGCTCCAATGCTTCACGGTATGAGTACAGGAACATTCCATGGACGCGTGAACGAGCGCAAAGGAGAACTCTATATGAGCAACCCTGAATTTGAGAAAACAGACGGATTACCTATTGATGTGGGCGATTCACTTTTCAGCAACGGGGAAAATGTGCCGTTTGACTATCCTGTGTATTCGGAGACAAAAGGTATCACATCAAAGTGGTTCTACCATGCCATCGGGAAAATTCTACAAAGCGGCGCTCTAGACGAGATACCAGACCCGCTCTCTGAGAGCATACTTTCGCGCTACTCTCTCCCTGCCTTAAAAACCGCATTATTCTGGATACACACGCCAAAAAAGCGAGCAGACGCGGAATCGGCGCGTAAACGGTTCGCGTTTGAAGAGATATTCTGCATTCAACTTGCTCGAAAACGAGCAAGGCGCGAGTATGAAAACATGCCGGCTTTTGCCGTGAGACCATCCGAAAAAGAAGTACAGAAATTCGTCTCCCGATTCCCTTTTCCGGCAACTGACGCGCAAAAAAAAGCCGTAACAAACATATTCGCCGACCTAAAGCAGGGGCGCCCGATGGCGCGCCTCCTTGAAGGCGATGTTGGTTCTGGCAAAACGGCAGTCGCCGCGGCGGCAAGCTACGCAATCGTGACCACAGCGCCGGAGGACGCGCCATCAGCGCGGCTGGAAGCCGCCTATATGGCGCCGACGGAAATTCTCGCGCGCCAACACTTCGCCTCATTCATAGATTTTTTTAAAGATACCGGCGTTCCGGTAGGGCTAATCACCGGCAGTGAATGCAGAAAATTTCCCTCAAAAACAAACCCGAACGAATCGACTCATGTGTCAAAGAGCCAGTTCCTAAAATGGGTATCGGAAGGACTTATTCCAATTGTCGTCGGTACGCACGCGCTCATTCAAAAAACCGTCCAATTTAAAAACTTGGCACTCGTCGTGATTGATGAGCAACACCGTTTCGGCATCAATCAGCGTTTCGCGCTTACGCAGAAAGGAAGCGGTAAGAAACCGGTGCCGCATCTCCTCTCAATGACGGCAACACCGATTCCAAGGACATTGGCGTTAACAATCTACGGCGATCTGGATTTATCACTCTTAGATGAGCTGCCGAAAGGCAGACAGTATCCCGAGACAAAGATTGTCCCGCCAAACAAGCGCGCAAGCACCTACGAAAAAATACGCGAAACGCTTACGGCGGGGCGGCAATGCTATGTCATCTGCCCGCGAATCAACGAACCTGACCCGGAGAAGAAGTACGCGCTATACGCGAAGTCGGTAAAAGAGGAAGCGGTACGACTCAAGAAAAATATTTTTCCTGAATTTGAAATCGGCATACTTCACGGCAAGATGACTCCGAAAGAAAAGGACGCCGCGATGCGCGATTTCTCTGATGGAAAAACGCGAATACTAGTTGCAACATCAATCGTTGAAGTCGGTGTGAATGTGCCAAACGCGACGGTCATCGTGATAGAAGGAGCGGAGCGCTTCGGACTCTCGCAGCTACACCAGCTTCGCGGACGCGTCATGCGGAGCACGCATCGCCCGTACTGCTATATCTTCACGGATTCCGGCGCGCAAAACACCGCGAACCGCTTGAAGGCGCTAGCATCCGCTAAAAATGGATTTGAGCTCGCCGAACTTGATATGAGCCTCCGTGGCGCGGGCACACTATCCGGAGAACGGCAATGGGGTGTGTCGGACATTGGCATGGAGGCCATCAAAAACTTAAAGCTCGTGGAGGCCGCGCGGAGCGAAGTTCTACACATCCTAACAAACGACCCGTCGCTTGCCGCCCATCCGGCACTCAAAGAAAAAGCCGAGGCTGTCGCCGTGCATTTTGAATAATCTGTTATTATGCGCTACTATTTTGGTGGGCGGCCTGTAGCTCAATGGTAGAGCTCTCGTCTTATACACGAGCGGTTCCAGGTTCGAGTCCTGGCAGGCCGATAATGAAAAAACTTCTCTTCGTCTGTAGCGCCAATATATCGCGGAGTCCGACCGCGGCGGAGTTTTTCCGAGCGTGCCCGGAGTTTGACACAAAATCCGCCGGTACCGAACCTTACGCCGGAGGCAAGCCGGTATCCCAAGACCTCGTTGACTGGGCAAACATTATTTTCGCGCTATCGGAAAAAACAAACGGACACCGTACATTCTTGAAAGAACACTTCGCTATACCGCAAAAAACTCCGATATATGATTTGGATATACCGAACGGCTACCTCTATGGAGAGCCGGCGCTCCAACTGCTTCTTCTTGATCGGGTTTCAAAGTATATTTCCCTATCTCCGAAATGCATGCAGAAACTTGACTCACTCGTACCGCAACGCTTCCATCGGTGATTTTTGCGCGGCATCGCGAGCCGGATAATAACCGAAGATAATGCCGATGCCGGCCGATACCACAAGCCCGATGAGCGCGGCGGAAAACGGAAAAACAAAGGTCCAATGAAATTCGGTGAGGTGGGAAATCGCCGTCGCGGATGCAAACGCAACCAGCGCGCCGAGTATGATACCGGCGATTCCTCCGATGCCGGTCAAAATAATCGCTTCAAATAAAAATTGAGTTAGTATTTCGCGCCGCGTCGCGCCCAAAGCTTTGCGCAGACCGATCTCGCGCGTCCGCTCCGTTACAGAAACGAACATAATGTTCATAATACCGATACCGCCGACGACAAGAGACACTGCTGCAACAGACACCAAAAAGAGCGTGAGCGCATCGGTAATGATACTTAAGGTATCTGCAAGATCCGCCTGTGTTTCCACAAAAAAGTCGTCTTTTTCCGGGTCGGTAATGCCGTGCTGATCGCGAAGCACACGCTCCACATCGGCGACCGTTCGCGGAATATCCATTTCCGTTTCAGCCTGAAGAATTAGCCTGTGAAAATATTTGATACCAAAAATATAGTTCGCGGCAGTAGTGTAGGGCACCATTACCATTTCATCAAAATTAAAGAAGGCGGTCTGCCCTTTTCTGGAAAGCACGCCGATAACCCGCAAATTCCTTCCTTTGACACGAATTCGTTCACCGATTGCCTGCCGCTCACCGAAGAGTTCTTCTTTCACTTTCGCGCCGATAACTGCGACACTCGCGCTGGCGCGCACATCGTTTGCCGAAAAAAATACGCCTTCGGCAAGGTCAATATCAAAAACATTAAAAATCGTCGTATCGCCTCCGAAAATCGTCATGCGAAATGTATCATTTTTGTATGCCGCCGTTTCGCCTCCGAAAAGGATTGGGGTAATGTTTTGCGCACCCGGCACATTTACTTGCCTTTTGAGTGCGGCTAGGTCGCCTACCTTGAGTGAGTCCGAGAAAATCTGCGCGGCATCCGTGGGACCAGTTGGCTCCCTGCCCGGAATCACCACAATCGTGCGCGGTCCCATGCCCTGAATCTGGTCTAAAATGAGCGACTGCGCTCCTTTGCCAAGCGACACGATGAGAATAATCGCCGCCACGCCGATAACGATGCCAAGTATCGTCAAAAGAGAGCGGAGCCTGTTCGTGTGAAGACCTGTCAGTGCGGTACGGATTGTGTGTGTCAGGGTCATAGTGCTATTTTATAAACGAATCAGCGGCAAGATGTTCACTTATCATTTCATCTTTCTCAATGTTTCCGTCTTTTATATAAAGTGCACGCCGCGCGTGGCGCGCGGTGTATGTCTCATGCGTAATGAGAACAATGGTATGACCACCCTTTTCATTCAACGCCTGAAGAAGCCCCATCACCTGTTTACCAGACATCGAATCAAGGTTTCCGGTCGGCTCGTCGGCAAAAATCACTTCAGGTTTGGTGACAAGCGCGCGCGCAATCGCGACACGCTGCCGTTCGCCACCGGAGAGCTGACTCGGCTCATGAGAAATCCTATGCGAAAGCCCCACATCGGCAATGGCGCTGTGTGCGCGCTCATCCCACTCTTTTTCCGGCACATCGGAATACAAAAGCGGTAATTTTACATTCTCCAACACGCTCGTCCGCGGAAGCAGGTTAAAGGTTTGAAATACAAACCCTAATTTTTCGTTGCGTATACGCGCCGATTCGTCATCGGTATAATCGTTTCTGTTCTTCCCTTCAAAAAAATACGCTCCGCGGGTCGGTCGGTCTAAAAAGCCGAGCAGGTGAAGTAGTGTTGATTTCCCTGAGCCGGAAGGTCCCATCACCGCCACAAACTCACCTTGGTCTATAGAAAAAGAAACGCCGCGAAGCGCGTGCGTTGCAACATCGCCATCCTCATATGTTTTTTCGAGATTGCGCGCTTCTATGAGCCGCATAGTTCATGCATTATTCTTCACTATAAGTTACGACGGCGGTTCCATCGGAAATACCTGAAACTATCTCTACCATACCATCTGCGCTCTCAATCCCCGTCTGTACAAGCACTGTCTCACGCAAGCCATTTGAGAATATATCCACCTCTGTACCGGCCGCGCCATATTGCACCGCTTTCAACGGAATAATTACAACATTATCTTTCCGCGCTGTTTCAATATCAACATTCGCTGTCATGCCGGATTTTATCTCCACATCCGTATCGCCAAAGATAAGCGTAGTCTTGTATGTAGAGACACCTTCAAGCACCGTTTCGGCCGGGTCAATTGCAGAAACATACGCGGAAAGAATAACGCTATCCCCGTACGCGTCAAGCGTCACTCGCGCCCCATCGCCAACCGACACTTTCACTATATCAGCCTCTGGTATGAATGTTTCTATCTCAAAAGCGTCTTCAGAAATGAGCGCGACGGCAATCGTATTTGCCGTGACTATTTCGCCGATACGAATAGGTATATTGGTAACAATGCCGCCAAGTGGCGCTAAAAGAAGCGTCTTTGTGAACGCGGCTTCCGCGCGCGACACCCTCGCTTCAGCCTCTTTTACCTTCGCTTCCTGTACCGCGATTGCTTCGTCGGTCGCCGGCGCTTTCGCGAGCAGAAGCTCGTTTTCACGAAGCGCGCGAGTCGCTTCGTTTGCGTTCAGCGATTCTTTTCCGGTAGAAATATTCGCGCGTACAGTTTCAACATTGGTTCGGGCGGCGGAAATGTCGCTCCGCCAGCTGTCAATCGTCGTCTGAGAAAGACCTACATTCGTCTTAATACCGTTCACCGCACTCGCCACCATATTCAAAAATGATTGTATCTCTGCGAGCCAATCATCCGCAGAAGCCGCTTCCGCGCGCAAATCACTTTCAAGAGAAAGTGCGGCAAGCGACGAACCCCATGCCACAAGCGTATGCTCGACGGCGACCCGTGCGAGCTCAATAGCATTATCATTTGGCGTCTCAAAATTCAGTTGCGGATTGTCACCACGCGGATTGCTCATAAACTGGTCAACGCGGTTTCTAACCGCATCATCAGCCTTGAGAAAAGCATTCCTGATATCATTCAATAAACTTTCGCGAGAATCAATAACAGCACTTTCTGCCGCCAGAAGTTTGGATTCCGTGACGGCCACTTCTTCAGCGCGGCTGCCGGCGATAAGCTCGGCAAGCGCAGCCTCTTGTGTAGCCCGTGCCGCTTTTGCCTCGGCAAGCCCAGCGCGTTCATCGCTATTTTCAAGTGACGCTAAAAGCCCGCCCGTGGAGACACGCGAACCAACGGAAGCAAAAAGTCCCGCTACACGGCCTCCTTTTTCAAACGCAAGCGCAACCTGTTCAACCGGCTTCACTCGTCCCGTTACAGATACCTCTTCTACAATAGTACCCAATACGGCTTCAGTAGTTTCAATCACCGGCTCATCCGCGCGCAGAAAAAATACGACAGCGGCAAGCGCGACGATAATAAGAATAAAGATGGCGGTGCGTGTATTCATATACATGAGTACTCATGCGACAACTCTCAATATTTTATTTTAACACGCTTTTCTTTTTATACGACATCCGGTTTCGCTTCGCGCTGTTTTGGCATAATATTGTGTTCCCTCAAAAGTGCCTCAAATTCCGCATGCTCAATCGTCTCGTGCGTCGTAAGCGTGGCTGCGATGGCATCAAGCACCCCGCGGTAATTCACCAAAATATCAGTTGCCCGTTTGAGCGCGTCCCGCATCATAGAAGATACTTCGGCGTCTATTTCAGCAGACACACGCTCGGAATAATCTTTACTTCCGAACTCTCGGCCAAAGATCGGCCGACCGCCGGGCTCCTCAAGCGCAACAGGCCCCATCTTCTCGGACATTCCGTACTTTGTCACCATATCCCGTGCAAGCGCCGTAGATACTTGAAGATCGTTTGAAGGGCCGGTCGTCAGGTCTCCGAAAATAAATTGTTCCGCGGCATACCCGCCTAGCGATACCGCCAAATCATCAAGAAACGCTTTCTTGCTCTGGAGCTTCCGTTCCTCAAACGGAAGTTTTAGCGTATATCCGCCAGCGCGCCCGCGTGCAACGATAGATACCTTATGCACAGGGTCCGCGTGCGGCAAAATTGACGCAACCAGCGCATGCCCCGCCTCATGATATGCCGTAATTTCTTTTTCTTTCTTTGAGAGAAGGTGGCTCTTTCGTTCAGGGCCGAGCATTACTTTTTCAATGGATGAAACGAGGTCTTTCTGAAGTACTTTTTTACGATTTTCCCGCGCCGCAAGAATCGCGCCTTCGTTCATGAGCGACTGCAAGTCCGCGCCGGAAAATCCGGGAGTTCGTTCGGCAATCACACGAAGGTCTACATCCTCTGCAAGCGGTTTTTTGTTTGCATGAATTTTTAAAATTTCTTCTCGGTCGTGCACATCCGGCTCGTCAATAATCACTCGCCTGTCAAAACGCCCGGGCCGTAGGAGCGCGGGGTCAAGAACATCCGGGCGGTTAGTTGCTGACACCACGATTACTTTTTCAGCGGGCTCGAAACCGTCCATTTCAACCAAAATCTGATTTAGCGTCTGCTCGCGCTCGTCGTTACCGCCACCCATGCCTACACCGCGCGAGCGCCCTACTGCATCTATTTCGTCTATAAAAATAATCGCCGGCGCCGTCTTTTTCGCAAGCTTGAAAAGGTCGCGCACGCGGGACGCGCCAACACCGACAAACATCTCAACAAATTCCGAACCGGAAATGGAGAAAAACGGCACGCCTGCCTCCCCTGCCACCGCGCGCGCAAGCAATGTCTTTCCGGTCCCAGGCGCCCCCATCAGAAGAACACCCTTCGGAATCCGCGCGCCGATATCCAAAAACTTTTTCGGATTTTTCAAAAAATCAACGATTTCCATGAGTTCCTCTTTCGCTTCTTTCGCGCCTGCAACATCTTTGAATGTCACACGCTGTTTTTTGTCGCCAGGTTCAATAATCCGCGCTTTTGACTGGCCAAAAGTAAACGCCTGCATACCCGCGCCGCGTACTTGGCGAGAGATAAACCAGAAAAACATAAGTATGAAAAGAATCGGCAGTAGAAACGGAAGCGAATTCAGAAGCCAGTAACTAACACCGGACGGATTCTTGAGACCAATCTCCACCGCTCCAAGCGCTTCTGGGCCAACGCCGTACCGGGCAAGTGTTTCCGAAAGCGCACTTTCTACTTCTTTCTTAGAAAACTGTAGGGTGCCGTCGGTAAGCTCAATTTCAAGCTTCTCGTTAAGGACGGTGATTTTTGCCACATCCCCTGCCAACACCTCGCGCGCTAGCTCAGAAACAGGCACCTCTGCGATCTCTGCCTCCTTATCCTGAAACAGCGAAAAGAGGCCGATTATACCTATTAAGATGATAACGACAGCCAAAATATTCGCCATAAACTGACCCATGCCTGGACCTGGTACTACCGGTGGCTTCTGTCTTGGAGTTTGATGCTTGTTTTGATGCTTATTTCGCGCCATAGATAAACACATTTTACCACACAATGTCAAAAAGAAAAAGTCGATGCTTTTTGTGTTAGAATAAACTTGCAATATGTCATTGGTACAAAATAAAAAAGCGGGCTTTAACTATGAATTTCTTGAAAAATTTGAAGCAGGCATTGAACTCTTCGGCTACGAAGTAAAAGCACTGAAAGGACAGCAGGGCTCGCTTGATGGCGCCCATGTTATCGTTCGCGGCGGCGAGGCCTTTCTCGTCGGTATGCATGTGCCTCCTTTTCAGCCGGCAAATACGCCGGAATCATACGACACATACCGCGCGCGAAAACTTCTCCTATCCAAAAAAGAAATTGCGCGCCTGACTGGCTTGGAACAACAGAAAGGATTGACAATAGTGCCAATTTCAGTGTATAATAAACATGGGAAACTAAAGGTTGAAATTGCAGTCGCGCGCGGAAAGAAAAAACACGATAAGCGCGAAATACTGAAAAAACGCACCGCGAAACGCGAGATTGAACGAGCGTTGAAAACAGGTAGATAACCTCTGTCAGCGGAATATTCCTTAGTTCCGCTCTCCAACTATGTATCGTACTGCGTAGTACGCTATGTAGTTGGGGATGATCGGCTTCGACAAGTGATTCCCCTTGTATGTGCAAGGCAAGCAGGTTTGTTCATCTTGTAAAACTGACAAACAAAAATAGTTGCAAAAAACGCAATTAAGAGCCCGTTCATGGCTATGAATGGTCTCGCATTCGCCCGAGCATAAATTCTCGGACGCATCCAAAGGACTAAGGTTCCGTAGGTCCTGTCGGGTGTCATATCACGGAACTCGGTGTGGTATCCGTTCTGAGTATCACACTTAAACAACAATCAGGAATCGGCTGTCTCGGATTTCGCCAACTTTTTACCGAGATTGCTTAGACCAAAGTCGGCTACCCTTGTAGACTCATAGAAGGTCCTCATTTGCACGGGGGTTCAATTCCCCCCATCTCCACAGACATAGAACGATATGGAAGAATAAAAAACTCTCCTCCACCAACGAGGAAGGGTCTTTTGAACTACACTAAAATCCAACCCATAAAAGCCATGCACCCAAAAAGATCAATAAAAACGCACTGAGCCACTGTCTGTTTTTGAATCGTTGTGCCTGTTGATGGATCAGATTAGGAAACCCTATCTTTCCTATTCCTTTTATGAGGGTGGACCAACCAAGAATAGTGATCACTAGAGGCCAGTCCCACACCCACACATTGTGCAAAATGACTGTTACAAGCCCCATAAGTAATGTTATATAGCCAGTAGAGATAACAAACGCTTGATCCTCGGTCATCTCGATAGTTCTTCCTAGTTGTCTGGCAATAATAAAAAGTGAACCAAAAATAACGAAGAAGCTCCCCCAAAGTTTGGCAAAAAAGATTGACATTTCCATTTCCATACTTACATGGTATCACAAAGGTTCTAACTTCTTCCACATATCTCACCTAGACAACAACTGATTCAAATGTTTTTACGCATTCCATCAAACCATTTATTTGCGCGCTATCTTTTGATTCAAACAAAGAGGTTCTAACGTCATTCATTAGTTTCCATAATTACAAAAATCAGCTCGCCGTTTAGGCGGGCGATTTTTGTTCATAACTAAATCGTTCATAACTAAATTATTCCCTGCACAAAATCAACACTATGTCGTCACTTCCTGGACCATAATTTTCAGTTTTGTTCGGTCCGTATGAAAGAATTGCGCGCGTCCAAGTACCGGACACAACTCCTTCACATCCAACCTGATCGGTGCATTGGTAATCCGGGTCAAAGTAATAATATGTACCCCATGGGTCTCGCGGCACCACACTCATATACGGGCCACTCCAGCCGGAATACCCGCCGTCTGTACATTGGACCCCTGCGGAACATAAGTTTAAATACACTTCAACATCCTGTCTGCAAGGAGAAAGAGTCGTGTGCTCTGGATGAAGATTTGTATCCAACAACAGATTTTCTATTGAAATTCTAAGCTGGTTTAATTCCGCTTTTGCTTTAGATACACGCGCTTTGTCGCGAGCAACATTTATAGATGCGAGAACAATACTTGAAAGCAGTCCTATAATAGCAATCACTACAAGAAGCTCTATCAGCGTAAAACCGCTCTCTGCGCGCCTGTGTAAAGTATAATATCGGAATGTCATAGTAACAAAAAAATATCAATCAACGATGGGCATGCCGTAGTCGGGATTCTTCAATGCTTCCGGCGGTATGTCCTTGTCACCACTCAAAACAATAATCAGCACAGTAACGATTGCCGCGACTACCACAAAAAGAATCTTCCACTTCATGGATGACGCATCCATCCTGATCTGTTCAATGTCCTGTTTTTGGGGCGCTCCAGATACGGTAGAATCTCCCGCCGAGGTGGAATACTGCACCTGACTACCGATATCTATTTTGACATTATCACTATTGTTTTGGTCCATATATATAGCTATTATTGCACACAAAGACGCCAGAATCCAGAGGTTTTATTTGTCTATTCCTGCAAGACACTAATATCTCACTATCTCACCGTGATTTCAGGACGCACCTCTTCTATTGCAACATATCCACACTTTTTGATGCAGAAAAAACCCGCTTCGGTATATGCCGAAGCGGGTTAGTATGTTCACATCTATTTGCTTATAGGAGAAAAAGGAATCACTGTCACATCGTGCGGTGATGCTTCGCGGCGACCAGCTTCTGTCACTCGCCGAAACTCGGCACGCATCTGAAACGCACTGATAGTTTCCGCACCGAGATACCCCATAGAGCTTCTCACCCCTCCTATAAACCGACTGATAACATTCGCCACCGGCCCCTGACACGGCACAATCGCTTCTACGCCTTCAGGGACTGTCTTTCCGCTCCCATTTCCACCGTAGCGTTCGCGCGCGGCACTGCTCCGCTCCATAGCACTTTGCGAACCCATGCCGTCGTAGCGCTTAAACCGTTGTCCATCGGGATAGATGATGATATCGCCGGGTGCTTCATTCGCACCGGCAAATATTCTTCCCATCATCACGCTTGAGGCGCCGGCGGCGAGCGCGATAGCCGCATGCCCTGATTCTGTCACGCCGCCATCTGAACAAACAGGTATGTCTTTGTGCGTATACCTGATTGCGCGCTCGCAAAGCGCAACCGCAGAAACCTGCGGACAACCGATACCTGCCACAGTCCGCGTCGTGCAGATAGAGCCGCCGCCCTGACCAACCTTTATGCCATCAACACCGGCCTGTATAAGACGGATTACCGCATCAGCTTCGGAAATATTCCCCGCAACGACATCAACATCGGGAAATTCTTTTTTTACCACACGGACCATATCAACAATTGTTTCCGTATCTCCGTGCGCCGCATCAATCACAAGTACATCAACATCCTCTAGAACAAGCAGTTCGGCTTGCGCAAGTCCGGCATCGCCGATTCCAATCGCCGCGCCGACAATAAGACGGCCATCGGTATCAGTATTATATGCTTCCGTCTCACTGCTCTTCCGCCGCTTGATATCTTTCCAAGTATAGAGGCCGGCGACCATACCACTCTCATCAACGAGCGGCAGTAGGCCGATGCCATCTCCCGGACACTTCCGCATTAGCTGAAATGCTTCTTCAAAAGAAGTATCGGGATGCGCCGTGACAAGATCGTCCCGCGCCATCACCGTGCCGACCGTCAAATACACTTCATTCTCAAGGCAGTGCTTGAAATTTCTACTAGTTAAAACACCAGACAGCTTGCCGTGTGCATTCAATACGAGAAAAGTATCAAAGTCGTACTCTTTCTCTTCCTTCATGCGCAACACGCTCTCCACCGTATCCGTCTCAAATACGCAGATCGGATCCGGTATAAATGGATTCATATATCGCTTCACGCGCGTCACATGCCGTGCCTGCTCTTTCGGAGACATCGCGCGGTGGATGATGCCGATACCTCCTGCTTTTGCCATAGCAATTGCCATCGGGTACTCGGTCACCGTATCCATCGCCGCGCTTACAAATGGCACCTTAAGCGGAACCCGCCGCGAAAAACGAGAAACCAACGAAACATCTGGAGGGCGTACCGTAGAATACTTTGTTTTCAACTGAACATCGCCAAAGGTCACACCGATACCTTCGTCTTCCAAATGCGCGAAAAAATCGTCTTTCGGTCTATTTTTCATTTCCTTCCTCCTATTGACAGTTATAAAGAACGGTTGGCTTTTGCGATATAGTATCTAGAAACGGCTGAATGCGCAACCGAAATACAATCAATATGCTTCAATACATATAAATCCATAGTGCTAAAAATGCGAACCTGATATCAGGTTCGCATTTTAAATATATGCCGTGGTTTTATGCCTCATATTGAGTGCGAAAAAAAAGCGATACAAATGAGAGGCCGATGGCCGTCCAAAGTGCGGCTTGTCCGATATTATACGCGTACATTTCAAAATATCCTTGCTGTCCATCGTCCGCAAATGCAAGTGCGGACATAAAGAAAAAGATGACCTGACATCCTGTTTTCCATTTTCCGTACCAATTCGCGCCGACAACATCTTTTGCCGTACCACCTGCGATACCACCACCGCCAAACCCCCGCTTCATAGTTGAATATGTATCCAGTAAAAACGCTAAGATAAACGGCACCCAAGTAAACGAATATACGAAAAGCGCCGCGGGGATATAGAACTGCACTTTGTCGGCAAGCGGGTCAAACCATTTTCCGAAATCGCTCCGTGTACTTGTTGCATCCGCCACGGCGCCATCAAGCCAATCGCACGCCCAACAGACCGCCCATAAAGCGATTATCGTATACCTCGTGGCGCTATCACCAAAGAGCCAAAGCGGCACAAGGAGTACGGCACAAATCATCCGAAACCATGTGAGCTGGTTTGCCGAAATATACAATCCGAAGAAAGCGCCGACATACCACCGTGCAAAAAAATAACACTGTTTTAGGAACGCACATATCGCTTGTATGTTAGCCACGCCACTCACCCCCTTTCAGGGAGATTGTGAAAAAGAAATTATAAAAAACGGAATCGTCCTCTCCTTCTTCTTGTTATCATGCATTAGCAAAGAGTCAACCCAAAAGATTGACCGGCTGATGCGGATAGGTTATAATTTTCCTGTTATGCCGCGTGTCCTGCGGCAAAAACAATAGTATATTTTTAAAAAATTTTTGAAACAGCGAATTCCTATAAACAACCAAATACGGGCGCGCGAACTTCGCGTGGTGGATGAATCCGGCACTAATGTCGGAATCTTGTCCCGTGACGACGCACTCCGTCTCGCGGAAGAAAAAGGGCTTGACCTGATTGCAATATCCCCAGCCGCTAACCCGCCGGTCGCAAAAATCGCCGACTACGGCAAGTGGAAATACGAAGAGAAAAAGAAGCAGAAAGATGCGCATGCCAATCGGCACCAGACCGAAACAAAAAGCCTTCAGGTGAAAATCGGCACCGGCGAACATGACCTTGAGCTCAAGGCAAAGCGCGCAGCGGAATTTTTGAAGGAAGGACACCGCGTCAAAATTGAGCTTTTCCTTGGTGGGCGCGCCAAATATTTGGACAAAAACTTCCACAAAGAGCGTCTTGAGCGTATCTTGCGTTTGATCCCAATAGAGTATAAGATTGCCGAACCGCTGAAAAAGAGTCCGAAGGGGCTAATGGTCATAATTGAAAAGAAATAAATACAATGAAAACAAACAAATCATACACAAAACGGCTGCGGGTAACCCGAACCGGCAAACTCATGGGTCGCAAACCCGGACAGGACCATTTCAACGCAAAACAGTCTGGAACGCGCAATATTGCCGGCAAGCGACAAGCGCAGTTTACTATGGGCAAGAAAGCGCGCGGGAGATTTCTTCCAGGCGTATAAACTAAGCACAGCACTATGCCACGAGTCAAAAAAGGTACAGGCGCGGCAAAACGCCGCCGGAATATTCTGAAGAGCACCAAAGGATACCGCTTCGGCAGGAGCACGAAAAAGCGCCAGGCACGCGAGGCCATACTTCATGCAGGCCACCATGCGTTTGCCGACCGGCGCGCAAAAAAGCGCAGTTTTCGCGGGCTCTGGAACATCAATATCAACGCGGCAATTCGAGCGCACGGGCTCTCCTACAGCCGCTTTATTAATCTTCTGAAGCAGAAGAATATATCAGTCAACCGCAAAATGCTCGCCGAAATTGCTACGGAAAGTCCCGATACATTTGCACGGATTGTGAAAGCTGCTACAAAATAGACCTAAAAAACACCCTGTACGGGGTGTTTTTTATTCTTCTAAAATTCAATATCAAATGTCTCCCCTTTCTTCGGTATAACAGCTTCCATGCCAAAATTGTCATAGAGCCGCTGTGCAAAATGGAGCGACGACTTCGGTTCGCCCATCGCGAGAAACACTTTCTCAAGATTCGGCGCGGCATGGGACACAAAATCTAAAAGCCCGTCAGAATCCTTGTGTGCCGAGAAGCCGCGGATATTTGCAACGCGCGCGCGCACGGGCACTTTTTCGCCCGCAATGGTGATCTCTTTTGCGCCATCCTGTAGCATTCGGCCGAGCGTCCGTGGCGCCTGATAACCAATCAAAAGGAGCGTGCTTTTCGGGTCCGGCAAATAACGCTTCTCATGGTGGATAATACGGCCGCCCTCGGACATTCCGGAACCTGCCATAATCACTTTCGGGTTAGGTACATCATTAATGGCTTTTGACTCTTCGGTCTTGAGTGTTGATTTCATGCCCGGAAAATTGAAAATGTCATCGCCTGATTTAATGATGCCCATTGTTTTGTTGTTGAAGTATCGTTCGTACTTGTCGTAAATTGCGGTCGCCTTGATGGCAAGCGGTGAATCCAGAAAAATCGGAACCGGCATGATTTTTTTATGCTCCACCAATTGGTTTAATTCAAACAATAAAACCTGCGTGCGCTCAATGGAAAATGCCGGTATCATAAGCGCGCCTCCAGCATGCATGGTTTCTTCAATGATATGTTCAAGCTTTCGCGTACGCTCGTCTACGCCTTCATGATTCCTATCGCCATAGACAGTTTCCATCACAAGGTATGTCGCGTCGTCCACTACCTCAGTATCACGAAGGAGTGGCGCCGGTGAATTGCCAAGGTCTCCGGTAAAAACGATTTTCTTTCCATTCTTTGAGATTTCCGTCATTGCGGACCCTAAAATATGTCCCGCGTCTTTGAAGCGCCCTTCCAAGCCGCCGGGAAGCGCAAAAGTATCGTGGTACGGCACAGTCCGCCAAAGCGACATGGCGGTCTCAACATCTGTTTTTTCATACAAGACGCGTTTATTCTCCCGTCGCGCTTCCTTCTCCATAATGCCCATTGAGTCAATCAGCACGAGTTCAGCCAAATCCCGCGTGCCTGGCGTGGAATATATCGTGCCACGAAAACCATCATGAACAAGTTTGGGAATCCGCCCTACATGGTCCAAATGACCATGTGTCACGATGAGCACATCAACCGACTTAGGTTCGTATGGGAACGGCTCTTCATTGTAATCCCCACATAGCCGGCATCCTTGAAAAAGCCCGCAGTCAACTAGTATCTTCGGGGAACCGGACGGACCGGAAAGCAAAAAATTCGAGCCGGTCACCATTTCGGCGCCGCCGTAGAATCCAAGAGTGTAGATTTCTTTTTCCATATCTTTCAGTATACACGCGAATCTTTATGCGAGGCAAAGCGCCTAGTGAAAAAAAGCACGGCGACCGACGCACCGAGAATGTCAAAGATTAAGTCGCTTCCGCCATCAAGATACCGGTAGCCACCAGCGCCGGTCCATGTATCAACCACAATTTCAAAAATCTCCCAACCGATACCGACAACCAAGACACTCACGGTAGCGAAAGAAAACATGCTTCCGCGCGCCGGAGTGGAGGCGCGTCCTACACGCACAAAACGGTAATAAAGCGCCATACCCGCCACCCACACTCCGCCCAAAAAATGAAGCGTCATATCGTACCAAAAAAAACGGGTACCCAAGCTATAGAGATACGCGGGATACTGTACAAAAAGAAGCGCCGCGAGAAGTGCCGTCAAAAGTCGCACAAGCATGCTTCCATTCTGTTCCTGCATTGTTTCCACAGTATATCATGCATCTTCGGCACTGAGAAAAATAAGAAAAACCCCGCCGTTTTATACCGCATATCTGCGGAACAAAACGGCGGGGTTTTACAGGTCCCTCGGAAAATCACCCTAGCGTTTGGCCAGGTGGGTGTTCTCAGTACCACTCCAAGGAGTGGTACCATACGAACTCCCTAAAGATTTGGTAACCTAGTTGATTTCCGAAGAACCTGTTTCCAGTATACGCGATTGTCTATAAAAAAACAAGAGCAAACGAAATAGGAATATTACTCAAGAATACCATCAAGATTCACATCATAAAGAATAGATTCCTCTACCAGACGGTATTTCAAAACCTCATGTTCGCCAAACCAATGTTTGATTTCATTTGCCGCTTCCGCTACAGAGCCGGACGCGTGTATCAGGTTCCTGACCGAGCGACTATCGGTATCTGACATTTGATATGAATCAAGCACATAATCACCGCGAATAGTGCCGACATCCGATGTGAGCGGCTCTGTGCCACCGATAATCTTTCTAACGATAGCCACCGAGTGCGCGCCCTGCCAGACCATGGCAACGACCGGTCCGCTCGTCATATATTTTTTGAGTCCTTCAATAATCCGCGCCGTAATTTCAAGCGGGTCATCAGACGGCGGTTCAACTCCCTTTTTTCGGTAGCTTTCAATCGTTTTCTCACCGGTGACGCGCCTCCACTCCGGGTCAAGCGTATAGTGCTTTTCAATATGCTCTGCCGTCGGCACAAGCATTTTTAATCCGACAAGCTTGAGCCCCACGCGCTCAAAGCGCGACACGATCTCGCCTATAAGCGAGCGCTGAATGCCGTCCGGTTTGATTAAAATAAGAGTTTGTTCTTTTTTTAGATGCTGCATAATAGTACGGATAGTATAACGGAAAAAACCGCCCACGCCAACTGTTACCAGATAACGGCATCGTTTTGACGGCTTACGCGGTGCTATATTTTCTGGCAATCTCCTTCTCTATCTCATCGCGCGGACGGCCGTACTTTGCAAACGAAAGCTCCCGCGCGCGGTCCGCGTTTTCCGATACACCGGACTTAAACGGCATTGTCTCTATGTTAAACGGCTTTGCCGGCTTC
>PCTL01000024.1 GCA_002771515.1 Candidatus Lloydbacteria bacterium CG22_combo_CG10-13_8_21_14_all_47_15 | reverse complement strand
ATTTTTGCAGACATCAAACTATGAAGGATATGGTCTGGCGCTTCTTGAAGCATTTGCGTCCGGACTTGCTGTCGTTACGACTGATGTCGGAATTGCAGGTGATATCGTTTCAGGTTCGCATGCGGGTATCTGTCCGGTCGGCGATAGCGCCTGCCTGTCTAAAGCACTATATGCCGCGCTGAAAAACGAAAAACCGTCAGAAAAGCCTTTATTTCCAAAAGAATTTTTGCCTTCTCGTGAGGAGTATCTTGCCGGAATAAAAGCCGGATGGGAGCGGTGCGGCGAAACTACATAGTACTCTATATAGCGTACTACGTAGTTACTTTGATATGAAATTGCTTATTATTACGCAAAAAGTAGACAAAAACGACGATAATCTCGGATTTTTTCACCGATGGCTTTTAGAGTTTGCAAAATATACAGAACAACTTACCGTCATCTGTTTACAAAAAGGCGAGTATGATTTGCCGAAAAATGTCCGCGTACTTTCGCTCGGCAAAGATGAAGGTAGAAGCCGGCTCACCTATCTGACACGGCTGTATCGGTATCTTTGGAAAGAGCGGAGTAATTATGACACGGCGTTTGTGCATATGAATCCGATATATATCGTACTTGCGGGAATATGCTGGAAAATGCTCGGAAAAAAGATTGCGCTATGGTATACGCACAAGCGTGTTAATTTGAAACTGCGCGTTGCGGAAAAATTCGCTGATATAATCTTTACCGCCTCACAAGAAAGTTTCCGTCTTCCGAGCAGGAAAGTTGTGGTAACAGGGCACGGTATTGATATTGAAAAATTCAAACGCGGAGCCGGGAAGCGTACGGACGCGAAAGGAAACTTGTTGCGCATTATTACCGCGGGAAGAATTACGCCGGTAAAAAATCTGCATATTCTGATTGACGCGGCGAAACTTCTGAAAGATAAGGGAATTTCGTTTGAATTAAAAATTGCAGGCAGGCCGGTGACGAAAGACGATGAAAAATATCTGGCGAAGCTTTCCGGCGCAGTCCGCGACGGAGCGCTTGAAAAAGAGATATCGTTTATCGGCTCTGTCCCATATTCAAAAATTGAAACATTGTACCAATCAGGCGATGTGTTCGTAAATCTCTCGGAAACAGGGAGCTTGGATAAAGCGGTCCTTGAAGCGATGGCGTCCGGCATATCCGTGCTCACCTCAAACGAAGCGTTTTTCGGCATGCTTCCGGAGACGCATACGATACGCATGCTGACTCCGGAAGAACTTGCGGACAAACTGCCACTCGCCGCTTTTGCCGATGATGTGCCGGCACTTAAAAACATCGTTTCGGAAAATCACTCTTTAGGACATCTCGTTCGGGATATTATGCAAACCATCGCGTCATAGTTTGCCGTTTCGGCATCATATCGGTAATATTGGTGCATGAGTTTATCCTCTAATATACGGCAGATACCGGCGATTATTTTCGTGGTGCTCGCGACATTCATTGTATCACTTGCATATTCTCTCTATTTTCAGATTGAGCCGTCTGTGGACGCGCGGGCATACGATAATATCGCCTGGAATCTTGCGGAAGGTAACGGCTACAAAGAAGATACGGCACTTTCGTATGATGAGGATATCGCGATACTCCGTGTTGGACCAGGGTATGAATTTTTTCTAGCTGGCGTGTACACTGTGTTCGGGCATCGTATTTGGATTGTCTGGGTATTGAATGCGTTGCTTGCCGCCGCAACGGCTTTTTTGGTATTTTTGATTTCAAAAGAAATTTTTACATCAGAATGGAGTGTGCCGCTTGGCCTCATTGCCGCAGCACTTATCGGCTTTTCCCCGGATCTCATTACGATAAACGGAATGCTTATGACTGAAACACTCGGTGTGTTTCTTATCGCCGCGAGCGTGTACGCCTTTTTTCGGTATGTGAATACTGATGAGCGGGCGGTGTGGCGCGTTATTGTGTTAGCGCTTTTGTTAGGCGCCGCGGTACTTGTTAGGACCCCAGCGGCATTTCTTTTCATTCCGTTTGCCGGATATTTCATATACCGGAAGCATTTATCTGAATGCGCCGTGTTCTGTGCCGTGCTTTTGTTTGTATTTATGCCATGGACTGTGAGAAATTATGAAGTCTATGGCACCTTTATTCCGACAAACCTTGCGTTTGGGTACGACTTGCTGGCGGGCAATCATCCGGGCGCAACAGGAGAGCTTGAACCTTACGCGTTAAATGAAGAATATATGAGCCAAGGGAGAATCGTCGGGAATAAGCTTGCGCTCCAAGCGGCGCTCAATTTTATCATGCTCCACCCTATTGAATTTTTGAAAATTACGCTGGAACGCGCGTCAATTTATTTTTCATTCGCTAGGCCGACCGGATTTTGGTTTCATCTGGAAGGGTTCAGCAGGGCGGCGACGCTTATTTTATCCGCTTTGTATTCCATTTTTTTATTTATCTTTGGTTTCTGGGGTATTTATCGCATGCGGCACGCGCCGCCGGAGACGATGGAGCGCGCTCGGCTTTTGGCAATCATACTTCTAATGATGCCGCTCGCGATTATCGGTATTATCGTTGAGACGCGCTACCGCTTTCTCGCGTACCCGATGTTTGCGGTATTTGCGGGCTATGGCGCGCTTGATATTTTTCAGAAGCGCGATGAAATCAAAGCGTTTATAGCGCTGACGCTTGTTTTTTTCGCGAATGCGGGGTTTGACGCACTTAGGAATCTTGATAGGATTCGGGAACGAATTGGCGAATTTTTGAGTTAAACATTAGGTACAATGAAATTATCCGTCATTATTCCGGCATACAACGAAAAAGAGACCATTGAAACGCTGCTACGGCTCGTTCGCGGTGTTTCTGTACACGGTGTACGGACAAAAGAAATCATTGTCGTTGATGATGGTTCCACTGACGGTACAAGGGAGATATTAGAAAGAATTGAAGGTATTCGGATTATATTGCATGACAAAAATCAAGGGAAAGGCGGTGCGTTGAAAACAGGTTTTCAGGCGGCAAACGGCGACATTGTTCTAATTCAGGATGCTGACCTTGAGTATGACCCGAATGAATACTCGCGCCTGCTTTCCCCGATTATATCGGGGCATGCCGATGTAGTGTATGGTTCGCGGTTTATCGGCCGCGACCCGCATCGCGTGCTCTACATCTGGCATTATCTCGCGAATAAATTTCTTACGATGCTTTCAAACATATTTACAGGTCTGAACCTTTCGGATATGGAAACCTGCTATAAGGCATTCAGGAAAGAGGTTGTTGACAGCTTCAAAGATACTCTGGAATCAAAAAAATTCGGCATTGAGCCGGAATTGACCGCGAAAATCGCGCATGGCGGGACTGTGCTTTCTGGCGGTTACAGAAGGCGCTGGCGGATTTATGAAGTTGGCATTTCGTACTACGGCCGCACTTACGAGGAAGGGAAGAAGATAAACTGGAAAGACGGTTTTGCCGCAATCTGGCATATCATTAAATTTAACCTGTTGTCATAGGCGCAGAGTTATATGCGTCGCGTCATAGGCGCATAGTCATAGGCGCATAGTCATAGGCGCAGAGTTATGCGCGCGCAGATTTGTCTAACATCCCCAACTGTGATACACCAAACATAGTTTGGTCTTTTATATTTTTATATATGAGAGGGCAATGTGATGGCAACAATTCTTATTACCGGCGGCGCCGGGTTTATCGGTAGCAATACTGCGGAGTATTTCCTGAATAAAGGGTGGCGGGTTATTGTGTTTGATAATTTTTCGCGTGAAGGCGCGTTACGCAACCGCTTATGGCTTGAATCATTTGACGCTCCCCGTCTCAAAATTGTTGAAGGCGATATACGCGATTTCACTACCTTGCGTGCGCTGGTACGGCGTGCCGACGCGGTTATTCATCTCGCGGCGCAAGTCGCTGTAACGACATCGGTTGAGAATCCGCTGCATGATTTTGAAGTAAACGCGCTTGGTACGCTCAATATACTTGAAGCAATCAGACGCGCCGCACAATACCGCAGAGCAACTCCCCCGCTTATTTTTATGTCAACCAATAAAGTATACGGGAACATTGACACTCCAATAGCGCTCACACCGACACGCTATTACTTCACGCGTCTGCGAAGTGGTATTTCTGAAAAAACACAGCTTGATTTTCATTCGCCGTACGGATGTTCAAAAGGCGCGGCTGACCAGTATGTACGGGATTACGCGCGCATTTATGGATTAAAGACGGTTGTGTTCAGAAGTTCATGCATTTACGGGGCGCGTCAATTCGGTACGGAAGACCAAGGGTGGGTCGCGTATCTTGCCAGAAAAGCATTGCTAGGCGAAGCGTTTACCGTGTATGGAGATGGCAAACAGGTGCGCGATGTCTTGTATGTTTCAGACCTTATTCGCGCGTTTGACGCGGCGTTGAAATATATTAAATGCTCAAAATATATTTCCGGAGAGATTTTCAACATAGGTGGCGGACTGGAGAATACACTCTCTCTTCTTGAGTTTATTGAGATTCTTCGAAAAAAGACACAGAACCCATCTGTCGCGTATTCATTCGCGGAGTGGCGCCCCGGTGACCAGAAAGTATATGTGAGTGATATAACTAAACTTAAGAAAACGCTCGGGTGGAAGCCGTTTATATCGGTGGAAGCAGGTATTGACCGTCTTTTCAA
Organism: Candidatus Lloydbacteria bacterium CG22_combo_CG10-13_8_21_14_all_47_15; assembly: GCA_002771515.1. GTDB lineage: Bacteria > Patescibacteriota > Minisyncoccia > Phycocordibacterales > 21-14-all-47-15 > 21-14-all-47-15. The sequence continues at coordinate 521 of PCTL01000024.1, read as the reverse complement.
TTGGCTTCGCTCCGCGGAATGCACCGAGCATTGAATATTACCATCATAGCGTTTGATAAAAGACCCGTTTCGGCGGGTCTTTTTTTCTGTAAAATGGACCGGAAGTATGATATTGTAAGTGCTTATGAGGAAGAGAGTGCTTGTTATTACGCCTCGTTTCCCGATTCCTCCGCTCGGCGCGTGCGAGAAAGACCGTTATGAAGGACTGCTTCAGATGAAACGGCTTGGCTTTGATGTGCGTGTTATCGGTAAAGTGTTTGATTTTCAGAGTAGAAAGGATATTGATGATTTTTCAAGCCGGCACGAGATTCCCGTTACTATTCTGCCTTATGAATCACAGAAGAAACGAAACAGATTGGAGCAGGCGTTATTTTATTTCAAACGACTCATAAATCCATTGTATTGGGATGGCGCGGCGTATGAATATGCCCATAAGGACACGCGAGAGGCCGTTTTGGGCATTCTAGATAGGTGGAAGCCGGATGTTGTGTGGTTTGATTATACATACTTATGGCCACTCT
>PCTL01000003.1:5868-29465 GCA_002771515.1 Candidatus Lloydbacteria bacterium CG22_combo_CG10-13_8_21_14_all_47_15 | reverse complement strand
GCGATCTTCTTGTTCGTATCAACATACTGATGCCAAATAAACTCTCACAAAAAGCGAAGAAACTTATTGACGAACTCAAAAAGGAGGGAATTTAGCAGTATCTATACTATACTTATACTATGGAATACATTACCGGCATTCCATTTGCCGCGGCCGCGGCAAATTCGGTGCTTGAGCTCTCACTTGAGACAATGGTGCTTCTCGCGCTCCTAGGTGTTTTTTTAGTATACGCACTCTATGGAGGCAAAACGCGCGCGATATCACTTCCTTTGTCTATACTGCTGACATCGCTTCTTTGGATAGTCGTTCCTGCTTCAGACACATTAGATGCCCTAGGCAATTCAGCAAAGGAGGCGTTTTGGTATCAAAGCGTTTTCTTTATTATCATAACGCTTGTACTGCATTGGCGGCTCAACCGCCTTATATTTATTGAATATCCTGACGGTCTGTTCAGAAAGGGAATAGAGGCACTCCTTTTAAGCACGATATCGGTCGGCGCGCTTATTATTGCCGGTCTGATGCTTTTTGCAGGTGATTATATTCCGCTTTCCGACACCATGACGCCATTTTTCATAACTGAAATGGCTCTATCGGCATGGTCTGCCGCATTCTTTGCAATCCTTCTTTTGGTATCGGTATAATATTTACAATATATGAATATAAATATAGATACGGACATTGATGCAAATGTTAAAAAAGAAGCGGTGTTTTCACACTTGGTAGGCACGCTTCGCATCGCGCTTGGTTTTATTTTTCTTTGGGCATTTATTGAAAAGGTTCCCGCCGCGCTATCCGGTACTTCACCAGCATACGGCTTTCTTACATACGGCACCTCCGGACCATTTGCTCCGTTTTTCCAATCGCTTGCCGGAAACGCAATTGTTGATTTTTTATACATGGCAGGACTTCTTGGTGTCGGTCTGGCGCTTATGCTTGGTATCGGCATGAAAATTGCCGGAATCAGTGGCGCGCTTATGATGACTCTCATATATCTTGCCGCGCTTCCGCCGGAACATAATCCGGTTATAGACGAACACATTATATACGCGTTGCTTGTATTGCTTTTTATCCCGCTTCAAGCAGGCACGGTGCTCGGCTTTGGAAATTGGTGGAGACAAAACCAATTAGTAAAAAGGTTCCCGATTTTAGAGTGACCTTCAGCGATAAAGAAAAAACGAGATTTCCGGTAGCGGGAAACCCGTTTTTTTCATACAATATCAATATATAGAAGCACACACAGCCACGAGGCAATGTACCATACTCTTGACTTTTGTATAAAAATATGCTTAAATACAAAAAATATCTCTGATGAAACACCCGGTTACACAATTTAAAAACGCTGATGAATATGGCAAAGCGCTCCAAAAAAAGGGCGAGCTCTTTTGGCAGACGCGCGGAGAGAGTATGGCGCTTGAGCTATTTAAAGAAGCAGCGCAGCGTGTACCTGCATATAAACATTTTCTTGCCAAAAACCGTACTCGGGCGGCATCAATACGGACAATCAAGGATTTCTCACAAATTCCGCTTGTCAGCAAAAAAAATTACCTTATGGAGTATCCACTGGAGAAGCTTGCGTGGGACGGCAAATTGCAGGATGCAACAATGGTCTCAATGAGCTCCGGCTCAAGCGGCACGCCCTTTTTTTGGCCACGGAGCGTTGCGCAAGAAGAAGAAGCTATATATTCACATGAGGCATTTCTCAAAACAAATTTTGATATTGATAAAAAATCTACTTTATTCATCGTCACATTTGCAATGGGTATGTGGGTTGCCGGCACAATTACCTACAAAAGCGTTCAAGATATTGCAGGGCGGTACCCGCTCACCGTACTTACGCCTGGCATAGACAAAAACGAGACACTTCGCATCATACAGGCGTTCGGCGGTAAATATGACCAAATTATTATTGCCGGCTATCCGCCATTCGTGAAAGACATTATTGACGCTGCGTCATCGCAACATATGACGCTGAAAAAATACAATATTAAATTTTTGTTTGCCGCAGAACCTGTCAATGAACGCTGGCGCGACTATTTGTATAAAAAAGTCGGCAGTACGAAACCGCTACGCGACTCACTCAATATCTACGGCACTGCCGACGCGCTCATTTTAGGACATGAGACGCCGCTTTCGCTTTTCATCAAGCGTACCGCGCGAAAACACAGCGCACTGGAAAAAGATGTATTTGGCGATACAAACCGCGAACCAAGTTTAGTACAATACAACCCGATGTTCCGATATTTTGAAGAAAACGACGGACATCTTATTTTTTCGGCATATAGCGGACTGCCGCTTGTCCGCTATGATATCAGCGATGACGGCAAGATTATTTCCTACGCCGGTATGAAAATGCTCTTCAAAAAGAACGGCATAGACTTGGAAAAAGAAGCGGAGAGGGCGGGCATAGCCGATACAATCTGGAAATTGCCGTTCGCAATCGTTTTTGGAAAAAGCGACCACACGACATTCCTCTATGGTATTAATATCTACCCTGAAAATATCCGTGACGGACTTATGAAAAATGGAATACAAAACGCGATTACCGGCAAGTTTACGGCATTCTCAAAGACAGATAACAGGCACAATCAATATCTTGAAGTACATATTGAGCTCCGAGACGGACGGCGGCCGGAACGGGCACTTTCGCGCACTATCGCCAATACGCTTGTCACAACACTCTGTGATACAAATCTTGAATACAAACGCTTACACCGCGAAATAGGAAAGCGTGCGCGCCCTCATGTGCTACTGTATCCTTACGGAGACACTCGATTTTTCAAAACAGGAGCAAAACAAAAATGGGGAATCGCACAAAAGAAATAAAGCAGGCGCTCATAGCGCAACTGCGAAAGACAGCGCGCTGGAAACCGCCGACAGACCGTGCTGGTACCATTCGGCTTGATTTAAATGAAAATCCTGATGTCTCTGGCATGCTTTCAGCACATACGATAGCTGAAACAATGCCATCTGATACTTGGAACCGTTATCCGGAATATGACACGCTGCTTGAACAGCTGTCGGCGTATACCAAACTGCCAAAACAGATGATTGCCCTTGCGAACGGCTCCGACCACGCGATCCAACTTCTCTTTTTGATGTATTTTGGAAATGGCGCGCGAGTTATTATGCCATCGCCGGTATTTTCCATCTATCACCATCTTGCAAAAATTTTTGATACTGACATTCAGCTAATTGCATACCGAAATACTTATCCATCATTTTCATTTCCTGTGGAAGAAACAATTGCCGCGCTTGAAACAGGAGGCGTAAACGGGCTGATATTATGTAATCCAAATAATCCGCTCGGTTCGCCAATACCGAATACTGCGTTGCAACACATTCTTTCTATAACAGCGGAAAAGAATATCCCGACATTGGTTGACGAGGCGTATTTTGAGTATGCGCATGAAACAACAAGCGCTCCATACTTGATGCGGTATCCGAATGTAATGATAACCCGTTCGTTTTCAAAAGCGTTCGGATGTGCCGGTCTTCGGCTCGGCTATGTGCTTGCGGCACCAGAGATAATAGATGCCTTTTTGACGCTCCGCCTACCGTGGAGTGTAAGCGGAGTTGCGGCGCATGTCGGAACAGTTGTCCTCAAACACCAAAAGAGCATTTTGGCTCTCATGCCTGATTTTCAAAACCGCAGAAAGGAATTTACAGAATTTCTGCGCGGTACATGTGGCCTGCAAGCATATGATTCCTGCACAAATGCGATTATTGTTCGCGTAGACAAGCCGGAAAATTTTCTTGCGTCACTCAAAAAATCCAACATACTTGCAAACCATATATTTCGCGCACCAGGTGCATTTGGGATGTTGGACAATGCAATCCGAATCAATATACCGACACACAAAGACATGGGGGCGGTCAAAAACGCTTTCAGACAATATACAGAATAGACATCTGTGTGCTCAAGTATTTGTCGTGCCTATACACAAATGCTAAAATAAAGCGCATATGGACACGCCAATTGAATACAAGCAGTCGGATATGACGCGTGAAGCATTTAACAAGAAGTATCCAATCTTAAAAGTTATAGACAAATACGACACGCTTCTTGAAGAGCTTTTTTTAATACGAAATCCGCGCTTCAAGTTCAGCCCAGACCATACCGGCGAGTATGAGGCCTTTAAAAAAGAGCATTTGCTTGGCGCGTCTCTTGAAAACACCGGTCGCTGGTTTTATTTTCCGTGGAACGGACGGCTTGTACACTACCTTGACGACAGCCTCCACCAAGAGCTTCGAACCGCGCGCAATAAAAATATTATTACGGAAGCGGAGCAGAAACGCTGGTATGATTTTACGATCGCGGTCGCAGGTCTCTCGGTAGGAAGCCATGCGGCACTGACTATCGGCATGATGGGGGGAGCACGACGCATCAAACTTGCCGACCCGGATGAAATTTCCGGGTCAAACCTGAATCGCATGCGCTACGATTTTACGAAAGTTGGCGAAAACAAAGCCACCACTGCCGCACGCTATCTCTATCAGATGAATCCATATGCGACAATAGAAATTTTCAAAGAAGGCATCACGGACGCCAATATGAATGCTTTCCTTGACGGTGCCGACCTGGTGGTTGAAGAAATGGACAATCTTGAAATGAAAATCAGTCTCCGGATTGAGGCAAAAAAACGGCGCCTGCCCGTCGTTATGGCAACCGACAACGGCGATAATATCATCGTTGATATTGAGCGATATGACCTTAATCCAGATACTAAAATATTTAATGGCGCGGCCGGAGATCTGACGGTGGAAGAGTTCAAAAAAATTGCTCCGCCGGATATGCCGAAACTCGCGACAAAAATCGCCGGTGCCGACCGAATCGTCCCTCGTATGATGGAATCACTTCTCCTAGTCGGAAAAACTCTCTACTCATGGCCACAACTCGGAGACGCGGCAACGCTTGCCGGCGTAGCAATTGCATATACCGCAAAACGCATCGCGCTCGGCGAACCGCTCAAAACAGGAAAATTAGAAGTCAACTTGGACACAATTTTTGACCCCGACTATGAACAAAACCGTGCCGAGCGGGAAGCGGTGCGGAAAAAATTTTTAACAATTATCGGACTTGAATAATATCCGCGCTATATATGAACGAAGCTATCCGCCTAATTATTGAAGATGCCGTATGGGCGCCATCGGGAAGCAATTCACAACCGTGGCGATTTGAGGTTTCAGGTGACACGATTGATGTGCATATGATTCCGGACCGTGACCACCCTATTTTAAATTACAAACAAGGCGGAACATACATAGCGCACGGCGCACTGATTGAAAATATCGTTTTGTCAGCAATGCATCACGGATATACCGCGGAGGTTTTGCTGTTTCCGGAACACAATAATGCAAATTTGACCGCACGAATCAGCATGGTAGCCGGCAACACTGTTGAAAGTTCCTTGTACCCATTTATCAGACAACGAGTTACCAATCGGAAAGCGTATGCGGATACCCAGCTTACCGAAACGGAAACAAAAGAGCTTGAAAAAAGTATCGCCGGACTAAAAGGCGCAAGCCTTGTTCTTAAAACAAACAAAAAAGAGCGCGAAATAATAGGGAAATGTTCGGCTACAATGGAACGAATCGCTCTTGAAATGCGTGAGCTGCACCGGCTTTTTTTCGAGGAAATTATCTGGCGGAACGATGAACAAAGCCGCTCGGAAAAAGGCCTGCCTATACAAAGTTTGGAACTGCCGCCGCCGGCGCGTGTCATGTTCCGCGCATTAAAACATTGGCCGATTGCGCGCGCTCTCAACACAATAGGTTTTTCAAAAATTGCCGCTTCAGGCAACGCTGCAACCTACGCCAAAAGCGCGGCGGCAGGTGCTATTATTGCAGTCGGGGACAACGCGAAAGATTTTATTACTGCAGGTCGCGCGGCGCAGAGGGTCTGGCTCACCGGCACCAAACTCGGACTCTCTTTCCAGCCGATTACAGGCCTTGTGTTCATGGCGCGCCGATTCGAAGCCGGAGATACTAAAGAGTTTGAAGACCGCCATATCAGACAGGCACTCGGCGCATACCGCCGCCTAAAAGATATATTTGGGGTTAGGAATGAAGCAATTGCGTTTGTATTCAGAATCGGACACGGAACCGAGCCGACTAGCCGTTCGTCGCGTTCTGTTCCACATATAACAGAAAAAATATAATGTAATGATACAAGGAATCGGCACAATAGATATTTTTTCTAACCTTGACTTGTTGTCCGTTGCTATTGCGGTTGCCGCAATCGGTGTTTTGGGTTTTACGGTTTACTACAGCAATAAAAAAAGCGCAACCGCGCTCGCATTTTTTCTTTTCTCAATCATTACGATTGCGTGGAGTATCGCAAATTATTTCCAATACAACATTTCAGATCCTGAGTTTTCGTTCCGGCTTACAAAAATAGTCATATACTTGGCAACATGGCACGCTTTTTTGTTCTTTCATTTGTTTTATGTTTTTCCGAAAGAGCATTTTGCGTTGCCGAACATATATAAGCGCGTACTAATTCCATTCGTAGCAATCGCGTCACTCGTGACATTGACACCGCTTGTGTTTGAATCCATTGGAGCAATCGGCCAAGACGGGCATATTACAAAAATTATCAACGGTCCGGCAATAGCGCTCTTCGGCACCACAGTCCTAAGCTTTATCCTCACGGGTTTGTATCTCTTAATACAAAAAATGAGAAGCGCTACCGGTACAGAAAAACATCAGTTGCGGATTATCTTAATCGGGACTCTTCTCACATTTATATTGCTCATCATTTTTAATTTTATTCTCCCCGTGTTCTTCAACAATTCTGACTATATTCCATTGGGAGCGGTTTTCCTGCTCCCGTTTGTAATGTTCACGGCTTATGCAATTTTTCGTCAACGATTATTTGATATTAAAGTTTTGGGCACTTCATTTCTTATTTTTGTACTGGCAATTGCCGTATTGCTTGAAGTAATATTTTCTGACAGCAACAGCGTCCTTATCTTTAGGATTAGTACCTTTCTATTGGTTCTTACCGTGGGTATCCTGCTTATCCGCGGTATATTGCGGGAAATTGAAACCCGCGAAAAAATGGAGAGGCTTGCAAAGGACCTTGCGCGCGCTAACGCGCGACTGCGTGAGCTTGACCAACAAAAATCAGAATTTCTTTCTATCGCATCGCACCAACTCCGTTCGCCACTCACTGCGATAAAAGGGTACTCCTCTATGCTTCTTGAAGGCTCGTTTGGGGAAATTACGAGCAAAAAAATCAGCGAAGCGATTGACCGTATTTTTGAATCAAGCCAGCGACTCGTCGTTATTGTGAACGACCTTTTGAATGTATCGCGTATTGAACAAGGAAGAATGAAATATGATTTCATTGAATTTGACCTGAAAAAAACAATCGCGGATACGGTTCTGGATATGCAACCGATCGCGGAACACAGGGGGCTCGCGCTTTCTTTCGCGGCACCTGCCGGCGATATGAACATTACCGCTGATGCCGGCAAAATCACCCAAATTATTTCAAACTTGATTGACAACGCTATCAAGTACACTCCGCATGGGTCAGTATCGGTCATACTTGAAAAAAAGAAAGCGGACACCGTCTTGATTGCCGTCAAAGACACGGGCATCGGCATTCCGGCGGTAGAACAGGAAAAACTTTTCCAAAAATTCTCACGCGCGAAAGACGCGGCAAAAACAAATACCAGCGGTACCGGATTGGGACTCTATGTGGTGGCGCAAATAGCACTAGCTCACCATGGCCGCGCATGGGCTGAATCCGAAGGAGAAGGAAGGGGCTCTGTGTTTTATGTTGAATTACCGACTCATGTGACGAAAGAGACATAATACGCTATTATTTCCTCATGATAGACATGGCTAAAAAAACCTTGGTTTCGGGCGTTAAACCGACCGGACGGATACACATTGGAAATTATTTCGGGGCAATGCGGCAATTCGTTGCTTTGCAGGACTCATATCATGCGATGATATTCATCGCCGATTATCACGCGCTCACCACCGAACGCAACCCGAAAACACTTCGTGAACAAACCATCGCCATCGCGATGGATTATCTTGCAATCGGTCTGAATCCTGAAAAAACACTCCTCTTCAAGCAATCTGATGTGCCGGAAGTGGTCGAGCTCGCGTGGATATTTAACTGCATCACCACAATGCCGTATCTATCGCGCGCTCACGCATACAAAGACGCCCTCGCAAAAGATAAAGAAGTGAATGTTGGGCTTTTTGACTATCCAATGCTTATGGCGGCAGACATTCTGATACAAGACGCGGATGCCGTGCCCGTGGGGCAAGACCAGAAACAACATGTGGAAATTACTCGTGACACCGCGGAAAAATTCAATCGTATTTACGGTGATATGTTCACATTGCCAGAACACCTTATATTGTCTGAAACAGAAACTGTGCCGGGAATTGACGGTAAAAAAATGAGTAAGAGTTACGGAAATATTATTCCGCTTTTCGCGTCCGATGATGAAATAGAACAATCCGTTATGAGCATTGTAACTGACTCAAAAGGAGTGGGCGAGCCGAAAAACACGGAAGGTGATACGCTTTTTTCATACCACCGGCTTTTCAGTACCGGTGAACTGCCAGAGATTGAACGGCGATACCGCGAGGGCGGTATCGGCTACAAAGAGTCCAAGGAAATGCTCATAAAGAATATGCGCGCGTTTATAGCGCCACTCCGCGAGCGGCGCGAAGATATTGCCAAAGACACGGCGCGTGTCACGGCAATTCTGGAAAAGGGAGGAGAGAGGGCGCGTGAACGCGCGCGGAAGAAGATGTCATTTATCAGAGAGCGCGTCGGTCTTTCATAATATAGAGTATATGGCTATGGAACGAATCTATATAAAAAATCTGCATGGGGCTGTGGATACTGAAGTGTCCGTATCGGGGTTTGTGTCCGTGCGGCGCGACCACGGCAAGCTGATATTCTTAGACATACGGGATGAAACCGGTTTTGTACAGGCAGTCGCTTTACCTAAAGAAGTTGGCGCGCACGAAATGGCAGACAAGCTCCGTCCGGAGTGGTCAATCCGCGTCAGCGGAACAGTGAAAAAGCGGCCGGAGAAGATGGTGAACTCGGAACAGGAGAACGGGGATATTGAGCTCGTACTATCATCAATTGAGATACTTAATGAAGCGACAACACCACCGTTTGATATCAGCACCGACGGTTATGATGTCGGCGAGGAGCACCGCTTGCGATATCGCTATATTGATTTGCGCCGTGCGCGCCTTCAGAAAAACATCCGCATGCGCCACAAAATTCTGAAAAAAGCCCGTGACTTTTTTGACGCGCGCGGTTTTGTGGAAATTGAAACGCCGATTTTAACAAAATCCACTCCTGAAGGCGCGCGTGATTATCTGGTACCATCACGGCTCTATCCCGGGCAATTCTACGCGCTCCCGCAGGCGCCTCAACAGTACAAGCAGATTTTGATGGCAAGCGGATTTGAAAAATATTTCCAAATCGCCCGCGTATTTCGCGACGAAGACACGCGAGGCGACCGCCAACCCGAGTTTACACAACTTGATATTGAAGAAGCATTCATTGAACGGGATGCAATGCTTGCGCTAAACGAAGCATTTGCAATCGCCGTCATTGAAGAATGTTTTCCAGATAAAATAATTCAGGAAAAGCCATTTCCGCGCATCAGTTACAAAAACGCGATGGAGCAATACGGCACCGACCGACCCGACCTGCGAAAGGATAAAAATAACCCAAACCTACTCGCATTCGCATGGATTGTTGATTTTCCGTTTTTTGAAAAAGATGAGCGAGGCGGATGGACCTTTACGCATAACCCGTTTTCGGCGCCGAAAACTGAACATCGCGACGAACTTCTGAAAAAAGAGAACATCGGGAATATCTTGGCGGAACAATATGACCTTGCGTTAAACGGTTTTGAAATCGCTGGCGGAAGCTTGAGAAACCATCAACCAAAAGCACTCGAGGCCGTTTTAGAAATCATCGGCTTCTCACCGGAACGAATCAAGTCGGACTTCGGCCATATGCTATCAGCTCTCGGATCCGGCGCGCCGCCACACGGTGGTATCGCGTGGGGTGTTGACCGTTTGATTGCCGCGCTTATGAACGAACCAAACATCAGAGAGGTAATCGCTTTCCCGAAAACCGGAGAAGGCCGCGACCTAATGATGGACACTCCTTCATCGGTAGAAGCAAAGCAACTTGACGAACTCGGCTTGAGCATTAAAAAAGAAAAACATTAAAAAAGAAAAAAAATAATCCGCGCGTAAACTGCGTAGCGCACACTATGTAGACGACTGCGGGGGAGGTGGCGCATTCGGCGCGCAAACGCTATACATGCAACCAGACGGATACACGGTAAAAACAGAACAATTTCAAGGACCGCTTGAGCTTCTTCTGTCACTTATTGAAAAGCGAAAGTTCCACATCAACGATATTTCGCTAGCGGAAGTCGCCGATGATTTTATCGCATACGCAAAAAGCCACGAGCACCTTCCAACGAGCGAAGCGGCGCAATTCATTCTTGTCGCGTCCATACTCGTTCTAATAAAATCGCGTTCGCTTTTGCCCGCACTTACGCTGACCGATGAAGAAACGGGAAATATAGAAGACCTTGAGCTGCGGCTGAAAAAATTACAGCGTTTCAGGGCCCTCTCGCGTCATATTGAAGAAAGGTTCGGGCAACATATAATATTTGCTCGAGAACCGTCGCGGAAGATACATATCGTCTTTTCACCGCATAAGCGTATCACCATTGAAAATATGCGCCTCACCATAAAATATATCATCGCGGCACTTCCAAAAGCAGATACAATACCACAACTTGTCATCAAAAAAATATTCTCTCTTGATGAAATGATGGGCGAGCTTTCCGGCAGAATACAGCGGGCGCTATCTATGAGCTTCACAGAATTTTCAGGCGGAACTAAGAGCACTGGCGTGAGAAAAGATGCGAAGATACGCGTTATTGTGAGTTTTCTCGCAATGCTTGAGCTCGTCAAACGCGGTATTATAGAAGTGAAGCAGGACGAACATTTCCGCGATATACAGATGGAATCACAAGATATCAGCGTGCCAAAATATATATGAGCATACACGGTTCTTCGTTCTTCGCAACGGACAAGGCGTGCGACTTTCTATGAATCTTTCAGCAAAAATTGAAGCGATACTTTTTTATAAAGCCGAACCGATGCTTGTAAGTGAACTTTCGCGCGTGCTTGGTGAAAAAGAGGAGGCGGTGCGCGATGCACTCGCCGAACTAAGCAAAGCACTCATTGGACGCGGTTTGACGCTTATTTTAAACGGTGATGAAATGATGCTCGGGACGGCGCCGGAAGTAGCTGGTATACTAGAAGAGCTCGCCAAAAAAGAGCTTTCAAAAGATATCGGTAGAGCCGGTCTGGAGACGCTCACAATCATCGCGTACCATGCGCCGATATCACGCGCTGAAATTGATTATCTACGCGGCGTTAATGGAACATTTATTCTACGCAATCTGCTCATTCGCGGACTCGTAGAGCGGATACAGAATCCCGATAATCCGCGCAGTTATCTCTATCGGCCAACGACAGAACTTCTCTCATTTCTTGGTCTAAAAAGCATAAAAGATCTGCCGGAGTATCAGAAAGTGCGCGAAGAAATAGAAATATTCAGAAAAACTACGGAAAGCGAAACAGATCTGACTCCGTAGACAAACGCACATGGGACATATTAACCGTACACAACTTGTTATCATTGTTCTCTTTATCGCTGTCTTTACGACGAGTCGCTTTTTTGTGTCTCCCCAAACGCCCGTGGAGCAGGTAACGCCAGCAGAAACGCCCAAAAACCCGTTTGCCGGCATATCGCTTGAAGCAGAGGCGGCATATGTCGCCGATGCCATCACGGGAGAGATACTTTTTGCAAAAAACGCGACAACACAGCTGCCGCTTGCATCAATTACTAAAGTTATGACTGCCGTTGTCGCAAGTGAACTTGCGCCGCGAGAAACTATCATCAATATTTCTCCTGAAGCAATCGCGAAAGAAGGGGATACGGGTCTTCGGACAGGCGAGCGCTGGCGCCTTGCTGATATTTTGGATTTTACGCTCATCGCTTCATCAAACGATGGTGCATACGCTGTTGCAAGTGCTCTGAATTCGCTTCTGGAGCTTACTGTAGTTTCCGCCGAAGTACCTACTGCCTCAACCGACGCACACTTTATAAAGCGCATGAATGAGAAGGCGGCGGGGATTGGAATGTCGGAAACATTTTTCTTAAACGAATCCGGTCTAGATGAGCATGCGAGTTTAAGTGGCGCGTACGGTTCCGCAAAAGACATGGCGCGTCTTTTTACCTACGCGCTCCTGAACCATCCCGATATTTTAGAAGCAACACGCTATGAAACCTTAAATATTGAGTCTCTGGACGCCATCGCGCACGAAGTAGAAAATACCAATAAGCGCATAGGCGCGCTACCAGGCATTGTTGCGTCAAAAACCGGATTTACCGACCTTGCCGGCGGAAACCTTATCATCGCGTTTGAAGCAGGCCCTATGCGCCCGATTATCGTATCAGTGCTTGGTTCATCGCAAGACGGGCGTTTTGATGATGTTGAAAAGCTAGTATGGGCAAGCGTGGAACAGATAGCCGTCAAATAGCATAAAAAAAATATATCTTTGTCAAGATACCGCATATGCGGTATAATTTTTAAATGATTTTAGATGTCGTCAAAGTACTCGTGCCGGCAGTCGCCGCTTTTGCAATCGGCATCGCAATTACACCGCTTGTGGCGCATTTTTTATACAAGTATAAATTATGGAAAAAAAGCGTGCGCAACGAAGGGCTGGGAGACAAAAACGGTACGCCTATTTTCAACAAACTCCATCGAAAAAAAGAAATCGGCACGCCACGCATGGGGGGCATTGTTATCTGGGGGAGCGTGCTTATCACCATGTTTCTAGTATGGCTCGTGGCGGGATTATTCCCGTCCAATATTTCGGAAAAATTGAATTTTTTAAGCCGTAATCAAACATGGCTCCCTCTCTTTACGCTCATTGCCGCGTCTCTCGTCGGATTGATTGACGATATCCTTCAGGTACGCGGAAAGGGGGGCTATATAGCCGGCGGGCTTGCGCTCTCAAAGCGAATTGCTGTCGTACTGCTCATAGGCGCGATTGGAGGATGGTGGTTTTTTTTCAAACTGGAAACATCGTCCATCGCGATTCCATTTGACGGGCTGTTAGACATCGGCTGGCTCTTTATTCCGTTTTTCATGCTGGTAATGCTTGCGCTCTTTTCAGGAGGAGTGATAGATGGAATAGACGGCCTCTCTGGAGGCGTTATGGCATCTATTTTTGCCGCGTATGCCGGCATTGCGTTTTTCAACAATCAGATTGACCTTGCTGCGTTTTCTGCGGCGCTCACAGGCGGCATTCTGGCGTTTCTCTGGTTTAATATTCCACCAGCGCGGTTCTATATGTCGGAAACCGGAATACTCGGCCTCACAACCACGCTGACCGTAATCGCGTTTCTTACCAAAGAAGTGCTCCTTCTTCCCGTAATCGCATTTCCTCTTGCCGCAACGACACTTTCTAACATTCTCCAGATTTCTTCAAAAAAATGGCGCGGAAAAAAAATCTTCCTCGTCGCACCTGTCCACCATCATTTTGAAGCAATTGGATGGCCTTCATACAAAGTTACCATGAGATACTGGGTGCTCAGCGTCATTTTTGCAGTTATCGGAATGATTATCGCGCTCGTAAGCTAACAATGCGACACTATTCGTTTGACAAAATTTTTCTCGGTATCGTTGTCGGCCTGGTTTTCTTCGGCGGGCTGATTTTTCTTTCAGCGGCACTCGGACTTCTTGCACGAGGCAGCGTGCAAATCTCAAGCCTTATTTTTAACCAGCTCGGGCTCGGAATCGTGTTTGGAGGCGCCGCTCTCTGGCTCTGCCAGTCAATTCCGTATCGCTTCTGGAAGAGATATTCATTTTATATATTTCTCGCAACTTTTTTTATGAGCCTTTCCGTATTTATTCCAGGGCTCGGTATTGAACACGGTGGCGCAACTCGCTGGATCGCGCTCGGGTCTTTTTCGTTTCAACCAGCCGAACTACTGAAATTCGGCTTCGTCGTATATCTGGCCGCGTGGCTTTCGCTACTACAAAGAAAACTTACCGACTGGCGACATGCCATTCTTCCGCTTATTGCACTGCTCGCTCTCACCGGCGGAGTGTTACTTGCTGAACCAGATACAGGCACCTTCGCTGTTATCATGGCAAGCGGTATAGGCATGCTTTTCGCTGGCGGTGGCAAATTGCGGCACATTGCCGGCATTATACTCTGCGCGCTTATAGGTCTTTTCCTTTTAGCGTTGTGGAAGCCGTATGTGCAGGATCGTATCTTGACTTTTCTTGACCCATCGCGCGACCCAACAGGCGCCGCATATCAAATACAGCAATCACTTATCACCATTGGGTCCGGGGGACTCTCAGGACGCGGCTTTGGGCAGAGTATCCAAAAATTCGGCTATCTGCCGGAACCGGTTGGTGACTCCATATTCGCCGTTGCGGCGGAAGAATTCGGATTTATCGGAAGTGTTCTTCTTATAATACTCTTTCTGGCATTCGCGCTTCGCGGGCTTCATATTGCAAAAAAAAGCCCCGATACATTCAGTGGACTTTTAGTGGTCGGCCTTGTTATACTCATAGTGTCTCAATCATTTATCAATATGGCTGCCATGGTAGGGCTGGTTCCGCTTACCGGTATGCCGCTTTTGTTTGTCAGCCACGGAGGTACGGCAATGTTTGTCGCGCTTGCGGAAGTTGGCATTATCTTGAATATTTCAAAATATCAATCTTAGTAACCTATGAAAATACTATTCGCTGGCGGCGGCACCGGCGGGCACTTCTATCCCATTATTGCCATTGCCGAAGAACTTCTGCATATTGCCGATGAAGAAAAGCTCGTTGATTTGGAGCTCTATTACCTTGCGCCAACTCCGTACGATGTTGACTCGCTTTTTAAGCACAATATTATTTATAAACGCATACCTGCCGGCAAACTTCGCAATTATTTTTCACTTCTGAATTTTTTTGACTTCTTTAGGACGGGTATTGGAATCATTAAAGCCGTCATTGATATTTATTTTATTTTTCCAGATGTAATTGTAGGCAAAGGCGGGTACACCAGCTTCCCGGTGCTTTTGGCTGGAAGATTGTTCCGAATCCCAATAATCATTCACGAGTCAGATTCAGTGGCTGGAAAAGTAAATCGCTGGGCAGGTAAATTTGCAACGCGAATTGCTATTTCATACCCTGAAGCGGCACAGTACTTTCCGGAAGACAAAGTAGCGTTAACAGGCAACCCTATTCGTAAAGAAATAGCGAGTCCTGCGCCATCCGGCGCGCACGAGTATCTTGGGCTTGAAGAAGGCGTGCAGACACTTCTTATACTTGGCGGCTCGCAAGGCGCGCAACATATCAACGAAGTTATAGTAGATTCTCTACCGCGGCTCGTCAGCTCGTATCAAATTATCCATCAAACCGGACTTTCTCATATTGATGAAGTAAAACAACTTGCGTCCGTAACGCTAAAAGACACATTTGCAAAAGGACGATACCATCCTTTTGAATATTTAAACACCACGGCAATGCGGATGGCGGCCGGCGCAGCTGATCTTGTAATCTCACGCGCCGGCTCGGCGATTTTTGAGATTGCCGCGTGGGAGAAACCGTCTATTCTCATCCCTATTTCAGAGAAGGTGGCGCACGACCAGCGGGAAAATGCGTTTACATACGCGCGTAGCGGAGCGGCGGTAGTGATTGAAGACAACAATCTCACCAAAAATATTCTTGTGCCGGAAATTGAAAAAATAATGTCCGATTCCGTATTGCAAGAAAAAATGAAAAAATCCGCGCGAGAATTCGCGCGGCATGATGCGGCACGAACGATTGCTAGGGAAATCATACAGATAGCGCTGTCACACGAGAAGACAAATTAAGAAAGTGTGCGTGCGGCGCGTTTCAACACAAAAGCTAAACCACACAAATGTGTAAAAAGTGGCACAAAGTTATGAACACGGGTCAAGAAAAAATAGTAACTCGTTTTGCGCCGTCTCCGACGGGATTTTTGCATATCGGCGGAGCGAGAACAGCACTGTTTAACTTTCTCTACGCGAAAAAATATGGCGGAAAAATGCTACTCCGCATAGAAGATACGGACCGCGAGCGTTCCAAAAAAGAATATGAAGACGATATTATAGAAGGGCTTGCCTGGCTCGGAATTGAATGGGCTGGGAAAGGTGGCGCTCCGGATGAACCGTACCGCCAATCTGAACGAACAGAAATTTACAAAACATACCTTGAAAAACTGATTGGTGGTGAAAATGCATATGTCTCGCAAGAAGAGCGGATGGGGAAGCGTGGCACGGTTATTCGCTTTAAAAATCCAAATACCCGTGTTACATTTCACGATGAAATCCGCGGGGATGTAAGTTTTGATACAACTGATTTGGGCGATTTTGTCATTGCCAAAGATATGGAAACGCCGCTGTATCACCTCGCGGTCGTGATAGACGACTTTGAGATGGGCGTTACCCATATTATTCGCGGCGAAGACGGTATTTCAAATACACCGAGGCAAATCCTTATTCAAGAGGCTATCGGCGCACCACGGCCAGTTTATGCGCACATTCCGCTCATTTTAGCACCGGATAGGTCAAAACTATCCAAACGGCACGGTGCAGTATCTGTCAATGAATTTCGTAAAGAAGGATATCTGCCGGACGCTATGGTAAATTTTTTGGCGCTTATGGGCTGGTCACCGCAAGCAGTCGGGCTTGAAACAGATATACTATCACCGAGCGAGCTCGGAGAAGCATTTTCTCTTGCTCATGTACAAAAGGGAGGTGCGATATTTAACCGTGATAAACTAAATGCCTTAAACCGCGCGTACATCAAAAAGATGTCGCTTGAGGCGCAAGTAAGCACAGTACGAAAATGGTTGCCGGATAAAGATCCGGCCATAATAGAAAAAATCACTCCGCTTGTCGTTGAACGAATTAATACATTTAAAGATATAGAAACTTTGGAAAAAAACGGGGAGTTTGCATACTTTTTTTCAGAACCGGTATATGATGATAAAAAACTCAATTGGAAAAATACGCCGTCAGGAGAGACACAAAACTACTTAGCACATATATCGGGTATATTGTCAAATATACCCGATGCGCAGTTCGCGGCAGACCACCTCAAAGGAGCCATCTGGAGTTATGCTGAAGAAAATGGAAAGGGGCAGGTACTATGGCCTTTTCGTTACGCGCTCTCCGGTCGGGACACATCGCCAGACCCGTTCACTATTGCAGGAATTATCGGCAAACAAGAAACGCTTGCGCGTATTTCCAGAGCATCGGAGCAACTTGGTGGTATACTATTAATATAATGCGGAGCATTCTACTTGCAACTTTTGTAAGCGCTATTGTCGGCTTTTTGTTCTTTTTGTCCGGATATACCGCAATTGCTTCGCGAATTAATGAGTTAC
Organism: Candidatus Lloydbacteria bacterium CG22_combo_CG10-13_8_21_14_all_47_15; assembly: GCA_002771515.1. Taxonomy (GTDB): domain Bacteria; phylum Patescibacteriota; class Minisyncoccia; order Phycocordibacterales; family 21-14-all-47-15; genus 21-14-all-47-15. The sequence continues at coordinate 11,951 of PCTL01000003.1, read as the reverse complement.
AAACGCAAATAACAGAGAAGAGCGGGGAAATCCAGAGCATTGAAGAAGACATAGCGCGATATCAGAAAGAACTTGCCGCGCTCGGCTCGCAAAAGCAAACACTTGAGGGAGAAATCCGCCGTCTTGACCTCTCCCGTAAAAAACTTTCCGCGGATATTTCTATCACCGAACGCCAAATCAGCAAAACAGCCGATACCATAGAAAAAATTGAAATTGAAATTGCGAGCGCAAACGACGGTATTGCACAAAGCAAAAGCGTTCTTGCGGATACCATACAGCGTATAAATGAAATAGAGAGCCGCTCACTTGTAGAAGTAGTACTTGCGACAGATACGATTGCCGATGCATGGGCAACAATTGACGGCCTCCAGCAATTCCAACAAGGAATAAACGCGAATATGCGCACGCTGGTGGCGTTTAAGGAAGACCTCCAGAAAAAAAAGGCCGAGCGCGAAGCAGAGCGCGGCAACCTTGTGGCTTACAAATCAAAACTTGGTGATCAACGCTACATTATTGACCAGAACCGTCGCGAACAGAATAATCTGCTTGCCGAGACTGAAAACAAAGAATCAAATTTTGCAGCTCAGCTCGCTCTCAAACAAAAACTAAAGGAGCAGTTTGAATCTGAAATTCTATCGCTTGAATCTGAACTGCGGATTGCGATTGACCCGACTGCGCTTCCGCCAAAAGGTGCCGGTGTGCTTCGCTGGCCTCTGGCAAGTGTATTTATCACACAGCATTTCGGCAATACGGAGTTTGCGCAAAACGGCGGCTACAACGGCAAAGGACACAACGGAATTGATTTTCGCGCATCTATCGGCACCGAAGTATACGCCGCGGCACGAGGGAAAGTCGTAGGTACCGGCAATACAGACCTTATTCCACAGTGTTATTCATACGGAAAGTGGGTCCTTGTAGAACATTACAATGGCCTTTCCACGCTCTACGCGCATCTCTCACTTATTAAAGTTGAGGCGGGGCAGGAACTTGCAACAGGCGATATTGTCGGCTACAGCGGTAAGACAGGCTACTCCACAGGACCGCACCTCCACTTCGGCGTCTATGCGACACAGGGCGTCCGCGTACAGAAATTTGATAATAGCAAAAATTGCAAGAATGCAATCATTCCGATTGCACCACTCAATGCCTACTTAGACCCGGAATCATACTTATAAATGTTCGTACTTATACACTGATGCCTAGAGAGATATACGCGATGCTTAAATATACGCTATACTTAAAAAAATAATGGCAATACATAATCCACAAGAGCGGGGACTAATAAAATATATTCTTCTCTTTATAATTTTTGTTATAATACTCGGTTATTTTAATATTGACCTGCGAGGCATAATAGAAAAACCGGAGGTACAAAAAAATCTGGCGTATATAAAAGAAGCGGGGCAGAACATATGGCAGAATATAATATTACCACTTTGGCATAACTATCTTTCAGAGCCAGTACTTTATTTCTGGCAAAATATCTTTATAGATATAGTTTGGCGCGCATTTACCGAAGGTCTTGAAATCCTGAAACGCTAGAATAACCGGACTCCTTGATATCCTCAATATGCTCCGGATTGAAGCCCTATACCCCTTGGAGCAATAGAATAGGGCAGGGTTTCAATTTTTTATTATTTTTAATTTGAATTCGCGTTTTTTGTCGTGCAATTATAAATTATATTTTAATTATATTTTGTATATACATAATGTCGCACAATATTTTATGCCTATTTGTGCGGAAGGGAGACATTATGCAAAAAGAGATACGCATCGTGCTGTACCGGAGAAGTTTTGAGGCATAAAAATACTGCCTTTGTTTTGTTTTATATACTGCGCGTATTGCATATGTCTAACGGGTATATATCTTCAGACTCAAAATACTAAAAGTAAGCGCGCGAGCAACAAGGTGGCGAGTCCTTGCGCGTCATAAGACATAGATTGAGGCCTGTATGCAATCGTTAAGACATAGGTTGATGCCTGATATGCAAATTATAAGACCCTTAGGGCCCGCCAGATGACCCGCCAAGAGATACTTTTGGGCTGTTTGGACTAGATTGCCATATTAAGACCTAGATTGAGCCAAACTGCAGATAATTTGAGTTAGTTAGTTGAGTTAAGAGGCACAAGAAGGAATATATACACGGGGGTATGTGAGCGGTCAATCTTCGTATGCTGCAACAAACAACGCCTGTTTATATACAACCAATTTACACAATTGGATGTATACCTATATGCATAGAAAAAAACATAGGCGCAAGCGGGCGGGAGGAGTATAATGTCGCAAAAGATATATTGTGCGACACAGTATCGCAAAAAGTTATCCACAGTTACCCGCGTTACGCTCTGGACAGATTGACAAATATATTGTTCTCCCCTACAGTAGTCATCGGAGTTTGTATGTTAATACTTTCATAAGGAGGTTCGCAATGTATAGTGAATGGGATTTTGAACCGCATAAAATAAAAACCGGAAAGATGGGGCGACCTTGTTTCTTTTCAAACACATGTGTCTACTTCCACAAAGTACCACCACTCCCCCACAAACCGCTGACACGCCGCGAAACACTTGATAATCTGCATAACGAATTTACCGCATTCGGAAGAAAACTCGCGGACATAAATATAATATGTCAAAAATCAACAGGATTTTCGGATTGGACATGTTGCCAGACTCATCGGGAAATGAAAATTGTGCGTGATAGTCTACAATTAAGAGCGGAAATGTTTTTCGTATCGGAAAACAATCCTCACAACCCGCTGACCGAAGAATGGTTTGCCTATGAATATCTGCATACATAAACTATACACGCCACACTTAGTGGTTGAGCCACTAAGTGTGCACTAAAAATCCTCGAAAAAGCCCGACCATTTTGGTCGGGCTTTTTATACACTTACTCAAGCAATTTAATCAAGTAATTACTGATTCACTTCCCCGTTTTCTTTTGAATCTGCGTCGCCTTTATTATCGTCTTCAACTTCGGCGTCACGAATATTCCCTTCCGTACCTCCGGAAGAACTCCCCGAAGCGTTGTCTGCATTATTTTGTGCGGCTTCGCCGCCTGCTTGTCCTTGTCCAGCTTTTGCCATGTGTTCGCCTATCTTTTGCATTTCGGTTGAAAGTTCTTCAGTAGCTTTTTTCAAAACCGCCAGGTCATCACCGTCTTTTACCTGCTTCAGCGCGTCAATTTTGCCCTGTACCAAATTTTTAATCTCATCAGGAATCTTCCCTTCCGCGTCATTAAGCGCTTTTTCAGCTGTGTAGGAAAGTTGTTCAGCAAGATTGCGCGCATCTACAAGCTCTTTTTTCTGCCGGTCTTCGTCCGCATGCATTTCGGCATCTTTTTTCATTTTCTCAATATCTTCATCCGAAAGGCCGGAACTAGCCTCTATTTTAATGGACTGTACTTTACCGGTCGCTTTATCTTTCGCCGTAACACTCAAAATACCGTTCACATCTACATCAAACGATACTTCAATCTGCGGAAGTCCGCGCGACGAAGGAGGAATTCCGTCCAGAATAAACCGACCCAAACTCTTGTTATCAGCCGCCATCGGCCGTTCGCCCTGCGTCACATGGATTTCAACGCTTGTCTGATTGTCGGCCGCGGTAGAGAAAACCTGCGACTTTGATACAGGTATGGTCGTATTTTTCTCAATCAGTTTTGTAGCAACATTACCCATCGTTTCAATACCGAGAGAAAGCGGAATAACATCAAGCAAAAGCACATCTTTTACATCTCCCTGTAAAATCCCCGCCTGTACTGCAGCGCCAAGGGCTACCACTTCATCCGGATTAATGGAGCGATTCGGTTCTTTGCCAAAAAGCTCTTTAACTGCCGAGACAATCGCGGGCATTCGTGTCTGTCCTCCTACAAGAATAATCTCGTCTATATCTTTGTAATCAAAGGGGGAATTTTTTACAGCGCGTTTTGTAATTTCAATAGATTTTTCAATAAACGGACGCGCTATATTCTCAAGCGTCGCACGGCTCATTTTTATGAGCAAGTGCTTCGGTCCCTCGGCACCGGAAGTGATAAATGGAATATTAATTTCAGTTTCAGTTGTTGTGGAAAGTTCGTGCTTTGCTTTTTCAGCCGCTTCTTTCAGCCGCTGGAGCGCGAGCGTATCTTTCAAAATATCAACGCCGTTCTCTTTTTTAAATTCATTCCCGATCCACGCCACCATTTCGCGGTCAATATCCTCTCCACCCATATGGCTATCGCCGTCTGTTGATTTTACCTCTATCACATCCTCCCCCACTTCAAGAACCGATACATCAAATGTGCCGCCACCGAAATCGTAGACGGCTATCTGCTCATTTTTCTTTTTGTTAAGGCCATACGCAAGCGCGGCGGCTGTCGGCTCATTTATAATACGCTTGACCTCAAGACCGGCAATCTTGCCGGCATCTTTAGTCGCTTTGCGCTGAGCATCGTTAAAATACGCGGGAACAGTAATAATCGCTTCTGTTATTTTCTCACCAAGCCGTTCTTCGGCATCGTGCTTAAGCTTGCCAAGAACCATCGCGGATACCTCTTCAGGCCGAAACCATGCGTCCCCCATCTTTACTTTAACGCCAGCGCCGTCACCTTTTTCAATGGTAAATGGCACTGACGCTTTATCTTTCTGTACTTCGGCGTCCTCAAACCGATGGCCGATAAGCCTCTTCACGCCATACATGGTATTTTCCGGATTAGTTACCGCCTGTCGCTTCGCGAGAAGCCCCACAATGCGTTCACCGCCCTTTGAGAGCGCGACAACAGAAGGGGTCGTGCGATTCCCTTCCGTATTCTCTATGATTTTCGGCTCGCCACCCTCAACGATTGCCATCGCCGAGTTTGTTGTTCCTAAATCAATTCCAAGTATTTTTGACATATGATTTTGATTATTTGTTTTACTTGTAATTATTCTTCCGAACAGCGTCACTGCCGTGAGGGAGAATAATTACAATGAAGATGTCGCCGTGTATAAACCTAATTTTGATAATAACTTAATCTGTCACATATTTCCCTATCTTTACTTTTGCCGGTCTGATAACTTTTCCATTCATACGATATCCTTTCTGAACGACCTCCAGCACCACATTGTCTTTACCGCTCGTTTCCACCGACACCGATTCAATGGAGGAATGTTCATTCGGGTCAAATATCTTACCAAACGCTTCAATCGCCACAAGCCCATTATCCTCAAGAATGGATACCATCTGCTGGTGTATGTATTCCACGCCTTTTCGCCATGTCTCATCAACCTTCTTCCACGCTTCACCCCGCATTGCCATATCAAAACTGTCTACGACCGGCAGAATTTGATGAAGTATCCCCTCTTTCGCAAATTGTACAAATTCACCGCGCCGTTTTTCTTCTTCCTTTCGCGCGTTGGCAAAATCCGCGCGCGCCCTCTGCCAACCGTCCAAATATTCCTGCCGCTCCACCTTACACGCCTTGAGCTCTTCGCGGAGTTTTTTTATTTTCTCATCTTTTCCATGCGCCTCTTCCATGTCGTCCATATCCTCAAATATAATTTCCTCTTCCGATGTGTCTTTCTTTTTCTTCATATAATGATTATGATATAGATTACATCAAAAGTCAAGATTGCCTCCATACTCCCGACGGATATGCGTAGTTCACTGTCCCCGTTCTCTTCAGCCAAAAATAGCCGCCCCCGCGTGTCGCAATCTAACTTCTGTTACCAGAGAGTATACAACGGCACCGCCCATCCACGCAAGCATGCGTGAAGGGGCGGATTCCAAAATTTACCCGAGCAAATCGTCTATATCCTTCATTTCTTCAGCGATGTATTTCTCCGCCTCTTTCAAGTTCTTTTTGAACCGGCGAAGTACCTTTTCTTCTTCTTTGGTCGCAACTTTTTTCTTTTGCTTCCGCTCAAGCGTCTCAACATGATTTTCTACTTCATTGCGGAGCAAATCAAAGGCTTTGTGAAGTGCTGTCTTTGCTTCGTCACTCTCTTGATGTATCCTCCGTTTCAAAAGGATAAATGTGCTACGCGCGTACCACGCGATTATAATGAGCGCCAGGAACACCAAAGTGCTTGTTGCCTGTCCGTCGGTCAACCCGAGCGACG
>PCTL01000003.1:2080-5828 GCA_002771515.1 Candidatus Lloydbacteria bacterium CG22_combo_CG10-13_8_21_14_all_47_15 | reverse complement strand
GAATACATATTTACCCCGTGAGAACCCTTTTTGAATTTCAAGCGCAAATACGCCGTGTTCGTTTGAGACAGTCGCATACGATTCTATCGCCTTTCCGTCCTCACCAATCCAAACCGTCACTTCGGAATTCGGATATGTCTCGCCTTTTATGTTAAAAGGTTCGCCTGATGTCAGCGTTTCCGGATAATCCGTAAATTTCGGCGGCGCAAGCGCCTCAACTTCTATCGGCACTTCTTTGGAAACCAAATTCCCGGCTTTATCAAACACCGTTATATTAATCATGTGCGCACCTGCCGATAGTGCATTTGTTTCATAACGCTTTTTACCTCCGCCGGAAAGCGTATCGGCGATAACACCGTCAATCAAAATTTCATACCGGTCAATGCCCGAAGTGCTATCTGCGGCGGAAATATCAAGCGTTATTTTCGGGTCAGTAATGTCCGTACGCTCTTTCATTGAAACAATGAAGCTCTCCGGTGCTTCGGTGTCTACATTTATCTGGAAATGTGCGGCGGCGCCCCATCCTGCGTCATTTCGCAACTGTGCGTGCAGATATTGGGTGCCTTCGTCAAGATTTTTGATAGTTTTCTCGCTGATCGGTGGAACATATTGTACGGTCGGCGTTGATTGCGGCTTATCATCAAGAAGTAAGCGGGTACCTGTTACACCCGACGGCACATTCCACCTGAACACGCCGACATCATTTGAATACCACGCGGTCTGGTCGGAATGCGTTTCCGAAGTGATTACTGGCGAGGCAGGCGCGCTGGCCGGTACGCTCGGCTTCGGAGCAGGGGCAATGCCGTCACCTATTGTAAATGTCGCTTCTCCTAGCGAGTCAAGGATATTCGTCCCTTGCCCGTCGTTTGCTAATACTGAACCGGAAGAAAAAGTGAGTGGCGCGGCTCCTGATGAGCGGAAACGGATAGTTGCGGAAAGAATCTTACCAGCCGAACCGGTATAACCCGGGTTTAGAGCGATTCCCTCAAAAGAGATGACTCCGGAGCTATTTGAAAACGACGGCTCTTGCACCCATAAGTCAACAATAGAGCCCGTCTTAGAAAGCGAGAGCACTTCCACCGTATCAGCCGGAAACGATATCACGCCGGAAACGGCATTCATCGCCGTCCCCTGGCTTCCCGTATAAACCGTTACCGTAACCGTCTGTCCGGTAGTGTAGGAACCTGCCGAAGGCGAGAAATAAAGCGAAGCGGCAGATACGCTTGATGCGGCAAATAACGCGAACAAAAAAACCGCGTGCGTAACCGCCCGTATAAAAAGGCGCCGCCGTGATTGGAATATGGAAATAAATGTTTGCGTAATGCCCATGCGTTAGTATACGGGCATGCACTTTCGCGCGCATATTTTTTCTTGAAAAATTATTTCGCGCGTTTCTTTCTGAAATAAAAGTACAGCCAAAAGAGAACAAGTACGCTTATTATAGCCCACGCATCTAAATGTTTATAGGAAATAAGTGGATAACTCGGCGCAATTTCTTGAACGCGGATATTCCCGGCGCGGTCAACCGCTTTCACAAATACTTTTGTCGCGCGTGTCTGGTCTGAAAGAAGATATGGACTCTCCGCGCGTACATAATCGCCGTCGCCTTCTTTGACTTCAAAATATGAAATGCCCGATTCTTTATCCGTAGTATAAAACGCGACAAACCACTGCCCGCCAAAAATTGTAGAATCGCTTGCAATCTCCGCAAAGAGCTCCGTCGGTGGCGTAGTATCTTCTTCCGTTATGCGCGCAGCATTGTCCACGGCAGGATAGACTGGAAAAGAGTGCGGCTCAATAGTCACTTCCGCAGAAGTGCCACTACCATCGTGCAGTAGAATATCTATTTCATCCGCGTATATCCGCGCCTCCCCTACGTCTTTTGCCTCAAAGATAATGGAAAAAAGCGTCCCCGCCTCTGTTTTTCCACTAAACGGCCGGAGAAGCCCGCGGAACCCACCTGGAATCACCCCAGCAAAGGATATGTGCTCGGCGGCTTTGCCATGTTCCCGTATTTCCGGCTGCTCAAGCCAGAGTGGCACAAACGACTCGCCGTCGCGAATTACTCGCGCACCGATAATATTGTTTGAATATGAAATAATCCCCGATACAGCGTTGATCGGCATTGGGTCGTCCACCGCCACAATAACACGGACGATAAATTCGTCTCCTTTGTTCACCCGCACGCCGGAGTCGGCAAAATAAAGAGTCGCGGCAAAAACCGAAGTCGCGCTCCAAAGCCATACCATACAGGCGCTAAGCATGAGACCGCAAAATTGTCGTGTAATAGTGTGCATTATAATTATTCTGTTATCCTGTCCAGTAGAATGCCATTATACTGAAATCCACAAGATTCACTTGCCCGTCACCATTTAATCGCTCAATTTCTTTTTGCGCGAATTCAGCACTCAATATTCTTTTATACCAGAACGCCGCGATTGAAAAGTCTATAAGATTCACTCGTCCGTCACCGTTTATATCTCCTTTCAAGACGCGTGTTGGCAATGTTCTGTCCACATTCCGGTCACCCACCTTAAAATTTATAAGCGAGCTGAAGCCGGTAATCTGCCCGTCGCGCGACGCTTTTGATTTCGCGCTGTGCGAGCCGTACAAAAGCGCCGAAGTATCAAAATTATATAAATATACTCCTACAGCGCTTGCCGGCACTTTTGCGAAAAGCGGCTCCTCGGAGTTCACCTCAATCAACACATCCGCCGATGGAGCCGTCTGCCCGAAAATAGTCACGGTATCGCCGCGGCGCACTTCAGCTTTGTCCGTGCTAATAGTCGGCGCAATAAAAATACCGGAGACCTTTGTGGTTGCGCCAGCCGTTACACTCAATGGAAATGTTTGAAGGCTTGAACGGTATCCATCTTTGTCTTCTCCGTAAACACTGAAGATATAGTTGCCGGCTGTGATGTTTGAAAGCGAAAGCGAAAATCGCGCGTCGCCACCCGTAACCGTTGTCGCGGCAACCTGCGCGTCTTTCAGAAGCGTTACCGAATTACTCGGAAACGCAAGCCCTTCAAACACTACTTTTGTTTCCTGTGAGAGAATAATGCCGCCCCCTCCTCCACCGCCTCCACCGCCCGATGGTGTAGGCGCGGGTGTCGGCGATGGTTCAGGTTCGGGAACAGTGCCAAGCACACCGAAAAGCGTATTACTAAAGCTTGCCGTAGACGCGCTTACAGTATTTGCGCTTGTTGTGACAGTACTTGAGAGCGCAGTCCAAGCGCTTCCGTTCCATTGATAAATTTTAAATGTGCTCTCTCCCAAACTACTGTCTATCTCACTATCAAGATATGTAACGGTAAGCGTAATTAATTGGTCAAAACTCGTAACGGCAGAACCATCACTTGTTTTCGCGAACGAAATATCATAAAAGCACCCTACGGCTGTCGTATCAGTCGGGAGCGTCCGACCATTTGTCGCCGTATCTTCCGTAAGCGAGGAAAGCGTCGCTTTAACCTCATCACCGGAAGAAAGAACATTTGCCGGTGTGCTTATTCCAAGCTGCGCGCCGGCGCTGCAGCCAGCGACCGTCGCGGAACCGGCTTGTGTCGTGTCTATTGTCGTCTCCGACTGATTCATAGCGACGGTAATTGTGACATCTGCGGTATTGGAATCGGCAAACACAACAACGCCTGAAAACGCAGCGGAAAAAAATGCAGACATACATAGCGCCGCAACAAAAAAGAGTCCGCGCTTTTTATGTGCGGTCTGTCTGAAGTGCGCGCCTTGAAACGCT
>PCTL01000003.1:0-2012 GCA_002771515.1 Candidatus Lloydbacteria bacterium CG22_combo_CG10-13_8_21_14_all_47_15 | reverse complement strand
GCGCTTCCTGAATCGGATAAAAAATATTGCGAGCGCAAACACGAGGACAACCGCCCCAACACCAAGCGCGATAGAGCCGCCAATGCCGCCTACGGCGGCTATAAGCGCAGCAAAACCGATCGGCTCACCAACATTGAAGACGGTTTTCAATTCCTGCATCACCTTATTAGTTTCGCCATATACCTTCACATATCCCCAGTAATCACCTGGGGTAAGCCGAAATCCTATCGGAAATTTCAGACGCACCGTTTCTTCAGAAAATGAGGGTACTTCCTCTATGTCTTCCGTTTCAGCATAACCAAGCCGAACATTGCCGAATTTATTAAAAAGCTCAAATGACGCCGCACGCGGACCAGCTGGGACATTTCCCGTGTTAGCAATAGTCACATCAACTGTTGGCTTCTGTCCGGACCTGATATCGCGGATTTTCAAACCGGCAATCCTAAACACTTTCACAACATTATCTCCAACAGTAATGTCAATAGACACAAGCCCACCGGCAGTAATAGACACTCCGGAGCCACCGTCGGCATCAGCTGATTTCGGAGCAGTGTTCATGCGCACATATGCCTGATACACGCCCAAGTCAGCATCTTTCGGCACCTGTATTGTAATCGGAAACGCGTACTGCTGAACACCTGCCGGTATAGTAAAAGCAGTTCCTTTCTCAAATGAAATCCATTCTGATATATCTTTTGAATCAACCAAAACTACCATATCAAGCGGTTTGTCCGGTTCGGATTGTACGAGATATATTGTCTTTGTCAGATGTGAACCTGCAACTAAGGAGCTTTCTTTAATAGATGGTGGAGATACACCAAAACCCGCCTGACTTACAATCGGCACAAGAAAAAATATAAGCATGCCAACCAGGACACGACACGCGGTCATACAAATATGATAGTCAAAAATACTGTGGAAAGCAATACGCGTTCAAAATGTCTAGAACCGCATACCAAACACACAGCTCAAAGGATATGAAAACAGAAAATGCCGGATACATCTGGCATTTTCTGTTCATCTGATGTATTTTTCCTCTTCTTATCCGTTACTGCTAGTCTGCGACAGCCGTAAATGTGTTTTGCCCAGTGTAGTCACCTGTAGCCTGACCATTCGGAATCGCTATACCCCAATAGGTAGAAGTAGAGACAGCGGATGTTGTAGCGGTTGTTGTGCCAAGCACCATTTCAATCGTCGCGGGAGATGCTGTAGCCGCAAGAGTAAATTCAAGCGCAGAATAATCTTCGTTTGATGGCCCAGCACCAAATTTCTGCTGGCTTTCATCTATAACATTCCCTCCACAAGTTGAATAGTCGGTACACATAATGTCACCACTAACTTGAGAGTCAATCGGCGTGTTGCCTGTATTTGTCACGGTCACAGTCTGGTTTGTTGTGCCTGTATCCGAGTTTGCCGCCGTGTTCGGATAGGAAATGTTGCCTGAAAGATTAAGCGCATTCAATGTTCCGACTTCAACTTGCTGTGTTGTATTGGTCGCCGTAGTTGAAGCGTAGGCAAGGTCTGTTGCTGATGCCGCGACAGTCCAGATGCCAGCAGTCAGGTCTGCGTCTGGCGCAGAGCCATCGCTGGGGCGCGCGACATAGTGAACATAGAAACCACAGTCATAGACCACAGTCGTGTCAGAAGCACCTGTACAATTCTTACCGCTTGCAGTAGACGCAATACAGCGGTTCAACCGAGTAAGCGATGCGTCATTTTCTTGCTGGTTATCGGCAAGATAGCAGAAACGGTCATCTTCGTCGCACTGTGAACTCGCCGCATTTGTCGTTGACGAGAAGAAAAACCGCGCGGTGACCGTCGCCACATCCTGACAGCTGTTGTTGTCGGTAACCGTAAATGATGAAGAAGCCCACACGCTTGAATTTTCCGTGAGGGTAACTGTCGTCCGCTCAAGCGTCAGCGCGGTGATGGACGGCGTCGCGTTGCCGACTGTCACGGAAGTTGACGCGTTATTTGAGTCCGCATTCACAATCGCCGCAAACGACACAATC
>PCTL01000012.1 GCA_002771515.1 Candidatus Lloydbacteria bacterium CG22_combo_CG10-13_8_21_14_all_47_15 | reverse complement strand
GAAAGTATAACTCCAATCTTCTTCATAGTGTTATTTTCTTTAGATTTAAAAATATTTCGACCATACCAAAGAGCATACCATACCGGCTCACTATGCTACAAAACATACGCGCTTTATGGAATAAAACGCTTTTCCGAAAGTTCACGGCTCAAGAAGTTGCTCACAGCGGGATGCGCCATTGATACATACAAAGACGCGACAGCGTCGCGAAGCTGATATAAAAATCTTTTTTCTTCCCATTTAGTATCGGCAATTGACGCGTCAATCAAAGAAATCGCGCGTTCATACGCACCGGCACCCCAGCCGGAAACATCGCTCGCGTCTCGCAAGCCACTTTGAGCGGCGCGTGATAACTCGGCCGCGATATTCTTAAGCTGAATCTCTTTTGAGAACATCCGCCATTTCTCTTGGTCCACTTTGTAGGTCATAGGTTTTCATTGTCTGAAAGAAGGAGTGACGCAATCACCGAAGAAATTTTTTGCTTGAGAGCATTGTCGGTAATTTCCATAGTAGTATGTTTGAGTACTGGCTTAATGTTAATAAGAGAAACATATTCTATTCTTTTTTCAGGAATATTCAACGGGTGGAAGTTTACGCCCCATGCATCCTCTCGTGATGAACCATCTTTTATAAGTAAATCTTCCCCCTCCGAGTGCCATTCGCCACCGATAGTGAGAATATGTCTTTTCACATCAACATCCACCTTTGCCATCGTTCCAAAATTCTCTTTGAGAATGTTTCTTAATTCGTCTTTGGATATTTTTTCGGTAATTATCTTAGACTCCATATGATAAGCGTGCCATAGTTTATGTATTCTTTCAACTAAGCTTATCTCTTGAGCAAAACCGCGCGCGCTGGCGCGCCATCTGCATTTTTTATATTAAGCGGCAAGCAGATAAGCTCATACTCGCCAGCTGATACTTGTGAAAAATCAAGCCCTTCAATAATACCAATGCCATTTTGAAGGAGCGCGGTATGCGCGCGGTTATCCGCTCCGCCGCGTTGCTTCACCGAAAGATAGTCAATGCCAAAGAGCGCAATTTCTTTCGCGGCAAGCCAATCGGCTGCATCGCCGTCAAGATAAATATAATCATCATACCATTCCGCATGACCGCGTTCAGAATTTTTTGTCTTTAAAAGAATCCGCTCGCCTTTTTGGATATTATACTGTTCAAGGTCGAAAATCTTTACCGACCCTTCCACGCCAGCGACATCAATCACGCGGCACAGACCGATAAACACATCAAGTGGAAGCGCGTCAATCGGCACACCGCCTTCTAAGACATGTTTCGGCGCGTCCACATGCGTGCCTGAATGTGTACCAAATGAAATGCGCGAGTGGACAGATGTCTGTCCTTTTTTCTCTACCCGCTCAAACGAAGGATTGCCCGGATAGACGGGGGTCAATTCATCAAGCGGCCAAGTTATATCATAGATTGTCATAATACTAATGTAATGGCAGAAATAGAGCGTTATAATTCACACAAAAACGGTTTTTAAAATGTCATACAGTGGCGATATGCGCCATAGAGGCGACTGCGTAGTATCCTACATAGTTACACACTTGTAGGATACGGAGCGCGCTATTTTTTACTCACATCATGCCCGCCAAATTCATTCCGAAGCGCTGATACAACCTGCCCCGTATAACTTGGGTTGCCCTGCGAATCTTTCCGAAATTGGAGCGCGTCTTCAATCACCTTAACCGGCACGCCAATCTCACGCGCCGCTTCAACTGTCCATTGCCCTTCTCCACTGTGCGATACCTCACCTGAAATCCCTTCCAAATCCTGCCCATGCTTTTTGTATGCTGACACTAGCCAATCTATCAGGCGCGATTGAATAACTGTACCGCGTGAATATACCCGTGCCGCCTCGGCAACATCCAAGCTAAATGCGCTTTTTTTCAGTATTTCAAATCCCTCGCCAATTGCCTGCATCATGCCGTACTCAATACCGTTATGCACCATCTTCACAAAATGCCCAGCTCCATGCGCCCCCATATAGCCGAAGCCATTCGGCACGGCAAGATCGGAAAAAAGTTCCGCGTACTCGTCAAAATCTTTTTTATCGCCACCAACCATAAGAGACGCACCTTCAAGCGCACCTTTCGGACCGCCAGACACGCCAACATCCATAAACCGTATTCCTTTTTCGGCAAGTGCTCCGGCGCGACGCACCGTGTCTGTATATCGCGAATTACCGCCGTCAATAACCATATCCCCTTCCGATAAATGCGAAATGATTTCTTCCAATACGCCGTCAACCGCTTTGTGTGGCACCATGAGCCAGAGAGTGCGTGGCGTGGCAAGCGCGCCGGGTAGCACCGCGTTTTCAGAAACTGTCTTCACTCCAAATTCCTCTACTCTCTTTCTAGACGATTCACTCGGGCTTGTAGCGACAATATCATATCCTTTTGAATGAAGCCGACTGACCATATTGCTCCCCATTTTACCCAAGCCGATGTATCCGATTTTTTTCTGTTTTATTGTCATATGTGTGTCTATATTATTCTATTATTAAGTATCGCGTGTATTAAGTATCGCCAGTATATTGGAATCGCACTTACTCCGGAAAAATAGTTCGTGTCGGTCCGCGCGAACCGGCGTGATATGTTTCAAGTGGCTCATCGCGCCATCCGCGGTGTATCGGCGTAATAAACGCCCACGCCACTTCAAGCTCTTGCGTACTCGCAAAAAGCGTCTGGTCGCCTTTGATGCAGTCAAAAAGCACCCGTTCATACGCTTCCGGTGCCGCCTCATTAAAGCCACCTTCTTTCCCATAATATGAGAAAGATAAATTACGCGGTTCAAGATGTACACCGAATCCGGGTTTTTTCGCCCAAAAACGCACGGATATGCCTTCGTCCGGCTGTATACTGAATGTGAGAATATTCTGATGGTCGTGTGCCTGCTCCGGTTCAGGACAAATACAAGATACCGGCCGATTAAAGTAGATACGGATTTCAGTTTCTTTTTTTTCCAACTGCTTGCCGCTTTTCAAATATATGGGTACATCACGCCACCGAGGCAAATCAATATATGCCTTGACTTCAAAATAAGTTTCCGTTGTTGAGTCAGGCGCGACGCCGCTTTCTTCAGTATAACCATCGTAGCGCGCGCGGAGCGTCTGCTCTCGTATCGCGTCCTGTGTTTCAATCGGTCGAAGCGCGGCAAATATTTCTCTTCGCTTCTCGCGAATTTTTGCCGCATCAAGCTCGCCAGGATTCTCCATTGTGGCAAAAGCAAGCATTTGAAGCATGTGGTTTTGCCCCACATCGCGAAGCGCGCCGACACCATCATAAAATGAACCGCGCCCCTCCATACCGAGCGACTCAAGCATAGATATCTCAATTTTTTCAATGTGGTCCTTGTTCCAGAGTGGCTCAAAAAGTTCATTTGAAAAACGAAACGACAGAATATTCTGGAGCGTCTCCTTGGCGAGATAATGGTCTATACGAAAAATCTGCTCTTCTTTAAATAGGAGCCCGAGCTTCATATCAAGCTCGCGCGCGGTGTCCAAGTCGCTTCCAAATGGTTTCTCCACAAGCACGCGTGTCCAACCCTCTGCCTCACCTCCGCATGGGATTGTTAGGCCTGAATTGGCAAGATTGTCAAAAATTACATCGTAAAAATCCGGAGGCACTGCGAGATAGAAGAGTTTGTTTGTGCACTGTCCGAGCGTTGTATCAACCGCAATAAGCGCCTCCGAAAGCGTTTTATAATCTAGAGGCCTGTCAAACGCGCCCGCCGTGTACGAAACCATTTTCAAAAACGAATCAACCATCTCTTCTGAATGGCCATGCTCTTTTTTTCCGATGGCTTCCCGCATAAAAGCACGATACTCTTGGTCACTAAATGAACGGCGCGAAAACCCGACAACACGAAATTGTTTCGGTAGCATATCCTTTACAAAGAGGTCAAGAAGTGCCGGAATTATTTTCCGCCGCGCCAGATCGCCCGTACCGCCGAATATAATAAGAATTGTCGGTTCAATGGTTTTTATATCAAATTGTTTTTCTTTCGGCTTTGACATAGATTTTATTATACCATGGTAGCGTAAACCGCCGACAACGATACTTCACTAAAGAGAAAAGCCGATATAGCATATGTAAATATATACTCTATCGGCTTTGTTTTTTATACATCATTAGGTGATGCGGCATGCGCGCGCAATGCCTTTCTGACACGATACAAACCGCTCAATCCTATTGTAACCGCGACCATGACGGACACCATTTGTACAAGAAAAGAAAACGATGCCGCGTATGAGAACACAATGGTAAACGGTAACACGCCGATTATGGTCGCCGCCGTATAGGTAGCCAATGGCATTGGCAGAAAAATGCTTATTGCATACGAGAGCGGGCTCACCGGTACAAACATTCGCAAGAGAACAATCTTCCAAAAGAAATATTTCCCGACAGATGCTCCGATAATATCGTGTAAATCATCAAGCCGTACCCATCTCCGCGCGATCGGCTGAAGCAAACTCTTTCCGAATTCAAACACAAGCATGGAGCCGATGACATAACCAGTAACAGTCAGAAAGATTGTAACCGGCGGACCCCAGAGCAAAGTAGCCACAGGATACAAAACGAGCGTCGTAAACGGCGGAATAATAACAGCGATAATCGTCAATACGACATACATGAGATAGCCGAACGGCCCACCTATCATCTGATACAGCGCATCGCGATGCTCTCCCATATAATACGCAACGGTTCCGAACATGATGACAATCAATACGCCGCCTATAATCTCTTTCTTGTGCCAGACAACCCGCGATATGCCGGCAATGGTTAACTTTATTTTTTCTACCATACATCCTCCTAATATTAGATATTGGTGTGCCGGCTTCGCCAGACATGGATAATTGACAAAGTAACTCCCCTATTTCTTATTATAGGCAAGGTTGTCAAGTACTGCGTACTTGTAACCGCCACACTTAGTGGTTGAGCCACTAAGTTGATGGTATGTCCTATTTTTATCTAATGGTAGAGAAGTTTCAAAAGCGCTTTATTAATATTCGTCAATTTCCCCGCAAAAAGTCGTGAAATCGCCTGCTTATTTATTCGTGACGCGGTGGGATACGGGTATATTTTGCCAAAAATATGTTTAATGTGCAGTCCGCTAGATTGCGCGAGAATAAGTTCTTGAACAAGCTCGCCGGCATTTTCACCAACCATTGTACCGCCAAGCACTTTTCCTTTCGCGATAAAAATCTTCATTTTTCCATCCATTGCATTGTCTGTAATGGAACGGTCATTGTCTGAAAAATTTTCAGAGAGAACACTATACCGTAT
>PCTL01000004.1:235-24238 GCA_002771515.1 Candidatus Lloydbacteria bacterium CG22_combo_CG10-13_8_21_14_all_47_15 | reverse complement strand
ATGCGAAAAAACGCACCAGCAAAACTAATGGATCATAATTCGCCAAACAATAATGCGAAGTTAGTAAAAATAATGGAATTATTGCCAGACGGCGGAACACCAGAGGATTTACCAGCATCGTTGCGTCCGACATCAGGTTTCAAAAATACTTATTGCCGTCTTTGGTGGAAAAGACCAGCGACAACAATCACGCGCAACTTGAGCACACCGTCATCGTCTCGCTGTATCCACCCAAAAGCCCCTAGACCGCTTACAACGAGAGAGGGCGCAAGAATTCAGTGCTTCCCGGACGATTATCAATTTTATGGTTCAAGAGGTGATAGAAATTTACAAATCGGAAACGCTGTGCCAACATTTTTATCAAATGCTATAGCACAACAAATTTTAGAAAACTTCAAAAAAGAGTATAATTTTTGAAGTAAGTTCGCCAAAAAATTCTCCAGTCCGAGCTCTAGCATAGCGGAATGGGTAGCCGTCATACTAGAGCAGATAAAATGGTTTACCAACCACACTGCCAAGAAACTTCTAGGACAAAACCAAAAAATGTCATTCCATTTTTAGAAGAAATTGGTCGCGCGCAAATCAGAAAAAGCAAGGAACATTTTTCTTTGGTGTCGCTTTGATGTCGCCGAGTGAAGCGAGGCGGTGGCGGGGCGTTCGTAGAGCGTATGATTTGGTTTAGAGCCACCACGCGCTCCGCGCGTGCCTCATTCGGGGTTTTGCTGGAAATGAGTCCGAACTTTTTGGTATAATGACCACCATAAAAACACCACTTCCTAGGAAGCGGTGTTTTGCACATTGCGTGCAATTCGCTGAAATATAAAACATGCCGTGGCTATGCTCAAAATATGTGCAAACAAAAACATGCCGACATCTATCAAAATATCTCCAGGGCTAATGTAAAACACTATTTCCTCAGGCAATATGGCAATTCCAGAAAAGAAATCAATGTAGCGTATTATGAAGCTGGTCGTATCCGAACCGATGTCTACGCGTATCCAGTCTGACAAAACGCGAAAATGAACATCATCTTTCTCCCAAGCAGAGAAATGTCGTTCCGTGTCAATATAATATTCGGTAATGACCGGCATCCTACCGCCGTTCGCGTACTTCACCACAGTATTTGAGAGCGAGCCGATACCTGTCATCAACAGACATACGCCAAGAAAGATAGAAACACGGACATGCCTGCGTATAAATCGGCCTGCCAATATGATAGCTTTTTTCATTACGCTACCCCATGTTTTATTATCAAAATACGGCCTGTTTCAGTATACGCCGGCTTACCGATACAACTGCCAAGTTATCCACATATATCTATTGACGATAATATTGCCAAGTCGTACGCTTATAAAGCATTTGTTTAATTCTTCGGGATTGGCAAATGCACGGAAAATGCCACTTCGGTGGTATTTTCCATTTTTAAGAGATGAAAAACCACGACAATATACTGTCGTGGTTTTATTTTTGAAGCGTAAGTGAAAGTATATGCTCAAGAAATTCCGGGAATAATGTACCGCCGGCCGCAAGAGATTTTGGAAGGAGCGATGCTTCCGTCATACCTGGGAGCGTATTGATCTCCAATATATGGATACCTCTCGGAGAAACTATAAAATCGGAGCGCGAATAATGCCTCGCACCGATTGCTTTATGAGCAAGAACAGCCATTCGTTCAATTTCTTTTTTTTCTTCTTGCGTGAAATTTGGCGAAGGGCAGAGCTCTATTGTTTCGCCACTGTATTTTGCGCCATAGTCAAAAAACTGCACATTCTCCGGCGCGATAATCTCAATCGGCATGAGCGCGTGTGCATCCTCACCGCGAAAATTATCTACCACGCCGCATGTCGCTTCCTTGCCGTGCGCGTATGCTTCTATAAGCGCGGCATTACTTTCTAAAAAGACCTCCCGAAGCGCCGGCGCTATACCATCAAATTTCCTGACGATAATCACGCCAAGCGATGAGCCGCCGTTATACGGCTTCACGACAAACGGAAACGGAAACTTCTTGAAAATGCGCATGCTCATTTCGCGCGAATCGCTGTACTCATCTTTGGAAATAAGCTCGGCATACGGCGTACGGAGACCGGTATCGGCGAAACGCCGCTTCGCCGCCCACTTATTCATGCCGATAGCGCTCGCCAATGCTCCTGAACCGGTATACGGCATACCGAAACAATCAAGAATACGCTGGACAGTACCGTCTTCCCCATATGCACCGTGAAGCGCATTCCACACCGCGTCCAAATGCGGCAGAATACGCGCCGGTTCCGTTGGATACCCTTCCATATGCCAGATACCATCTTTAGAAATCAAAATATCTACGGGCCGATACGGCTCTGGCATATTTTTCAATATCGCGGCGCCAGTCTGAAGCGACACATCATACTCGCCACTTGGACCGCCGCGGAGTACACCGATTCGTGGAGAAACCATTACTCTCCAGTATAAATGATTTTATATACAAGATGAAGAGAAGAGGTCTGCTAACGCCTGCGCAATGTCTGCCGGTGGAAGCCAACAGCGAAGCGATGGGCTTCGGCATTTGTAAGTAAAATATCCGACTCGTAGCGGCGCGCGAGAACGCGCGAACCTTCAAAACGCTTTGGACGATGATGCCCGTCTTTCACCACGCCTACAACCGGAATTAAAATACCGGCATCTTTGAACACCTTTTCGGCCGCATTCACCTGCGCTTTTCCGCCGTCTACCACAACAAGCCGCGGCAGTGGCCACTCAGCATGGCCAAGTCGCCGCGATAGAATTTCCGCGAGCGCTTTCGTGTCGTTCACGCCAACAAAGCTTTTTATTTTAAATTTCCGATATTCGCGTTTCGCCGGCACGCCGTCATGTACAACCGTCATTACGCCGACGAGACCTTCGCCTGAAAGATGCGCCACATCATACGCTTCTATCCGCACAGATTCACCGGCAGTTACAACATCTTTACCGATAAGGGAAACATCCTGAATATGCCGCAACGCAAACATCGTCCGTTTGATCTCCGTGGCTTTTTCAAACTCGCGCATGCGCGCCGCACTGTTCATTTCCCGTTCAAGTTTTTTCAAAAGCCTTTTTTTCTTTCCTTCAAAAAATAACGCGATGTTATGAATTGTTTGCGCATACGCGCGCGCGGATACGGCACCCGTACAAACGCCCGGGCACAAGCCGATTTGCGAGTTAAAACACGGCCTGCCACGGTCCGGCTTACAAGTATCGCGGTACGGAAAAATACGCCGCACGATTTTCATTGCCTCGCGGAGCATCCCGCCCTGCGGAAACGGCCCAAACGCATACATTATACTCGTGCCCGCTATTGTGCCCGCTATTTCCGTATCCTGAAAAAGCGATCGTTCGCGGACAATAAGCACACGCGGGTATGTTTCATCAGTCATAACGACATACTGAAAACTTTTGTCACTTTTCTCTTTCGCGTTAAACGGCGGTTGGAATTTTTTGATAAGCGCGGCTTCAAGCACAAGCGCTTCAAGCACAGAATCAGTTTGTTCCATTCGGATATTCTTCGCGCGTGAAAGCATTTCCATGATTACAGGCCCGCGTGTGGCGGAAATATCGCCGGTGCAATAGCTCCGTATGCGATTTTTAAGCGAGGTCGCCTTGCCGATATAAAGCACCTTTCCGCGCAAGCCGAGAAACCGGTACACGCCTGGCGTATCCAGCAATTTCTTCTGTTTCAGAATTTGACAAATCTCCATATTTACTACAATATATCAAAAGAATTATTTTTCAAATGAAGGAGATGCGCTATGCCATGGCCAAAAGGAAACTCACTGTTAGAAGTCAAGGCGAGAGAATTATATGGATGGGCGTGCGAAATCGTACGACAAGAATATCCGGACTATAACGAAACACAGATAAGAAACGAGGTGGCGCTCCGTATCACAAATGCCATCCGAAATGCGGGAGGTCCACAGCTGTATTTTCAAAATCAGGAATATTGAGTCTGGTGTGCCGGTGATACGCGCGATGCGTATCACCGGTTTTTTATTTCTTCCGAAGCACTTTCTTAAGGTAAACTCCCGTGTACGAGCCTTCTTTTTGTGCGACTTCCTCCGGGCTTCCTTTCGCGACAATCTTTCCACCACCCTCGCCCCCTTCCGGTCCAATGTCTATAATATAGTCCGCACTCTTCACGACATCCATATTATGCTCAATCACAACTACAGTATTGCCCTTCTCCACAAGCCGCTGTAAAATTTCAATCAATTTCTTCACATCCTCGTAGTGTAGCCCGACGGTCGGTTCGTCCAATAGATACACTGTGCGTTCCAGATTCGGGCGATATAATTCTGAAGAAATCTTCACGCGCTGCGCCTCACCGCCGGAAAGGGTTGTAGCCGACTGACCTAGCTCCAGATAGCCAAGCCCAACCTCATCAAGCGTCTTTAGTCGGTCATAAATCGCGTGAATCTCCTCAAAAAATACGAGCGCTTCTTCAACGGTCATCTGAAGCACATCATAGATGGTCTTGCCTTTATATTTCACATCAAGCGTTTCCTTCTCAAACCGCTTCCCACCGCAAACATCGCACGGAACATATACCGTCGGCAAAAAATGCATCTCCACTGCGATTTCGCCGTTCCCTTGGCAAGTTTCGCATCGACCACCTTTCACATTGAAAGAAAACCTACCTGCCTTCCATCCGCGAAAGCGTGCTTCCTCGGTCTGCGCAAACAGATCTCTGATGTGTGTCCACGCGCCCGTATATGTCGCCGGGTTTGAACGCGGCGTACGACCGATAGGCGACTGGTCTATCAAAATAGCGCGACTAGCGTACTCCGTACCGGCGAACGATGCGCAGTTGAATGTTTGTACGCTCCGATAACGCCGGTCAAACCGCGCGCGAAGATTTTTATGGAGAATTTCGTATATAAACGATGACTTCCCGGAACCGGACACACCTGTGATCACTACGAATTTATTGAGTGGCACATCAACATTCATATTTTTAATGTTGTAGATTTTTCCGCCGCGAATCTGGAGCGCGCCTTTTTCCGCTGTGCGCCGCTTCTCCGGTACTGAAATGCTCCGTTCACCGCGTAGGTACGCAAGCGTGAGTGAATCACTATTGCTCTCTTTCTGCATCAACAACTGTTCAAGCCAACCGGCGACTACGATGTCTCCTCCGTGTACGCCGGCGCGTGGACCAATGTCTACGATATAATCAGCCGAGAAAATGGTATCTTCATCATGTTCAACGACAATAATCGTATTGCCTAAGTCGCGCAAATGAAGGAGTGTCTTGATGAGACGGTCGTTATCGCGCTGGTGCAGACCAATAGTGGGCTCGTCTAATACATAGAGGGCACCGACAAGTCCGGAGCCAAGCTGCGACGCAAGCCGTATCCGCTGCGCTTCACCGCCAGAGAGCGTATTCGCGCGCCGATCAAGCGTCAGATAATCAATACCAACATTTAACATAAAAGAAAGCCGGCTTGTGATTTCACGAATCACAACATCGGAAATGCCTTTCTCACGCGCGGTGAGCTTGAGTGTTTTGAAAAATTCATCAGCGCGAGCAACTGAAAACGCTGTCACTTCAACAATATTTTTGCCGCCAATTTTTACATTTAACGCCTCCGGCCTAAGACGAGCACCACGACACACATCACACACCTCATCACCAAAAAAATGCTTGGTGCCCAGTCCGTTGCATTCCGAGCACGCGCCATACGGCGAATTAAACGAAAAAAGCCGCGGCTCAACTTCCGGATATGAAAAGCCGTCTTCCGGACAGGCAAATTTTGAAGAAAAGAGTACTTCCTTAAAAGGTTCCTTCTTCTCGTCACCCGTAAAGATAATTTTTACCAAACCATCTGATTCAGTTATTGCCCGTTCCACGGCCTCCGCAAGCCGCTCGCGCGCATCTTTCGGAGCTGTTGTAAATTCAGACACATACAGCTCATCAATCAAGACATCAATATCGTGTTTCTTGTGTTTCGCGAGAATAATTCGCTCGCGAAGATTTTTCAACGCGCCGTCAACGCGTACGCGGGAAAAACCTTTATCCAGTAAATCGTATAGCAACTGATAGTACTCGCCTTTCCTTCCGCGCACGAGTGGCGAGAACACAAACACGCGCGCGACATCAAGTGGCACGCCCATTACCTTTTTTTGAGATATTTTAGTTTCGTTTTTTACCGTCTGCAATACTGTATTGATAATTTCTTCGTTTGAGAGCTTAGTAATTGTCCTACCGCATATCATACAGTGCGGCACACCGATACGCGCAAAGAGTACACGAAGATAATCATAGATTTCGGTTATCGTCGCTACGGTAGAACGCGGATTATTTGAACGGCTCTTCTGGTCTATTGAAATCGCAGGCGACAAACCGACAATTTCATCTACATCCGGCTTTTGAAATTTCTGCAAAAATTGCCGTGCGTACGCGGAGAGCGACTCCACATACCGACGCTGCCCTTCTGCAAAAATAGTGTCAAACGCAAGTGACGACTTGCCTGAACCGGAAAGCCCAGTAAACACCGTCATGGTATTCCGCGGTATCCGAACCGTTATATTTTTCAGATTGTGCGTCCGAGCGCCTTTAACGATAATCTCATTGGGCTCATGTGTACCGCCAAAATCGCTTATTTTTTCTTGTTTTTTCACCATAAGTTTCAACCGCCGAGACATTAATTTAGGCCGTTCCAAAACGCCGAAACGCCCCACCCATTTGCCTATAGGGGGGTATTCGCTCTTTGGTTACAGGTAGAGTATAGCAGATATTGACAAAGGGTGGAAATATCATGCAGTGCTAAACACTCAACATTCATGCGAGGTGATAGCAAGCGATTTCCTCTGTCCCAGTCAAACCATTAGAATACCTTGGATATCCTTGAATAAGACGAGCCGCGATATATCGCTTCTGATGTGTAAATATCCCAGTAAGTATCGATACGGAAAAGTTTTTCAGAAAAACTTTTCCGTATTTACTTAGGCGGTAATGAAGAAAAACTATACACAAAAGATATCATAAGGCGTAATTTTTAATTCACATTTGATTTTTTATTTTGCAATTCCGCAGTGACTTGTCCACAGTTTGTATTCTTTATGCAAAAAAATGCTGGTAGAATAAAAACATACGCTTGTATACAAGGTCGAGCTATTAAAAATAATTAGTGCGCACTCATGCGTTTGTGTATGGACAAACATAATTATTTTACGATATCGGCATTCATCTATCTCATTATCGGTATCGTATTTGTTTTAATGATATTCAATGATGGTAGCGCTATCATCAACGGATACCTCTTTCCGGTCTGGTTGAATTGGGTTGTCGTCATCATTTCGGCATACCTCTCATACCAGTCATTCCAATTCAAGAAATAATTACATTGACTCTCTTTTGATTTCCCCACAAAAACCCTCCGTTCACAGCCGGAGGGTTTTTGATTATTTCTTTGCAAGTTCTTCAAGCGTTTTAATTTCATCGCGAAGTATCGCCGCGGTTTCAAAATCAAGGATTTTGACCGCCGCGTTCATTTGTCTGTCTTTATCCGCGATAACTCGCTTCAATTTTTTCGGATTATCCGCGAATATTGCACGGTCAATAGAAATCAGCGCTTTCACAGCTTTCTCATGACTTGTCTCAAGCGTTTCAGTGATATCGTGGATAGTTTTTTTAATCGTCTGCGGCGTAATGCCGTGCTTTTTGTTGTATGAAATCTGTTTTTCGCGACGACGATTCGTTTCGTCTATCGCACGCCGCATGGAGCCCGTCATCATATCTGCATATAAAATAACGCGACCTGCCACATTCCGCGCCGCGCGGCCAATAATCTGAATAAGTGAGGTTTCACTCCTAAGAAACCCTTCTTTATCCGCATCAAGGATACCGATAAACGATACTTCGGGCAGGTCAAGTCCTTCGCGTAAAAGATTCACACCTACCAAGCAGTCAAATTCACCTTTTCGGAAGCGTGTCAGAATTCTGATGCGGTCTATAGTTTTTATTTCACTGTGCAAATATTCGGCTTTAAGCCCTCTATCTTTGAGATACAGAGAGAGGTCTTCTGCCATTTTTTTTGTAAGGGTCGTCGCTATAACTCGGTTCCCTGTCGCAACTTCTTTCTCGGCTTCAGTTATAAAATTGGAAATCTGTCCTGGATATTTCCCCGCTTCCACCACGCCACACACTTTAATAGCGGGGTCAATAAGCCCTGTCGGGCGGATAATCTGCTCTACAATTTGTGTGCTTGTCTCGCGCTCGTAAGAAGCCGGCGTCGCGGAGGTGAATATTATATTGCCGACGCGCGCTTCAAATTCATTGAATTTGAACGGACGATTATCAAGCGCCGACGGAAGGCGGAAGCCATATTCCACGAGTGTCCGTTTCCGCGACGCATCACCTTCGTACATACCGGAAATCTGCGGAATCGTTACATGCGACTCGTCAATAACCGTGAGAAAATCGGGTGTGCCGTCTTTTTTCTGCGGGAAATACGAAAGAAGTGTATACGGTGGCTCGCCTGGCGCACGCCCCGACAAATGCCGCGAGTAGTTTTCTATGCCGTTGCAATATCCAACCTCGCGGATCATCGCTATATCCTGCTTCGTGCGCCGTGCGAGCCGCTCAGCGTCAAGTTCCTGCCCAGCTTCTTTCAGTTCTTTGACGCGATCTGTCAATTCAGAAAGAATATTTTTGAGCGCGATATCACGCTTTGTTTTATCTGTAACAAAGTGTTTTGCCGGAAAAAAAAATACCGTATCCGGCTCATCAAGTACCGCACTTGAAATTGCATCTATCTTTGTGATGGCTGTAATACCCTCATCGGAAAACTCCACAGCATAGCGTGTCACTTCGTGCGGCGGCATAATTTCCACCTTGTTTCCAATCGCGCGAAAAGTGCCGGGTTTTAAATCCGCATTGGTTCGCTCATAAAAAATACTGACAAGCCGCCGCATCAGCTCATTCCGTGAGATGCGAGCCCCTCGTTTCAATATGACATGTTCGCGCTTATATTCTTCAGGACTTCCCAAGCCGTAAATACAAGAAACAGAGGCAACTATAATCACATCGCGCCGTGTCAGAAGCGACTGGGTTGATGCATGGCGGAGCCTGTCTATTTCGTCATTTATTTGCGCGTCTTTCTCAATATAGGTGTCGGTAATCGGCATATATGCTTCGGGCTGATAATAGTCGTAGTACGAAACAAAATAATGTACTGCATTATCCGGAAAAAACGCCTTGTATTCCTGCGCCAACTGTGCCGCAAGGGTTTTATTGTGCGCGATTACAAGCGTCGGCTTCTGTACTGCTTCAATCACATTAGCTACAGTAAATGTCTTACCGGAACCCGTAACACCAAAAAGCGTCTGTCGCGCAATACCTTTCTTGATTCCTTCAATAAGCGCCTGAATAGCGCCCGGCTGGTCGCCATCTGGCTTGTATTCGCTCCAGAGTTTAAATCTGTTGTTTGACATAATAATATCACTATGTTACAATAAAAAAATAAATAAACAAGGTGCCTAAAGTGGCGCACAAGCCCTTCGTGAAGGTCAAGGACAGCGGGGGGCTTTTCTTATCCGGCAAGTTTCGCTAATGTATAGGAAGAGTTTTTTATTTTAAATAAGGAGCTGCAATGAAACAGAAATATTTTACCGTTTCGCTTTGCGCGCTTACAGATATCAACGGTAAGACAATCTATAGAAGTCGCTATCTTTCAAATGTGCATATTCCCGAGCTCTTCGCACACTTACAGAGCACGACACGGCGGCGCATCGTCCTAATGGGGAAAAGCACCTTCAAAGCACTTATACGCCTCGCACACGCGAGAGAGACGCTCTTTGTGAAAGACCGTCTTGTGCTCGTTGTCACCAAATCCAAGCATGATGTGTGCATACCGGAAGGTATGGCCATTATTGCTATTGATTCCTTGTCCTACCTACCTCAGATATGGAAAATTCTAAACGAGGAAGAGCGGAATCTGTATACTTCAACCTATGGGCTCACTTTTCCTGTTTCAGAAGAGGAACCAACCAGACACATCCCGATTATCGGTCCGTTCACCGAACATGACATTATTGTTATCGGAGGCAAAACGCTCTACAACGATATGCTCCCATATGCCAAATACATCCACCAATACCGCGTCTATGGCGACTGTATCGGTGAGACCACCTTCCCGATTTTGACTGACTCGGAATGGAGCATGTCGGAACCAAAAGCGTTCCACCGAGAAGACGATACAAAAACACCGCTTTTTGTCTATGTACACAAGAAGCGCATCGCGTCTCCGCCGAAAAAACTTTCTGCAATCCAATCCACCGCCCAAAAACCACGCGTGAGAAAAAATGGGGCGGTTACGAAAAAAAACTCCTAGAGTTAACCGTCGTAAGAAAACGCGTCTTACTCGCTCTTCTGAATATTCAGAAGAGCGAGTTTTTCATTACGAACTGCTATTTAAACAAAACGGTTACAATAATGCTCGTCACATTAGTGATGATACCAAGCAACACAAGCATCAGAGCAAGATCGTCTTTGTGAAATAAATTAAACGCATTATTCCGCATAGTTCACAGTAATTCTTATAATATATAATTATGCACTACTTTCTATTCCCGCCGCAAGTGCAAGCGCGCCATATAGCGTAACTGAATCACCAAGTTCAGTTTTCTTTAATTCGGGGATATCTGGAAAAATGGTATTCAGAGCACGCAAATGCTTCTCAACATCCGCAACCGCAATGCCTATTTCATTGAACATGGAACCGCCCAATACAATAACCTCGGGCGACCAGAAGACCATCACATTGTAGAGACCGTATGCAAGGTATCGCGCGATTTCATCCCAAAACGCCTTGTCAGTAATCTCATATGGCTTTTTGCCAAACCGTATTTCCACATTTCTACCAGATACATATCGTTCAAGATACCCAGGGGGTTCACAGCCGTCGCAGAGCTTCCCAGACGCATCTATAATCTGCCACCCCGGCTCAAAACCATACAAGCCACTCTCATCAATTTTTCCGTCAACTACCAGCCCGCCGCCGACACCGGTGCTAACGGTAATATACACGACACTCCGTTTCCCTTTGCCAAAGCCAAACGAAGCTTCTCCTAGCGCGGCAAGCGATGCGTCGTTTTCTACGATTACCGGCACATCAAAACGCTCCCTCAACCGCTCCGAAAGCGGCTGGTCAGACCATGATGGCAAGTTCGGAGCCCGAAACATTTTGTCATGCCCGCTCTTCGGCCCAGGAAATCCGCCTACGATACCTTCTATCGGCTTGCCGCCAGACACTTTTTCAATCGTATCGCCAAGAGCACGCACGCCATCCTCAAACTCCTGTATTGTTCCGATAACTATCGGTTCGGCAAACGAGCCGGTACCTGTTGTGTTTGTTACGCGTGTCTTTGAACCGCCGATATCAAAAAGAATGTGTGTCATATTTTTTCTATCTTTGCAGCGAGAATAAAATCATTTTCAGACAGCCCGTCTATTGAGTGAGTCCATAGGTCTATGGTTACTTTGTTATAAAAAATATGGATATCGGGATGGTGTCCATCTGACTCCGCAATGCGCGCGACCTCATTTACAAATACAACCGCTTCTGTAAAACCTGCAAACTCAAACTGTCGAGAAATCTTTTTACCAGAAACAACTTCCCATGGTATGGTAAGTTCTTTTTGATACGCAACAATCTCCGCCTCCGTAAGCGGCAAAGTTCCTCCTTCACAGGGAGCGCACTTTTTTTCCGTTAAATTATTCATTGGTTGTTCCACGGTGAAGGAGTAACAATAGTTTCAAAATTTGAAAACCCTTCGCGCGCTGCATAATCAGTCCAATATTGAGCGAACGCCAACACTACACCGACAAAGAATATCAATATGGCAATGGTACCGGCTTTGCTCATACCTGTACTTTATCAGAAATTGCCAAATATCAGAAATATAAAACATGCCGACCAAATGCTGAAAGTATGTGCTTGTTTTTCAAACCCGCACTTCTTCATCTTTACAGGCGTCCATAGAGCGCAAAAAATTCTGCCTGCTCAAGGATATGACCTTCCATTGCGCGCAGTAATTCTATCATTGGCGCTCCTTCCGAAATAGAGAGCTCTGAATTAAGCGCGTAGAGCTTGAAGAAATACCGGTGTGGAGCATTTCCTTTCGGCGGACAAGGACCGCCATATCCGACTTTTCCGAAATCGGTCATGCCTTGCACCGCGCCTGAAGGCACTTCACCTTCCTTAATTTCACGCGTGTCAGCAGGAATATTCCAAATTATCCAGTGAGTAAATGTCCGACCGCCTGTCGCGTCCGGATCGTCTACAATAATCGCAAAACTTTCCGTACCAGCCGGTACTTCAGAGAACGAGAGCGGAGGAACGGTGTCGGTACCGTCACAGGTATACAGAGGCTGAATTATTTCTTTCTCCCCAAAAGAGGAACTTGAAATTTTCATATGATGCGGTGCGTTCCGGTCAGGTACCACCGATATCTCTGGCGTACGCGAGAACGCAAAAAATATAACACTGATAATAATCAAAGCAATAATGCCGAAAAGCCGTTGCATGGTCAGCGATAATCGCCATCGCCCGAAATTGTTCCGCGTTTCTTCCGTAAAACAAGCTTCTCTATATTTTTTCCGGCAATATCATCAAGTGACAGGCCGAGCTCCGTGGCAAGCGCGGAAACATACCACAGTACATCGCCGAGCTCATACGCCAATTCGTCCCGTTTCTTTTCCGTTAATACGCTACCGTCGTCGCGAAAAACTTTTTTTATTTTTCCGGCAACTTCGCCGGCTTCATTCACCAATCCAAGTGCCGGATAAACAAACCGCTTTCCTATCTCTGGATAGAGGGCAGTTTCTTTCGCTTTGTCCTGATATTCACTAAAGTTCATATTCTCATGTTATATCTCCAGTATAGCGTATTGTCTTGTTCATCCACAACGGAGACAAAAAAGCCCATCCGAAGACGGGCTTTTTAATGGTGTAGCAATAAAACATATTAGGTGAATGTCTTATACCCCATCCATATTGCAACACCAATAAGAACAATGAGTACGATTTTTAGGAACAATTCCGATTCAAAAATTTTGTCCGTAATACCTCTCTTCATACGCCCTCCTGTGCAATTAGCTGTCTGTCTCTGACATATATTTATCAAAGAATGTGCCGATAGGCAAATACCGAACTGATATCTAAAACAGGGTTTCTTTGTTTTCTGTATTTTTTTTCTGTTCTTGAAAGCGCTTCGCGTTCATTTGCGTATCGCGCGCCGCCTTGCGGTACTCGCAATACTCGCATTCGTCGGCAGGTTCCGGAACGATATCATTCTCAAGCGTCTTTTTCGCTCCCGCAAGTGCTGTTTCAATCCATGAATCATCGCCGGTATACGGAATCACATCAACATCAAACTCAAGCTTGCCGTCAAACGCCTCGTTGTCACGCCTGCCATTCACATACACAAAATAACCCGTATTGGATACCCGAAATCCATTTTTTCTCAAAAGCCATTGGTAAACTTCCATCTGCCGTTTGTACGCCTGCTGCCAAAAGCCATCAAGATTCGGCTTCTCATCCTTGCTTGTCGCTTTATAATCCACAACCATAAGTTCTCCTTCAGGCGTCACCCAAATATCATCTACCGCGCCAAATACTAAAAAATTCGTCGGTTCGTGAAGATACTGAACGCCCTTGAAATTCTCCCGCCACTCGTCCATTTTTTCATGCTGAAAAGGAACCGCGTCAATCCCGTATTCTGTCATCAGCGGATGTGCTTCTTTTTTTACGCGGTGTATATCAAACTCTTTTTTGAGAAGCGCGTCAACCGCGCTGTTTAGTGTAAAAGCAGGAAATGACGGGCGCGAAACGCCGAAACGCCGGTCAAGATAGAAGCATTTATTGCAATTCAAAAAAAGCTCAATTTTCGTACGCGATATCTTGAAAGGAGTTTTTCCTCCGGGAATATAGAGATTCCTCGCTCGTTTATATTGAGGCATGTACGCAGTATAGCGCATACAACACCTCCTATCCAGTATAAAACCGCCTTGTGAGAAGAAGGGTTAAAAAGAAACCGGTACCGGTTTCTTTTTAATGACTTTTCGTAAAAAAACGGATGTTTTAATAACCTAGTAAATAATTGACAACTGTCAACACATTTCCAAGTAGCGAACCGTTTGGCACCACTGATTGAGGAGCATCTGCAGGCGCAGTGTATGTCCCGCCGTCAAAACTATCAAACGACCTGTATTGACCCTCTATATCTTCAAATTGCCGCTGGAACTCCTGCTCATACTGTTGTTGATACTGTTCTTCAAATTGCCGCTGAAACTCCTCCTGAAATGGTTCACGAAATTCTCCTTCAAACTGTCCTCCCACAGCATCATGCGGCATATCTATCGGCTCAAATCCACCGTTAAATTCAGGAGGATTCATTTCAAATCCATCATTGTCATGCATAATCATCTCGGGGCGTTCAAAGCGTTCAAAGGAATCAATATCATGCGGTACCGGCATTGTCTCATTCGGTAGAAATTCTCGAACACAATTCTCTATCACATGCCCGATGTCGCGCCGGTCAACATCGCCCTGAAGCTTCCGCTCCACGCATTCGCGCGCAAATGGAGGAATAGAATCAATATTTATAAATGTACGCACATCGCCACCCGGCACACTATGTCCGTCAGTCTCGGCACTGTCAAAATCCAGTATAAACCCTTCTTCCGGCGTAAACTCGCGAAAACACGCATCCATTATTGGACGAATATCGCTCTCACCACCACGAAATTCTCCTTGCTCTATCAGAGTAATCACATCTCCGGCGCGTTCTCTCACGCAATCAGCCACCGGCTGCGGCACACTATTCAAAAATTCCTCAATTTTATGCTTTCCTTCATCGCGCATCTCGGAACCAAACACTTCAAAACATCCGCGGATACCGCTTTCGGAATCACGCGGCGGCATGCCACGCCCCGCCCTGATATCAGCAAGTAAATCTGTGCCGAGCACATCATTCAAACACTCAATAACAACGGGTGGCGCATCGGAAAGCACGCGTCTGAATTCTTCCATGCCGTGCTCTATCTCACGAAATTCTTCGTCTGAAATTAAACCATGCTCTTTCGCGAATGCAAAACATTCTTCTTGATGCGCGGAGTTGTCGCAGTATGTTTCGCACTCATCGCGCACGCAGCCGCCTGGCCCCTTGCCGCCTGTTTTCCGAGCAATCTCTGCTTCTTCAGTAGAAATAAAGCCTGCTTTCTCGGCAAAGGAAAGACATTCGCCGAAATGAGCGTCATTATTGCAGTACGCTTCGCATTCGCGTTTGTTTTGGCAACCACCCGGCATTTCCCCGCTTTGCATCAGCGGCAAAATGCGGCGCACTTCTTCAAGTTCTTCGTGGTCCATAAAGCCCGCCGCTTCTGCAAATGCGATGCATTCTTCTATATGCGCGCCGTCTTCGCAATATGCCTCGCAGGAATCCTTTGAGTTGCACCCGCCCGGAAGCGCCGCACCTGAAGCGAGTGCCGCCGCTACAAGCTTTGCCTCCGACAATTCATCGGGCGATATAAGCCCATGCGATTCGCCAAATGCGATGCATTCTTCAATATGCGAGATATTATCGCAATATATTTCGCAAGAATCTTCGCTTGTACAACCGCCGGGGCCGCTTGAGATACCCGCATCGGCAAAACGCCGCGCTTCCGCCGCTTCTTCCGCGCTCATTAAATTATGTTTTTCGGCAAACGCAACACATGCTTCAATATGGCTGAAATCATCGCAGTAAGCTCTGCACTCTCGTTCGCTTCCACAATCCCCGAGTTCAGTTACCGGAAAAACAATATCCTCCGGCGAGCTTGCATAGCCGGCAGGCGCGAAAAGAAAAGCGGCGCCAATAAATACACCCGACACGACAAATGAAAAAAAGAATTTCAAAAAAAGCTTTGCTGAACCAATCCGTGATAAAGCCATAGTATTAAAAGCGCGCTCTAACGCGCAACAATGTTACCTGCTAAATGGATTCTTATATCCTGTGAATGGATTTGTTTTTGTTTCGGTAAATGGATTTGTTTCCGGTACATTTTCGCCCACCTCAACTGCCGGATTTGATACAGTGCCGAATACTCCCGTGTCTGCAGTTGGCACATCTGGCGTGGTTCCTGTCGCCGTGCCCACCGGTGCTTCCACGGTCCCGCGAGAGAGAAACCATACAAACACACCGACCGCTACGACGGCAAGTATAATCAGTGCAATTTTATTTTTTTGAGTATCGTCAGAATCCATATAACATACTCACTATTCTAGTCGGTATACGACAGGCCAACAAGTGGACTTACCCACACTTGTTGCTCCTCACGCCATATGCCTAGTCAGCGTTTCCTTTCTGCGAACAGGGCGTGAGAACCGTATGAAGAGCGGTCCTACAAATGTAGTGATGATACTCAATATAACCATAGCGGTAACAAGCTCCTCTGGGAGAAGACCTAGCTTGGCGCCTGTAAATGCCACAGCAAGTGTTGTTGAAAGCTGTGGTATTTTTGACATGCCGATAGTAATTGCATCCCGATTGTCAAACCCGATAAGCCGCCCGCCAAGCCAACCGCTCGCAAGTTTGGAAATCACGGAGCCGGCAACAATCATGAAGGTAAGGAGAAGAACGCCATCTGCTTGGCTGAACACACTTATATTGGTTTCCGCGCCAACGATAATGAAAAAGGTCGGAATGAAGATACCGTAACTGATAGCGCGAATTTTGCCGAGAAGCACTTCGCTCTTTAGCGTATCCGAAAGAACTAGCCCGGCAAAAAAGCCCGCTATGATTGGATGAAGACCAAGAAGTTCAAAAATAATGACCGTGCCGATAAGAATTACGAACACACTCCGCAATTCCTGCTGGAATAAGTCCCGGCTGTTTTGAATGCTATTTGAAAAAAACCATTGGATTTTCGGCAAAAGCAGCCGAAGAACGATAAGCCCGGTAACAAGCAATCCGTAAAAAATAGGAAGCGGCACAGCAGCGGTCGTATTGATTGTCTGAAGCAGTATGGAAAGCAAAACCAAACTCAATATGTCTTCAACTATTGCCGCGCCCATAATAAGCCCGCCTAGTTTCGTCTCAATCATATTATTTGCCTCAAGTGACGGAATCACAACGGCGATAGACGACGACACAAAAATGATACCAATCAAGATAGATATTGTCAGAGAGTATCCAAAAAAGACACCGATACCAATACCGACAGCCATCGGGATCAGTCCGTTCAATAGCGCGAGTATAAGAAGGCCTTTGCGGTATGTCTTGAAAGTTGAAAGACGCGTTTCAAGACCGGCCATAAACATCAGGAAGACAAGACCGATCTCGCCGATAAATTTTATCGTACCGTCAACTTCAAAGATGCCGAGCACATCCGGACCGATAAGAATACCGCCGAGCAAGAGGGCTATAACCCACGGCATGTGGAGACGCCTAAAAATATCGGAGAAAAATACACCAACAAAAAGCACCAAGAAAAACGGAAAAAATTCCTGCATTATATTCATTATAACGGTTTATCCGTCCACGCGCGAAGTGGATAGGTTCGTGATATACTCACAGCATGAAAAAGGCGGTCTCCTACTTCACGCTCGTTCTCATCGGCTTTGTTATCGTGTCACTTGCGCAATTCGTGTTTGTGATTATGCCTCCGCAGCTTACATCGCCGCAAACGCCAGAATTTTTTGACCTGCCGCGCGAAAATGTAATGTTTCAAACAGACGACGGCATACTCCTGACTGGCTGGTTTGTAGAACCCTCGCCATCTGTAGAGCGCGCGCTCATACTTCTTCATTCATACCCGTTTGATAAGACAGACCTACTGCCGCTCGCGGCGGAGCTATATCCCGACTTCGCCTTCCTGCTCTTTGATTTCCGTTCCTTCGGCGATAGTTCCGGACGCTACACAACATTCGGCGTTAAAGAGCAGCATGATGTAGTGGCAGCACTCAATTTTCTGGAATCGCGCGGCTATACTCGTATCGGCGTATTTGGCTCTTCGCTCGGGGGCGCTGTCGCCTTGATTGCCGCGGCCGAAGATCCGCGAATCAATGCCGTCTCCTCGTATGCCGCATATGCCGATATCACCGTCCTCGGCAATGACACATTTGACGGACTTCGCTTTCTTGCAGAGCCGTTTGTGAACCTTCTCTCCGTATGGGCGCGACCGCTCTTCGGCGCATGGCCGAGCGATATTTCGCCAGAACACGCTGCTCAAAATATCATTGTCCCAACACTCATAGTCCATGCGCGAACTGATATGTTCGTTCCTTTCGCACATGCCGAAAAATTACAAAATGCGCTTTCTCATAACCCGAGCGCAGAATTTTACTTTCCGGAAACCGGCACTCACGGCGAACTGCCGACGGATATCGCGCCGCGGCTCTATGATTTTTTCGGTCGGACACTTCACGAATAATATATACGCCGCTTGCGATTTTATCTCATAACGATATGATAGGGAACAGATTTTTGTCATTTATAATTTCTAAGGAGGCGATATGCCATTATGGAGAACCTTTGTCGCGGACAGAATTGTACTCGCCTTCATACTATTCTGGATTTTGTTCATCTATCTTTTAAGACCGGACGGACCAATCGGCTGGCAGGACGAGAAACTCTTTGACGGCGGCTGGTGGATAGACACAAGCGCGCATTTGATTTCAGGAATCGTTGGCGGTTGCAATATTATCTATATTATCCGCCGATATGTCTTGCACGGCATTTTCCGAATATCAGGCTTCCCGTTCCTTGTGATTATTACGATAGGGGCCATGGGTGGCTTCGCTTTCCTTTGGGAGTATGGCGAACTTATACATGATATGACACTCGTCGACCCATGCAGAAATCCATTGCTTATCGCGCAGAAAGCAAAGCTTGATACATGGATAGACTGGAGCTTAACCGGCATCATAGGGCCGCTCCTTGCCTCTATCGGATATAAAATACGAGACATGTGGTATGAAAGATACTACCCTGAAGGCCACCTCAAAGAATTTCATGCGGAACTAAAAAGCGACATCCGGCATATTGGAATAAAAATAGATATGCTCCGTAAACGACATGGGCATCATCATGTACGCCCCATACTGCGCATGTTTCAGAAAACGCTCAGACATTTTAAAAAACACCCACCGACATGATATCGGCGGGTGTTTTCATTTTGCTATGCCCTATTCAAACAACGGCACACAGCGATTTTCTATACATTCAACACTTTTAAGTGGCACACAACTGTACGCGCAAGTGCTTTGGTATCTGGAAAGTATATCACCTATGCGCGCGGCTTCCGTTTCGTTCACATAAATATTGCATCCGAACGGACAGGCACTGCCGGCAAACGCACAATCGGACGCACTCTCGCAATAATTCGCCGAGGCAATTGCCGCCTGAATGCTACCTTCATATGATTTCCGCTCCTGGAAAAGCAGGTTCACACCGATCGCAAAAAGAAAAGTGATCCCTGAGATAATAAGCAGTATTATCATCTTTAAATCTTTAATTTCCTCCATATATACATAGTATAAGATACGCCGTATAAAAAGAAACTAGGAGTCGGTGGATATCTCTCCGGCGCTTTCCGTATCAGCCGCTTCTGCTGTTCCGCCGGTCGTAGGATTATTCATACCGCGCGTATCTTGGTTTACATCGGCACGGAGTGCTCGGTAAGCAAATACAGAAATAATAAGCGATAGAAGAAATAGCGACGCGCCAATGAAACATGGAGTCGTGAACGGATTGGTAATCAACACGCCAGAACAAGACACGCCTTCGCCGGACGCCGCTGTGTAAAATTTAACAAGCGTCAACCCCGCGTTCGTCCACGCAAACAACATGCCGGCTATAAGAAACGATACGAGAAGAAGCCATTGTCGTACTCTGCGTACGGAATCGCGCATACGCCGGATACCGACAGCCCAGATAAGCGCGGCAAGAAATGCAAACCCGCCATAGAAGCATGTTGTGGTCGCCGGATGAGGAAAGAGCGTACCCGAAAACTGGAGCCAGTCGCCGCCATACGAAAAAAAACGCGAAAAATCTGTATAAATCGTGTACCACGCAAATGCCGTTCCAGCCAAAAGTGCTGACACCGTAAGTAACGGAAGTTTTGTCTTCATCGAAAATACTATATCACTTATTCAGCAATATGGCACACTCCTCGGCCGGTCTTTTTCACATAATCCTGATGATGCGCTTCGGCTTCGTAAAACACTTCGGCAGGAACGATTTCGGTGGCGACGGGCGCGTCATATTTTCCTGATGCTTCAATTCCCTGTTTTGATTTCTCCGAGGCATCTTTGTCTTCAGGAGAGGAATAAAAAATTACAGAACGGTACTGCGAGCCGATATCCTGCCCCTGCCGGTTTACCTGCGTCGGGTCATGAATCTTCCAGAATAATTCAAGTAATGTCTCATACGAAACTTTTTCCGGGTCATAAATTATTTTAACCGTTTCCGCATGTCCGGTATGGCCATCGCAAACTTCATCATAGGTCGGGTGTTTTGTATGCCCGCCGGAATATCCGGATACGGCATCAATCACGCCCGGAATTTTTTGGAATGCATCTTCAACTCCCCAGAAACATCCGGCAGAGAAAAACGCCGTCTTTATTTTACTATGCGACATCATGCAGGTTAAGCCGCTTCAACTGGAGCGCGTTCACGACCACGATTACCGTTGACAATGACATAACGAGCGCGCCGATCTCCGGACGAAGGAATATCCCGAATGCCGCAAACGCTCCGGCGGCGGCAGGAATCGCAATAATATTGTACCCGAGCGCCCAGAGAAGATTCTGTATCATTTTGCGATACACGGCGCGTGAAAGGTCAATCAATCGCACTATATCAAGAGGGTTGCTTCTCGTCAGCACTACATCGCCCGCTTCCACAGCCACATCCGTTCCAGCGCCGATTGCGACGCCTACATCTGCTTGCGCAAGCGCCGGCGCATCGTTCACACCATCGCCTGCCATGATAACCGTCCGTCCTTCGTCTTGCAATTTAGCGATGTAGCGGTACTTATCCTCCGGCAGAACTTCGGCAAAAAATTTCCCGATGCCGAGTGTCTTTGCAATATTGGACGCCGCGCGCTCGTTATCGCCTGTGAGCATCACCACTTCAATACCGCGCGCGCGAAACGCTTCCACGGCACTCGCGGACTCTTTTTTCGGCGTGTCAGACAAACCGATGATGCCAATAATGCCATCAGGTGACGCGACAGCAACCACTGTTTTTCCTTCATTTGAAAGACGAAGTGCTTCGCGCCTGGCTTCTCCAGACACCGGCCCATGCTCACCCGCCATAGCCATACTCCCAACGGCATACCGCATGCCAGCTACTTCAGCCGCCGACCCTTTCCCTGGTGTATATGTAAATGCACGGACAGGAGTAATTTCAAGCGAGCGCCCACGGGCTTCAGATACTACTGTACGCGCGATCATATGCGACGAACCGGCATCCACCGCTGCCGCTTTTGCGAGCACATCTGCTTCAGATACGCCTCCGAATGATACAATATCGGACACGCCGAACTCGCCTTCAGTCAGAGTCCCGGTCTTATCCATCACCACCGTATCAACACGCTTCAACACTTCAAGTTTCGCAAGATTTTTTATAAACAAGCCATTTTTCGCCGCCAAAGAAGTCGTGATAGTCGTTACCGTCGGTATTGCAAGCCCAAGCGCGTGAGGACAAGCAATCACAAGAACGGTAATCGCGAGCGTCGCGGCAAAGACGAACGGCTTCCCGAGAACAAAGAACCATACTATAAGCGCGCCGAGTGCGGTGAGTCCGGCAATGCCGGTAAGCCATTTTGCAGCGCGGTCGGCAAGTCGTTGTGAACGCGGCTTGGTTTTCTGCGCCGCCGCGATAAGTTTCTGTATCTGACCAACTGTTGAGTGCTCACCAACCCGTTTAATGCGAATCCGAACGGTACTATCCTCAATAATGGCGCCAGCAACCGCTTCTCCACCTTCTTTTTTAAATACCGGTACTGATTCGCCGGTAATTAGCGATTCGTTAAAACGCGCGCTCCCCGCGATAATCTCCCCGTCGGCAGGCACTTTCTCGCCCGGCTTTACAACCACTACATCGCCTTCTGAAAGAACGGAAACCATAACATCTTCCTCTAGTCCATCACCTAAAGCGAGCCGATGCGCGCGAGCGGGAAGCAGCTTTGCCACCTGTGCGAGAGCGTCACCCGCCGCGGCGCCTGAACGCGCTTCCAGATAATGTCCAAAAAGAAGCACCCAAATGAGCGTTGAGATTTCAAGATAAAACGATACGCCGATTGCGGGGATGAATGTTGCCACGGCGGAAAAACCATAGCCGGAAAGCACCGCAACCGAGACAAGTGTCATCATTCCATATTCGCGAGCGCGGACCTCGTGCCATGCGTGCCGAAAAAATACAATAGAAAATCCGAAGATGGCCGTCGCTATGCCAAACTGAATCCACTTGTTGAGCTCCACAGCACCAAAGGCAAAATAGTCAGCAACAGATGGATGCGTCGCCGCAAGCGGCAGAAGAAGAAAAGTAACAATCCAAAAACGGCGCAGAAAATCCGCCGCAGAACCGTGTCCCATACCGCCCCCCGTATGTTCCATGTGCGATGCGTGCCCAGAATGGCAACCGCGGTCACCGCCCGCAGAGCCGCCCGCATCATTGCCATGGTATTTTTCCATATGTTCTATATGAGAATGTGCCGGCATAATACGAAACTTAACACTTCTAAGTATACACCAAGTGTACCACAAGTGCGCAAAACCCCCGCGGCTAGCCGCAGGGGTTTAGATAGAGAGCTTCCAATACTATATCAACTAATGATGTCCGGAATGTTCATGCGTAGATGGCACACAATCTTTGACGCCACCGTGATGCATAAACGAACCAATCTCACCGTACGAGCTAAAAACAATTTTATTCATATGTCGTCCGGTCACGACTGGCCGTCCCTCGCTCGGGCCAAGTCCGCTTGAATCCCAGCTGAATTTTGGAGGCCAGGTTTTCCGCATTTTAAATTCCGCCCCGTCTTTCGTGATAATGTAATACTGCCATGCGTCTTTCCCGGCGCGTTTCTCAACCCTACACTCCACAGATACTACAACAATTGCATCAGGCGCTTCACTTAAATTCATATTCAGATTATCTTCCGCGCTTTGCGCGAATGCGTTCCCTCCTAACAGCCCTATAAACAGAATACAGAGAACCATAATGACGACCGTACTCCATACTGTTGCTTTCATGGTACGCTCCTTTGATATAGTGGTTTCCAAAAGACACTTCCAATCCCGCCACAAAGACTACGCTTACGCAGGATTTTGTCAATCGTCACAGCGCCTTGCCCTGAAAAACCGCCTTGATGCGACATCAAGGCGGTTTTCAAAGAAAAGCGCGTATCGCGTATGCTTTTAGTATTCTTTATTATTCGGCCCAGATGACAAAAGTAAACAGTTTCTCTCCGTTCCCAAAGTCGCGCTCATGAAGCGAGCTTCTGTTTTTCGCGTCCGTCCGAACAACAGTTCCCCACTCTGATGGATTCTCTAAGTCAATGTCTTTGCCGACACCGTACGGCTTGCCTTTGCCGCCTCCGTTGCCATTTCCAGGGCCACTGCCTTCATCAGACGAACCGACCGTATCCACGCTATCTAAATGAGCATATATTTGTTCAAGCATGTCGTAGTCATGCTGATTCGGATGCTGGTTCGGCGCAGGGTCGGAAGTGTAATCCATACAAGTACCTTCCGGCGGATTGTCAAAATTTTCATCCGTGTGTCCGAGACCTAAGGTATGGCCAACCTCCTGACACATCACTAGGTTCCGCCATTCCGGCGTATTATACTCCGGAGTATCAAAATAAGTGTCATTCACTTTCGCCACACCTTTCACGATGTGGTCGCCACTTACCCATATCTGTGCGATACCAAGCCAATCATTCGCACCATACTTTGCGTTACACACTTCAACACGGCCATCTGTCGCGCGGCAATTTCGTTTC
>PCTL01000004.1:0-221 GCA_002771515.1 Candidatus Lloydbacteria bacterium CG22_combo_CG10-13_8_21_14_all_47_15 | reverse complement strand
CACCACAGTATCAAGCACGCTTGAGATACTCCAGTCGCTTGCAGTCGTCGCAAGATGCGCGTCCCATACTCCCGATACATTGTCGCCAAGTTCAAGCGTAAACGGATTCGCGGTACGCCCCCAATGATAATTTCCCCATGAGTGGCTCGCGCTCACAGTTCCTGCGATTAAAAATACCGATACGAGCGCAAAAAAGAATAATTTCTTTGTCATATATACTT
>PCTL01000007.1 GCA_002771515.1 Candidatus Lloydbacteria bacterium CG22_combo_CG10-13_8_21_14_all_47_15 | reverse complement strand
TGGCGCAAAAAATGTAACAACACTACCGCTTCGCGGTGTACCGCTATGCATCAGAGAACGACATAATATCCGAGACACCGCCACGCTCCATGTTTTTTTTATGGGCTCTACTTACAATGTGCATCACAACAGGCATGCACTGTTATTTATTTTGAAAGAAATCATTCCACGCGTGGAACGGCAGGCGAAAGGCGCATTTTTATTTCATATTATAGGAAGCAAAGTACCGGATGCGTTCGCGGAATATTTTATTTCGGATGCAGTATCCTATGACGGCATAAAAATGGGGGAAGAGCTTGAGACATTTCTTGGTACGATGGATATTGCGCTTGTACCATCTCTAATGGGTGCCGGTATGCAACAGAAGATTTTTGAACCGCTTGCGCGCGGTATTCCGACCGTTGTGTCTCCGCGCGGGCTCGCAGGGTATCCATTTGCGTGCGGAGAACACCTTTTATGCGCTAAGACGGCTGACGCATTCGCCGACGGGCTTCTTGCGATGCGGGACACTGCTCTCCGAAGGAAGCTGTCCGCGAACTCAATCCGTTTAAGTAAAAAACTTTTTTCGCAAAAACGACTGGATGGTATTATTACGGATGCAGTCCGTACTCTCACCTAGATTTTGTATGTGTGCCATCAACGGATTTAATTTCAAAGACGAGCGTCTGGTTCGTGGAATGAATGCAGTGACCAGACATCGCGGACCTGACGGAACCGGTGTTTTTTTGGGTGATGGCGTTTCGCTCGGGCATAATCGGCTGGCAATCATTGATACGAGCGATGCCGCCGCGCAGCCGATGAAAAGTTGCGATGGAAATTTCACTATTGTTTTTAATGGGGAAATATATAATTTTAAAGAATTAAAAAGAGAGCTTGCCGATAGATATTCATTCAGAACATGGAGCGACACCGAAGTAATTCTTGCCGCATATCGTGAGTGGGGGGCCTCGTGTGTGGGCAGAATGAACGGCATTTTTGCGTTTGCGATCTGGGACGCACGCGAGAAGTCACTTTTTTTGGCGCGTGATCCGGCCGGCGTAAAGCCACTGTATTATTTTTGGAATGGCAAGACATTTATTTTTTCATCCGAAATCAAGGCAATTTTGTCGCATGGTATACCGCGTATTCTTGATAGAGAGGCATTCAATCACTATCTGCGCGTACTTTATGTGCCGGAGCCGCTCACGATGTTTGCCGGCATCAGAAAATTACCGCCAGAATCGTTCGCGACGCTTCGCGGCGTGGATTTGACAATAGAATCGTATAGGAAATCCGAAAGAAAAGCGGATATTGCAGGAACCAAGCGCGCCGCGGCGCGCTTGGTTAAAGATGCCGTATGCGGCGCGGTGCGCCGACAGCTTGTATCGGACAAGCCGCTTGGCGTATACCTTTCCGGCGGTATTGACTCAAGTATAGTTCTCCACGCGATGGCGCGCGAACAGGCAAATATAGATACATTTTCCGTGGGGTTTGATTTGCCAGAGGAAAGTCAGCGCGAAAAATTCAATGCCGACTTTAATCTAGCGCGCCGCACGGCCGCGCATTACTGTACTCGTCATCATGAAGTGTTTCTGTCACCAAGCGAAGTGCCGGCTCTGTTTGAAGATGCAGTGCGGCAGATGGACGAGCCGATATCCAATCCAACCGCGCTTTCAATGCTCAAGCTCGCGCGTTTCGCGAAGCAAAAGGTTGATGTTGTGCTTGGCGGCGATGGCGGTGACGAGCTATTCGGCGGGTACGAGCGATATCGCTTGAGCATCATTGCGCATTACTGGCAAAAGCTTCCGAAGATAGTGCGGAATGTCGCCGCAAGGAATTCTTTACGC
This sequence comes from Candidatus Lloydbacteria bacterium CG22_combo_CG10-13_8_21_14_all_47_15, assembly GCA_002771515.1. Taxonomy (GTDB): domain Bacteria; phylum Patescibacteriota; class Minisyncoccia; order Phycocordibacterales; family 21-14-all-47-15; genus 21-14-all-47-15. Next base: position 23,824 of record PCTL01000007.1, on the reverse strand, counting down.
CTCAAAAAATTGAATACGCCGGCCGACATTTCGCGTTACGCATTGTTTATGTTTCAGAAAGACGCCGTCTTAAAGCGAGTTATTCGCGATGATGTACTGGACGAACACATAACAGGTTCATTTTTTGAGGAGAAATATTTTTCGGAAGCTGATTCACGCCCGTTTGAAGAACGGCTTATGGAAGCAGACCGGAGAAGCTGGCTTCCTGATTTTTCACTCATGCTTACGGATAAAATGACGATGTCGGCCGGACTTGAGGCGCGGGTGCCGTTTCTTGACAATGAAGTGGTAGCACTTGCCGAACGCATCCCGTTTCAATATAAGACACGGCTCTGGGGAACTAAAATTATTTTGAAAGAAGCGTTTAGGCGCGACATTCCGGAGTATTTGTTCGGACAACCGAAGCGCGGCTGGTTTTCTCCCGCGGCGAAATGGCTTCGTGATGATACGGTGTATCGGATGGCGGAAAATATCCTTTCTTCCGGCTACTACGCGGAGACAGCGCCGCTTTTTAAAAGCGCCGCGGCGCGAGAGATGCTCGCTCGCCATCGCGCGTCAGAAGAATACAATCTCGTGATGCTTTGGGCTCTTCTCACCTTTCAAATATGGGCGAGGGGCTATAATATACGCATATGAGTATTTTTACGCATATACGAGAAATATGGCATCGTAAAGACCTTTATCGGACGCTTATGAATCTTCAGTGCCGGCGTTTTACGCTATCCGGTGAAGTGCTTGATTTGGGAAGCGGTGAGGCGATAGCAAGTTACCACCGGTTTTTTGGTAAAGAAAGCGCGCGTATTGCCTCGCTTGACGGCAGGCATCAGCACATTAATTTTGAGAAAGACGCGCTACCATACACTGAAGGAAGCATGGATACCGTACTCGCGTTTAACATCTTTGAGCATGTGTATCGCTATACTTTTTTACTGGGTGAAATACGACGGATACTGAAAGAGGGTGGGCAGGTCGTCGGCGCGGTGCCGTTTTTAGTTGGATACCATGCCGACCCGCGAGACTACTTTAGATATACCAATGAAGCGCTGGAGTGTATCTTTGAAGAAGCCGGCTTCACAGATATACGCGTTACTCATATCGGTTACGGGCCTTTTTCCGCAGGATACGCGCAGGTTGAATTTATGATGCCGCGCGTACTCAAAATGTTACTTCTACCGTGTGCTCTTTTGTTTGACCGGCTTATTTTTTTTCTGAAGCCGAATTTGGACAGGAAAAAATTTGCGCTCGGTTTCTTTTTTAGTATGTCCAAATAATATGAAACTGCTCTATTTTGCGAATATGCGCTTGCCAACGGAGAAGGCGCACGGCATTCAGATAATGAAGATGCTTGAAGCGTTTTCGGAGCACTCGGAAACGCGCGCGCGGCTTATCGTGCCGCGGCGGATAAACAAAATAAAAAAAGACCCGTTTGAATATTATGGTGTAGCGAGGAATTTTACAGTGACGCGACTTCCGACAATAGACCTGCTTTTTCTACCATTTTGGAAAACGCTCTGGTTTTTTGTTGAAAGTATCGGGTTTGCAAAAATGGTTTTTTGGTACGCGCTTTTTCATAGAGGTATGATTCCGTACACGCGTGATTTTATTATTGTGGCGTATCTCTCTTTTTTACCGGGACCGTTTTTTTATGAAATCCATATGTTGCCGGAGCGCATAAGGTGGTGGCACAGCATCGTTTTCAGGAGATGCTCCGGACTCGTTGTAATTAGCCGTGGACTCAAACAGGCGCTTTTCTCCGCGGGCGTACCGGAAGAAAAAATTCTTGTCGCGCCGGACGCGGCGGATATAGGAATGTTTAATATCTCGTTATCAAAAGAAGAAAGCCGCCGAACACTCCATTTGTCGCCTGATAAAACAATAGTTCTCTATACAGGGCATTTGTACGGATGGAAAGGAGCGCAGGTGTTGGCGGACGCCGCGCGGGAACTTGGCAATGATGTACTTGTCTATATTGTTGGCGGTACCGAAGACGATATTAGAGCATTCAGGAGCCGAAACGCGGGCGTTGAAAATCTTGTTGTTACCGGTCATCGTCCGCACGGTGAGATGCCAATCTGGCTTAAGGCGGCCGACTTGCTTGTTTTGCCAACGAGCGGTAAAGAAAAAATCGGACGGGAGTATACTTCTCCGATGAAGCTTTTTGAATATATGGCGTCCGGCACGCCGATTATCGCAAGCGATGTTCCATCTATTCGCGAAGTGCTTACAGATGATGACGCGGTATTTTTTGCGCCGGATGATAGAGAGATACTCGCGCGCGCTATTAAAACGAACATCGCGAAACCGGATGCCCTGCGAAATCTTGCGGCACACGCGTTACAGAAAGCAAATCAGTATACATGGAAGGTTCGCGCCACACGAATTCTCTCTTTTTTAGGAACACGCAGAACGACGGAGATGGTTTACAAAGATGACGGTCGGCGTTTCGTCGGCCATATATTTACTAAAACAGATTTTGCGCGCGGGACGATGGCTGGCGGCGCAATTGCGCTTCTTGGTATTCCTATATTAAAAAATATAGGTTTTTTTGAGGTGTCGTTTGTGGAAACGCATCGCACCTCCATTCTTTTTCTCTGGCTTGTCGCATTGCCGGCTTTTGCCGTCGGGTGGCTGTATATCGCATCGCGTTTAAGCGCGCGGTGGCCGGCTGTGTTTGAGGTAAGCAAGTACGGGCTTATAGGTTCGTTGAATACTGTTTTGAGCGCCGGTATTTTTAATTTTCTGATTCTTGTTACAGGCATTGCAAAAGGATTTGTAGTGGATATATTCTTTGTGATTGCGTTCGCGATTACAATAACGCATAGTTTTTTTTGGAATAAGTTTTGGACATTTAAGGCGCATGATACAAACAATGGCAAAATGGAGTATGTGAAATTTTTGACCGTTACAACCGTTACATCCATTATTAATGTGTTCTTGCTCCACATCATTGTTAACACGCTTGGCGCTCCGGCAGGAATAGTTCCGAAAGTATGGGCGAATATTGCATTCGCTACGCTTATCCCGGTTTCGTTTCTTGGAAACTTTTTTGGATATAAAATTTTTGTTTTTACGCATCGCAGCCGATAATCCATGAGCGCATATACACCACAATTTTTTAAGAATAAGAGATTCCTCATTACCGGCGGGTGCGGCTTTATGGGTTCCAATTTTATCAGATATATTTTGGAGCATTTTTCCGGCACGCGCGTGACAAATCTCGATTTGCTTACATATGCAGGCAATGCCGAAAATCTTTTAGGCGTTCCTTCCGCACGCTATACATTTGTGCGCGGAGATATCGCTGATGAGTCACTCGCGATACAGCTTATGAAAAAAGCGGATTTTGTGGTGAATTTTGCCGCAGAGACGCATGTAGACAGGTCTATCCATGGCGGGAGCGATGCGTTTATCCATTCAAATATTGTCGGCACCCACTCGCTTCTGAAAGCAATCGGCGCATCGCCGAATGTGAAAAAAATGATTCAGGTTTCCACCGATGAGGTGTGGGGCGACTTGCCGATCAATTCAAAAAAGAAATTTACCGTAAACGCGCCTCTTTTGCCAAATTCTCCGTATGCCGCCTCCAAGGCCGCCGCGGAGCTCCTAATCCGCTCGTATGTAAAGACATATCGTGTGCCGGTTGTCGTCTCGCGCTCGGTTAATAATTTCGGCCCGCGTCAGTTTCCGGAAAAATTGATTCCGTTTTTTACACTTCGCGCGCTTGAAGATAAGCCACTCCCGCTCTATGGAGACGGTACAAATAGGCGCGAGTGGTTGTATGTTGATGACCACACAACGGCACTCCTGACGCTTCTTCAAAAAGGCGATATTGGCGGCGTGTACGGCGTTTCAAGCGGTGAAGAATATTCAAACCGCGCAATCGCGAAAAAAATTCTCGGAATACTAGACAAACCGAAATCGCTTATTTCTTTTGTGAAAGACAGGCCGGCACATGATAGAAAATATGCGGTAGATGCGTACGAATTGCGCCGGCTTGGCTGGAAGCCGGATTATTCGCTGGAAACCGAATTACCAGAGGTAATAGAATGGTATGTACAAAATCCAAAATGGATTGCGAATGTAATCCGTAAAAAGGTGGCGATTAACGCACATTTACGGTAGGTTATATCCATATGAAGGGGGTCATTTTAGCGGGAGGACAAGGGACGCGATTGCGTCCATTTACCCATATTACCAATAAACATCTCTTGCCGATTTACGATAAACCGGTTATCTATTACGCTGTCCACAAACTGGTATCAGCGGGTATTGACCGGATTATGGTGGTCACCTCGCCGGAACATCAGAAACATTTTGTAGATATTTTGGGTTCAGGCCAGGATTTTATCTCAAAAAAGACAGGCAAGCAGATACAGATCGTCTATGGCATCCAAAATAAGCCGTCAGGAATTGCGGACGGACTCTATATCGCGAAGGACTATGTCGGTGATGACAACTGCGTGCTCTACCTTGGCGACAATATTATTGAAGACGATATTTCCGAGCAGATTGAAAATTTTCACGGCGGCGCGACAGTATTTCTGAAAGAGGTGTCGGACCCTGACCGTTTTGGGGTCGTGACGATGGATGATTCCGGTAACATTGTAGAAATTGAAGAAAAGCCAATAGCCCCGAAATCAAATCTTGCGGTCATCGGTCTCTATATTTACGACAATACCGTTTTCAAGAAAATGGTCGGTCAGCCGGCATCAGACCGCGGCGAATATGAGATTACCTATCTTAACAACAAATACATAGAAGAAGGCCGGTTGAAATCGGCCATTCTTACGAAAGAGTGGTTTGATATCGGGACGCTTGATAGCTTGCTGGAAGCTGGAAATTTTATGAAGCAGAAACGGCTGTTGAGCGAGCGAGTAGTCTCGCTCTCCATATTTTTCCCTTGTTATAATGATAAGGGCACCATCGCTTCAATGGTGCTTGAAGCAAAAAAGGTCGCGGAATCGTTGACTCCCGATTTTGAAATTATTGTGATTGATGACAGCTCTACTGACGGGAGCCGTGAATTATTGCGCGAGCTGCAGGATACGGTGCCGGAATTAAAACTCGTATTCCACATTGAGAATCAGGGATATGGCGGCGCGCTTAGGAGCGGGTTTGCGGCAGCGACAAAAAATCTAGTATTCTATACGGATGGAGACGCGCAGTACGATGTGTCAGAATTACCGCTTCTTTTGGGGAAACTTGATGATGCTGTTGATATTGTGAATGGGTATAAAATAAAACGGTCGGACCCGCTCTACCGCATTATTATAGGACTTGTTTACCAATACGCCATTAAATTTGTGTTCGGGCTCAAAATACGCGATATTGATTGTGATTTCCGTCTCATCCGTAAACGCGTTTTGGACAATATTAATTTGCATAGCGATACCGGCACAATTTGCGTGGAAATGATTAAAAAGATAGAGCAAGGCGGTTTCAAGTTTGCCGAAGTCGGTGTCTCTCATTATAACCGTACCTACGGCTCGTCACAGTTTTTTACTTTTTCTCGCGTCGCAAAGACATTGTATCGGCTCACGCTTCTCTGGTTTGATTTGTTTGTACGGAATGGACGCCGTGCTGAAAAGAAAAACACCTATGATTAAAAATTATATTTCCCAACTTTCAAAAAATCCATCGCTTTTTATTTTCCTCCGGCGGATTCTTGAGAATAATTTCAAAGGCGAAAAGATAGTGCTCACGGAGCATTTTGTATGCGGTCCGGACGAGCAGGTGCTTGATATCGGATGCGGGACTGGAGAGTTTTCCGTATTTTTTAATACCGGTAACTATACCGGTATAGATATTGAAGACGCATATATTGACTATGCCAAAAAACATTACGCCGGCGCATTCTTTGTCGGAGACGCGACACAATTACCTTTTGCCGATGGAGCTTTCAAAAAAATCGTTATTCTCGGTGTATTGCATCATCTTGATGATGCAACAAGTGCGCGCGTGCTCGCGGAAGCGCGACGGGTGCTTGCGCCAGACGGTATGATGCTTCTTATGGAAGATGTGGACCGTCCGAAAAATAATTTTTTGACACGCTTGCTGCATCGTTTGGACAACGGCGATTTTATACGAACGAAAGATGCTTACGAAGCGCTTGTCGTTAAGCACTTTTCTATTACAGAAAATTTTGATATCCAGAGCGGCTTGTCCCCGTATCAGGTTTTTATCCTTAGTAAGTAGTATGGATTATTACACAGGTATAAAGAAAATATACTTTAACGCCATACTTCGCTCTATTGTTAAGATCGGAGAGCTTAATAATAAAAAAATTCTTGATTTTGGTTGTGGAACGCAAGAGTTGAAAAAATTTATTAAAAATAAGGAAAATTATATTGGTTATGATATAAATACGGGGGGGGGGATATTTGTTCTGATATCAATAATCTTGACGAGGCGGATTTTGATATAGCTGTAATCAATGAAGTGTTTTATGAAATGACCACGGAAAAAATATATACAGCTTTATTTGACCTCAAACCTCACGATTTGATAGTTGGTATTAGCAGACAAGGTATTTTGAATAAAATAGGAAGCGCATTTTTTGCGCCATACGCGCATGACAAGGCCGCTACTTCTCCAAAAGTTGAATTGGAGATATTAAAAAAATTTTGCCGTATAAAAAAACACACTTCAATTTTCGGATTGATCGATATCTATTTACTGGAATACTTATGAACAAAAAAGATGTGGATATAATTACGCTTCAATCATTTTTAGACGCGCCAGATGGGCGTTTGTTTATTGGTGAGGCGCTGAAGCATATTCCTTTTGCCATTAAGCGGTTTTATTTTATCAACCAACTTGCGGATTCGCAGGCAATTCGCGGTAAGCACGCGCATAAAAATCTGGAACAGGTAATTTTTTGCATCAACGGGTCTTTTGACCTTGGTTTAGACGATGGCAGGCAGAAATGGAATATAGTCATGAATAATCCGGCGCACGGGGTGCTTCTCAAGAAAAAAGTATGGCATACGATGACCAATTTTTCTCCCAATTGCGTTATTCTTGTTGTAGCAAACGATTATTACGATGAAAACGATTACATCCGCAACTATGATGAGTTTGTCAGATATATAGGGGAGTAACGCATTTCTTATGCAAATAACTTTGAGACGCATGGCTGGTCCTGTTTTTAAGCGTGGTGTCTTACAGAAGTAAAAAACCCGATGGTCGCCGCTCGGGTTTTTTTATTGCTTGTTACCGTCGCTCGTTTATTGAGAATCATTGGCGCTGGCAAACAGTAGATTTTTATGTAGTATGACGATATGGCGATTGCCTCAAACGCACGCATTGAAAAGGTTTTTCCGGCGTTGCTGATTTTAGCCACGCTCTTTTTTTCTACCTATCGGATTACAGAGAGTCCGCCGGTATGGTACGACGAAGGGTTTTATAATCAGGCGGCATTGAACTGGATGCGTACAGGAGAGCAAGGGCTCCAGATCGCACCAGAAGTGTTTGCTTCCGCTTCAAACAGCACAGTTGGCTTTCCGCTTATATATCCGGTCAGTGTAGTATTTAAATATTTCGGTGCTGGAGTCTTGCAGGCGCGAGCAGTGATGGTATTTTTTATTGTAGCGCTCGTTTTGCTTTCGTATGTCTTTACAAGGCGTATGTTCGGGGCGCGTTTCGCGATGCTTGCCTCTATGTTACTTGCGACATTTCCTGTTTTGTATGGGAATGGAAAAAGCATGCTGGGAGAAGTGCCCGGTCTTTTCTTTTTTCTTTTGTTTCTTCTCGCGCTTTCTAGGATAGAGAAGAACAATTTCAATGGCACTCTGCAATATCTGTTTGCCGGATTGTTTGCGGGTCTGTGCGTTGCGACAAAGCCGATATTTTTGCTCGTGCTTCCGGCTGTGTGCGCCACTCTTTTTTTTCAGAGAAAAAGCATTGCATTCCATTGGAAACAAATCGGGTTGGCCGTCGTAGCTTTTTTTGTTCCGATATTTGTGTGGCTTGTCACACAATTCAAGGCGAGCGATTCTGTCGCACAGATTATCTCTTATTATGCAAATCCGTATGAAGTGACAGACCTGACAAGCGTTATTTTCGGTAACATCACCCGTTTTGTGACCGAATTAAGTCCTCTATATGCTCTGTGTTTTTTCCTGGTATGGGCTGTATCTATGTATATAAGAGCGCGGGTAATCAAAAAGAATATTTCTGTTACAGAAAGTATCGCTATTATTTTTTCGCTTCTCGTTTTTGTATTTTATCTGCGTACGCCGGGCTGGTATCGTTATTTTTTTCCGGCAGTTGTTATGTCTATCGTTTATGCGCCGTATGCCATATATACGGTAGTATCATATTTCAAAATGAGAACCGGTCGGTTTGTGGGTATGGGAGCGATGACTATCACTGCAAGTATCATTCTTATCGTGTCCGCGCTCCATCTCTATCAGCTTGGCTTTGATTCATGGGTCGCAGAGCATTATGATGCCGATAAGACCGCAACATTGACGCGTTATTTTGAGGTATATAACCCGAGCACAAGCTTTTTTATATATGATGTTCCCGAAGTAGTGCTTTTTCTTCCTTCAGACAATTACTATCAGTATATTCAGCCGCATAAAGAAAAGGCAATCGGAAAAGAAGAGATTCAAAAAATTTATGAAGGAGCCGTTGATGAAATCATTATAACGGCGACGGCGTACAAAGAAAAAAAAGATGGCTTTACCTTATATAAGGAAAAAGATAGAGTTGATGCATATATTATTTTGGAGAAAAATTCTGGAAAATAATGATTCCTTTTAATAATTTTACACGAGAATATAAATCCGTGAAAGCTGACATTGACAGTGCGGTTTATCGCGTATTGAAGCGCGGCTGGTTTGTGCTTGGTCCTGAAGTTGCTATATTTGAGAAGACATTCGCGAAATATATCGGCGCGAAGTATTGCGTTGGCGTTAATTCCGCCACCGACGCGCTGTATCTTAGTTTGGTGTGCGCGGGCATCGGGAAAGGGGATGAAGTAATAGTGCCGGTGAATACAGCAATTCCTACCGCCACTGCCGTGATAATGAGCGGGGCAACGCCCGTGTTTGTTGATTGCGATGAATCATTTTTAATTGATGTTCTAAAAATAGAAAAAGCTATCACCAAAAAGACGAGAGCGATTATTCCGGTGCATTTGTACGGCAAGGCATGCGATATGAATAAACTGAAAAAACTCGCTAAGTCGCGAAAACTTATGTTGATAGAGGACTGCGCGCAGTCGGCCGGTGCCGAGTGGGATGGGAAGAAAGTCGGTTCGTTCGGTGATTTCAGCGCGTTCAGTTTTTATCCTACTAAAAATATCGGTGCGTACGGCGATGGCGGCGCGATACTGACAAACGACATCACTCGGTATAAAAAATTATTGGCGATGCGCTTCTATGGTCAGGCGGAAAAAAATATTTCTTCGGTATTCGGCGTGAATAGCAGGCTTGATGAGATACAAGCCGCGATTCTTCGCGCAAAATTGAAATATCTTGATAGGTGGAATAAAAAAAGGCAGCACATTGCGGAACTGTACCGGCGCCTCATTACAAATCCAAAGGTCATTTTGCCACCTGAAGAAATAGGTGACGGGCATGTGTACCATCTTTTTGTCGTTCGCGTCAAAAACAGAGAAGATGTTATAGAGCAACTGCAAAAACACGGCATCCAGGCGCTTGTCCACTATCCGATGATGTTGGCTCGTCAGCCGTTTTTTAAGCGACACGCGAAGGGTGTGTTTCCGCGTGCCGGAAAATTTGAATCGGAGATACTTTCTTTGCCGATGCATCCGTTTTTAGAAAAACATGAAATTAAAAAAATCGCCGATGTTATAAATTCCATATAAATGAACACGCAATTTTTTAAAGAACATCGTCTGGCAATTGTTGTAGCGTTTATTGTCGGGCTGATATACATAGCCCCGAACATATTTTTTATTGTTTCGCTTGGTGACCGATATGAGGATATACCGATGCTCCAGACGGCAAACGATGATTATTATATCTCGCGGATACAGGAGATTTTAGACGGGCATCCCGCCATAGGTTCGCAGGCGTTTTATGAATATAAAGACGCTCCGCCATTTGCGCCTGCGGTTGGAGAGATGTTTTACGCGATACCGAGTATGGTATTTGGTATATCGCCGGCGCATATTGTAGTGGCGAGCCATTTTGTGTTTCCGCTCATTCTTTTTCTGCTCGTTTATTTTTTGCTTCTACGGTTATGTGGAGTGAGCACAGAATGGAATGGAAAATTAAACGCACTGGCAGGCGCGCTTCTTGTGACACTCGGATATGATTTGATTGATTATCGTACAGTATGGTCGTTTGTGTCCGGCGAAGCGGAGCCCGGAGGTTTTCTGGTGTGGGCACGAATAGTGAATCCGATTATCGGCGCGCTCTTTTTGTTCTCGTTTTTGTTGTGCGTCTGGCGGCTTGTGGAGAGAACGAAGCAACGCGTTCCGGCAGTAGGTACGCTTATATGTGGCGCTATGTTTTTTGCGTTAATGATCGGGAGTTATTTTTTCAGCTGGGGTATGGCATTATCTGTTTCCGCGATGCTTCTAATGTTATATCTATTAAGAAAAGAGTACACGGTGGCACAAAAAATCGGGCTCATGCTTTTTTCAGGCGTGCTTTTTGCCGCGCCGTATTGGTATGTGGTGTGGACTGCGCGTCAAAGCCAGTGGTACGATGAATCGCTGTTACGGAATGGTCTGTTTTATACTCATTATCCGCTTTTGAACAAGCTCGTGCTTGCCGCACTGCTCGTCTATGTGGTTTTGGTAGGTTGGCAATATATTTGGTGGCGGCGGTCACGGTTTGCCGGTGAGGAACATATAAATGAAAACAATAGCCGTGCATCGTTTTTTGAAGAATGGCATATTTTCTCCTTCGCGTTTCTTCTCGGCGCGCTTTGGGTATACAGCCAGCAGATTCTGACAGGGCAGACGGTTTGGCCGTATCATTTTGTTCAGTATTCAATACCGCTGGTCATAGTTTCATTGATGACGCTTTTGTACCGTGTCGTCCGTCCGCGGATGTTTCTCGTATGGGTCATTGGTGTTTGGATTGCAATAACGGCATCGGTAGCATATGGCGCGTATGTGCAAGCATTCGCATTTGTTAATTCGTACGATACGCACGCCGGATTTCAAGAATACGCGCCGCTCTTTGATTGGCTCAATGCGCAAGAGAAAGATTGCGCCGTTTTGGTAAGCGCGGAACACGATGCCAAGTTTTTATTGGACGGGTATATTCCCGCGTTTACGCATTGCAATAGTTATAATTCAACATGGATATTTTCTCTGATGCCACAGGAGAGAGTGTCCCATAATTATTTTACTCGCATATTCTTTAATGGCGCGACAGCAGGGAATATTGATGAATATTTGTTAGAACACATCAGAGAAGCACGAGCGTATCTTTTTTCAAATTGGAAGGGGTTATACCATGTTCCAGATTTTCCAGATTTTTCGGATACTATAGTGGAGTATCGTGTAGCGCGCGTTCCGGAAGATTACCGACAGTTTCTGGAAAACGGCATACGGAATGAATTACAAAAATATCGTTTGGATTATATCGTATCCGTAGGTCCTTTGGATGAGCAAATCGCCAATACACTTGGTGGACCGGCAGTGGTATTTGAATCAAACGGCATGTTTGTCTATACACTAGGCGACTGATATAGTTCGCTTATATGAGCTCTAGGATACCGAACATTCTTCTTATTGGTGCCGGAACATTTGGGAAAAAGCATCTCAAAACTCTTCTTGAATTGGAAAAACAAGGTGTATTAACGCTTGCTGGCGTTGTTGTGCGCACCGAGCGCTCTATGCAGGCGCTGAAACGGAAATTGACCGTGCCGGTGTATTGTGGCGTGTCAGACGAACTCCTTGGTCAGGTTGATGCGGTAGATATTGTTACTCTGGCTGAGACACATTTTGAACTCGTTACCAAGTGTCTACCAAAAGCGCATGTCTTTATTGAAAAACCGCTTGCGCCAAGCGTCAAAGAATCGGCAGACATAAAAAAACTGGCAAACTCCTCGCCGCATATTTTGATGGTTGGGCATATTTTTCGCTTTCATCCAGCAATTATGCGACTTAAGAAAATGGTGAAATCAGAAAAAAGCCGCCCGCATTCAATTGAGGCGACATTCATTAATCCGCTGATTTCCGATAACGGCAGGGATGTTCAACTTGAAATGCTCCATCCGTTTGATATTGTTGACTACTTATTTAATAAATCCGTTGCGGAAAAACACACGGAAGACAAAGGAAGGCTTCATGTCGTGAGTTTGTTGTATCGCGGCGGTATGCGTGCCGTGATGAAACTCGGGTGGTCTGGGGAAAAAAAAGAAAGAACAATACGGCTTTTATATAAACACCAACAGATATTGTGCAACCTTGAAACAAAGACGATTACGGTATATCAAAACGGTTTAGTCAAAAACACCGTTGATGTAAGTGGCGCAACAGAGGCGCTTGAGAATGAATTACGGGCCTTTATACGCGCGGTGCGGAAGCCGAGCGCCGACTATCCGGATGCCGATGTGGGGAATCGCATTGTGGAGATTGCGGCAAAACGGCAGATGGTGATAAAGACTCCGTCTTCCAGAAAAAAAGTTGCGGTTATCGGCGCCGGTATTTTTGGTACAAATTGCGCGATTGAGCTCGCGCCGTTTTGCAATGTGACCGTTTTTGAAAAAAATAAGAGCATTCTTTCAGAAGCATCGTATATAAATCAATATAGGCATCATTGGGGGTATCACTATCCGCGGAGTCAGGAGACGGTAAATGACATTACCAACGCGATTACTGATTTTGAAAAACGGTATAAGAGCGCGATTATTACCAGATTCCCGACATATTATGGCGTTGCCAAAAAAAACTCCAAAGTAACGCCGGAAGAATATCTGGCGTTTTGCGATAAAAATTCGTTGCCGTACACGCTTGAATTTCCCGACAAACAATTTCTTGATAAAGAGAAAACGGCGATTTGTCTCAAAACATATGAGCCGATATACAATTACCAAAAATTAAAAGATATTACCGCGGGACTCTTAAAAAAGCGCAAAGTAAATGTACGCCTCGGCGCCGAAATAATCGGCGCTCGGATACTTCCTGACGGAAGAAAAGAACTCATAATTAAAAAAGGCGGTACTATTCGCAGAGAAACTTTTGATTATGTGATAAATGTGACCTACGCGCGGTATAATAATTTCTGCGCATGGTTTAATTTTCCGCGGAAACCGATTCGCATAGACCTTGTTGAAGCGCTATGGGTTAAATTAAACATTCCAAAAATCTCGCTTGCTGTTATGGACGGTGAGTTTACAAATATGGTGCCGACAGGTACGGATGGTGTGTTTACTCTTGTACACATTAAAAAATCTATTTTAAGGCGGTTTGTACCGAAAGACGGGCTGGTGCCGAAGGACATTTTTGAGAGTGCAAAGCATTCACGCATTAAACAAACGATTGAGCAGAGTGCTATTTGGTTTCCTATCGTTAAAGAAGCAAAACTTTTGCGCGCGCAATATGTGTTGCGCGGTGTGAATGCTTATCGCGAACATGATGACGCGCGAACATCGGATATTACTGAACATGGGTTCGGTTGTTTTTCTATTTTAGGCGGAAAACTTTTAAATGCGGTATTGTCGGCGAAACAGCTGAGCCGTTTGATTGCCGATTGAATGTGTTCGCCGTGACATTGCTATGGAAAAAAAATTTACACTTATCATCCCTACATATAATGAAGCCGGAATTATTCGCACCACATTGGCGAGGGTAGTGGGTGATTTTTCAGCGCATATGACGATACCGTGGCAGATTATAGTTTCAGACAATGCTTCAACAGACAACACCGTCAGTGAGGTGGAGGCGTTTGGAGACGCGCGCGTACGCGCACTGCGTTTGAATGAAAAAGGCCGCGGACGGGCGATACGCGCCGGATTTCAGGCGGCAGGCGGCGGGATTGTCGCATTTACCGATTCAGACCTTCCTATCAGTCCGCTTGATATTGTGGAAGCGCTCAATCTAATCCTTGGCGGTGAGTATGAAGTGGTGATTGGTTCGCGGTTTATGCGCGGTGCGGACGCATCCGAGAGGCCGAAAATACGAAATATCGTATCGCACGGATTTCTCATACTGGCAAAACTAATCACCGGTTTGCGGTCAAGTGATTCACAATGTCCTCTTAAGATGATGAATGAACGGACTACGCCGGTTATGCTTGCGACAGAAGACATGACATGGTGGTCAGAGCTTGAATATACGCTGTTGGTAGAACGGCTTGGTATCACATACAAAGAAATGCCGGTCGTGTGGCATGAGAAGGAGTATGCCGGCAGGCCGAGTACCGTTACGATTGCGCGCGATAGTATGAATGCTGTGAAATCAATGTTTCGGATACGGTTCGCTTTGTCTAAAAAAGTTAATGCGGTACGCGCTTTACTTGAGCAAAGCGCGTAACGAGTAAGAATGTAGAATAATAATGTATTTGTCCGCGATTGACGGACTGGCTTCTTTTGTGTTTATATATACTCATTCTTTGTTCTTTCATATTTCAAAATCATATTTGCAGAGGGGATACGGCAATGAGTTCACCAAGCACGGCACCGTCAAATTTTATTGACGCCGATACGCAATTTATTTCACGCGGGAAAAAGAAAGTAGTGCTCATAGCTTGTCCGTGGACTTTTTACGACGAGGTTGAGTTTATGTCGCAGCAGCTCGGATTGGGATATATCGGAGCATATGCTAAAGAGAGGTTCGGACATGACATCGTTGCGTATATTGACCCGATGTTAAACGGTGGGCATAAAATTAAAACGCCGGTTTCAACTAGGTACCAAAAGACCAATCGGTTTGGCATTTCTGATGAAGATATTATTCGGCATATTCCGTCTGATGCCGATATAATCGGTATCAACGCACCCTTTACTGATTCACGACTCGTTTTATATCCGCTGGTGCGGAAGATAAAGAAAGCATTTCAAGGGATTCCTGTTGTCATCGGCGGTGTACTTGCAACAACGCTACCGCTACAGGTTCTTCAAGAATCCGGAGCGGATATTGTAGTGAAGGGAGAGGGAGAAATTGCTTTTTCGCGGATATTGAATGGCGATAATATGGAGGATATTCCAGGTTTGGTGTTCAGGCAGACAAATGGCGATATATATGAACATCCCGAGCGAAGCCAACAATTGAGAAGCCCGAATCTTATTCCTCCGCCCGGGTACGATTTTCGTCCCATGCAAGAGTATGTGCAATGGTCGCCAAGAGGAAACAAGGCGGACAGAACACTCTCGCTTATTTCTTCACGCGGATGTCCGTTTACTTGTGAATTTTGTTCTATTCCGGAAAAAGGTCAGCTCTGGAGGCCGTTTACTACCGAACGGGTGACGCGCGAAATTGAAATGGCGATTGAGCGATGGGGAGTCAATCATATTGAGTTTGAGGATGACAACTTCACACTCGTCGAAAACCGCGCGCTTGAAGTGCTCTCCTTTCTCAAGGAATTGCGCAACAAAGGATACCCTGTCACCTGCTCTTTTCCAAATGGTATTATGATTGACCGGATGAGCATGGAACTCGCGCTTTTATTGAAAGACGCGGGTGCTGAAATTGCATACTTGCCGGTTGAATCGGGTGATACCAGAGTGCTTGCTTCTATGGACAAGCCGGACGCGCTCAATCATCTTGAGAAAACGCTTGCTGTTGCGGAATGGTGTGTCAGCGCGGGGCTTCAAGTCAGCTGTTTTTTTATCGTCGGGTATCCCGGTGGTGAAATAAAAACAGAACGCCTAAAGAAAGAGTGTAGGAAAAACTATGCCGAACATATTATGGAAGCAGACGGCAAGGTCTATATGCGCGGTGAAGACAGAAAAGCTTTTGAAAATACGCTTGAATTTTGCAAGAAACTTCGTGCTATTGGCGTATCAGGCATCACTCCGCTCATTGCTACTCCGTATCCTGGAACAGACCTGTCTTTCTTTTGTGAACGGTTTGGCTATCTTGCGTTTCCTGACGAGAAGGATGTTTTGACCACCGTTTCGTATGCGGCTATGCGTCCGGAGTTTGTGCAAATCAACACTCCATGGTGTTCACGACAGGATGCGTTTGACCGATGGCAGGAAATGGCGCATATGTTTCCGGTGTTCCATAATGTGCGCAAAGAGAAAAATACGGACCGCTTATTAACCGGTTTGGAAATTACAAAACGCGAATCCTAACGCGAATCTTAACTTTCTAAAAGCCCTTCAGTAATATTACTGAAGGGCTTTTTCCATGATAGAAATTTGATATTTGCGGTAGCGTATTGTAGTATCCTTTGCAGTTATCTTATTTCTTTTAAACTTTTTAACAAAAGGACATTGACAATGAAAGAAGTGTTTAATATAGGGGCATTGCGTGTAGGCGAGAATTATCCGGCAATTATTATTGCCGAATTATCCGATGGTCACATGGGCAGTTTTGAAAAAGCGCAACAGCTTGTAGGTGCCGCAAAAGATGCGGGAGCAGATGTAGTGAAATTCCAGATGCATTTTCCTGAAAGAGAGATGATCTCCGGAGTGAAAATGTGGGCCGGTGATTTACAGGATATCTTAAAAAGAGTTTGGTTTTCTCCGAATAATCATGAACGGATTATGGAATACTGTGCATCTATCGGCATAGAATATCTCTGCACCCCGTTTTCTTTTGAAGCAGTAGACACGCTTGAAAGAATGGGTGTGCATTCTTTCAAAACCGGCTCGGGTGAAATATGCAATCTGCCTTTTCACAGAAAGCTTGCAAAAATTTCCGCAAGAACGGGGAAGCCGGTATTTATTTCAACAGGTATGTGCACGATGGCAGAGTTGGAAGAAACAATCGCTCTCTATACGGAAGAAGGTGCAAATTTCCTGCTTATGAATTGTACATCTGAATATCCGATAAACGATTACGTACATCTTCGTCTCGGTTTAATCCCAGTCTTGCGGGAAAAATTTCGCGTGATGGTCGGTCAATCCGACCATAGTACGGAAATATACAGCTCTCTTGCCGCAATCGCGCTTGGCGCGAAGGTGATTGAGAAACATTTTACACTTGATAGAAACGGACCGTTTCCGGACGATGGTATGTGTCTGGACCCGCGTATGATGCGCGAGCTTGTGGACGCAGTGCGAAAGGTTGAGAAAGCGATTGAAGGAAACGAAAAAATCGTGCTTCCTGAAGAAGCGGAAATTCGGTCATGGGCTTTCCATAGCGTCGTTTCCGACAGAAACCTGAAAAAAGGAGAACTCATTACTTTGGCAAATGTTCGTCCTGCTCGGCCCGGCTCCGGAATTCCGGCAAAGTATCTTGACGAAACATATTTTCACGAACTTGAAAATAAGAGATGTAAGACGGACATACCAAAAGACACCGTTATTACATGGGAAGACCTTGAATAACCGTGTGCCCCGGCGATATCAGCCGGGGCTTTATTTTTCTTGCTAAGTATGCACATAATCCTTTATGCATAAAAAATTAAAGATTATTGCACTTATACCGGCACGGGGTGGCAGTAAGGGGTTGCCGAGAAAGAATATACAACCGCTTGCGGGGAAACCGCTTATTGCGCACTCAATTGAAGTGGCAAAAAAAAGCAGTTTGATTAACCGTGTCATTGTGACGACAGACGATAAGGAAATTGCCGGCATTGCAAAAAAATATGGAGCGGAAATACCATTTATACGGCCTGCACAATTGGCGCGAGACGATACATTGCCGTTTCCGGTTTTGAAACATGCATTAGAATTTCTTTATGAGAAAGAACAGTACAAGCCGGATATTATTGTCTGGCTTGAGCCGCCAAATCCCGTTCGTGACGCGCGACGCATTGATGACGCGATAAGGACATTTGCCCGAGACAAAAAAGCCGACTCGCTTAGGGCGGTTTGCGAACCTGATGTGACCCCGTATAAAATGTGGACACTTAAAGGGAAGTATCTGGAGCCGTTTGTGAAAAAGAACAATCGTGCGATTCACGGCGCGCCGCGCCAAGGCCTGAAAAAAGTCTATACCCAGAATGGATTCGTATTTCTTTTCCGATACGATACGATTATGAAAAAAGGAAATATTTTCGGAGACAGGATTTTGCCGTATATCATAGAAGATAAATTTGTTAATATTGAAACGAAAGAGGATTTGGATTTCGCGGAGTTCTACTTCAGACGCGCGAAGAAACTTAAAAAATAAACCCCGTTCCGAAATTATATCGGAACGGGGCTTTTTGCTTGCAATGATTGTTTCATCGCAAGGCATATTTCAAGAACATCTTTCCCTTGTGCTAAATTAACACTCGGTTGTTCGCGGTTTTCAACGCACCGTAGAAAATGTTTGAGTTCATCAAGGTGCATGGTATTCCGTTCGTAACCGGAAGTGACAATCATTGCGTCGCGCGTGCCGTCTAAATTCCAGAGCTCCGCTTTTTCACCAAAGTAATCCACATGTATTCTTCCTTTTTCCCCGGTAATTTCTAGAAATCGTTTCGTGGGTTTCTTGAGGAAATCCAGGTGGAGGGACGCAAGAATATCGCGTGGAAATTGAATAATGCTTTTTGCCACATCTTCGGTGTCTATACCGAGATTTCCGAGCGTGCCACCCGAGGTAAAAACCCAGAGTGGCTTTCCGAATAACCAGTACAAACAGTCAATTTCGTGAGAGAAGCTCAAGATGACGCCTCCACCAAGGTCCGTCCTTGAGATATAGGAGCGACGGTAATCTTCCCACGGATGCAGATTAGTGATTCTTTCTGACAGTTCTGCCTCAACGCACACTATGCTCCCTATCTTTTTTGCATCAAGCCATTCTTTCACTTGCATGAGCAGAGGGTGGAAACGCAGCTGGTAAGAGACACATGTGACAAGTTTTTTTTCGTCAACAAGCTCCATCAGCCGTGAGACATCTCTTATTGTGTGAGAAAGCGGTTTTGTTATGAACAGGTGACATCCCGCTTCCGCTGCCGCTATAGCGGTAGGAATATGCAAAGATGTCGGGTTCATCACAAACACCACTTCTGGTTTTTGGCGCAGAGCGGATGCGATGTCATGGAATATAGGGTGCTTTGCACGATGGCTTTTAATGAAGTCGTCGCCAAAATTCGGCGTGCCCTTGCGGGTTCTATAGAATCCTATTTCCCCGCACTGATACCCAAGTTGCTCCAAGTTTTCCGCCATGCGTTTGCCGATTGAGCCAAGGCCGCATATCAGGAATTTCATTTGTGCCTCCTACCATGCTGTAAGGCCGCCGTCCGCGATGAGCGTGGCGCCTGTGATGTATGAGGATGCGTCGGAACACAAAAAGAGTATCGCGCCATTATATTCATCCTTGCGCGCCATTCGTCCGAGCATCGTTTGTTTACTGTATTTTGTGACGAATGTTTTATCCATATACGCCGCTTCTACACCGCCCGGAGACAATGCATTTACTCTTATGCCGTAGGGGGCGAGCTGTGACGCAAGACCGCGAGTGAATCCTAAGATACCGGATTTCACAGTAGGATATGCGAGCGATTTATACTTTCCTTCATCGTAAATCCTGTTGTCGGGAGCGACAATGCCGTGCGTGGAAGAGATATTCACGATTGTTCCTGACATCGCTTTCTTCATATGCGGTACAACTGTTTGAGTAGAGATAAATGCACCATCAAGCGAGACATGCAATTCTTTCTCCCACAACGAGAAAGGGAATTCTTCAAATGGATGGTACAATTTTTCACTCTCCATTGAAAAATCGGTTGTCGCCGCGTTGTTAATGAGAATGTCAATGTGTTCGTACCGATATATGACTCCCTCTACTGCGTCGTGTACAGATGCTTGGTCGGTGATATCAACCGGATTGTTTCCGGCGACATCAAAACATATGACTGTCGCGCCTGCTTTTTCCAATATGCCGGCGTATTCTCTTCCGAGCATTCCGTTGCCGCCGGTAATGATTGCTACTTTTCCTTCAAGTGAAAAGAGTTCAAAGATTTTTTCTTTATTCATTCCGCCCTCCTGATAGTAACGGTTTAATAAAACAGAGATATATTTTATTGAGCGTGACGCAGTCAATAATGTTACTCCGCGCAGCTTCCAGAATAAGAGTTCCTCCAAAGTTTATTTCCTTGAGAGAAACGAAAATTCCCTCAAAATCCGTATCGCCGTTTCCGAGAATGAGCGTGTCCCGCGCACCGAATTTTTTATCTTTAATATGTACGCTCGTTATGAGGTCCCCCAAAATTTTTATTTCTTCCGGAACGCTATTGCCGAACACCGCGGTACAATTTCCTATGTCATAGCATACCTTTACATACGGATTGTTGAATCGGCGTATCCACGCGTTGAGCTCAATTGCAGGAAGCACTGTTTCAAATGCTATCTCAACATTATATTTTTTTGCTAGCGCGAGGCATGGTTGTAACCGTATGAGTATTTCCTCTTTCTGTTTTTCCGACTTGATATCGTTTTGTCCCAAAAATGGAATGATTATTCTGTTTGCTCCGATGTCCGCGCTGGATGCGATAAGGTTAGTCAGGACGCGCGCGTGTTCCTTGGCATCTTTGCCGGTGAATCCGTTGTCAGCGAAGTAGTATCCACATACCGACGGTATCGGTATATTGGAATCTTTTATGAGACGCCTGATAT
The DNA here is from genome assembly GCA_002771515.1 of Candidatus Lloydbacteria bacterium CG22_combo_CG10-13_8_21_14_all_47_15. GTDB lineage: Bacteria > Patescibacteriota > Minisyncoccia > Phycocordibacterales > 21-14-all-47-15 > 21-14-all-47-15. The sequence goes on along the minus strand of PCTL01000007.1, from coordinate 3,181 downwards.
CGCGTCTGCCTGTACGCGAGAGTATCGGATTGTTCTCCCAGTGCGTTGTGGCAAACCCCCATTCAATTGCGTTAAATCCGATTTCCTTTGCAATTTTGAATTCCTCCCGCCAAGTTTCGGCGGGGAAAAAATCAAGCTGGTCTGATTCGGTTAATCTGCCTTGCATTACTCCGATTATATTTCGCATCTCTCCTCTTTCTAAGGCATTGATTTCAAAGAACTTGTGTTCAATAAAGATTGATATATAAATCGGTGTTTGTCAATCGCTTTGATTGTGGTATATAATGCGTTTGTGAAAAACAAGACAGCGTACATTACTGACTATTTACGCAAACTTACAAATGCAATACATGGCTGGACGGCACTTGATGAATTGGCGTTTTTATATAGGACTGCGCAATTACAGAAAAAGGGCGGCGTTATTGTGGAAATCGGGTCATGGCAAGGTAGGTCAACCGTGTGTATGGCAAAAGGTTCTGAACATGGTAACGGTGCTCGCATATACGCCATTGACCCGTTTACCGGCAGCAGCGAAAATCAAATACCGGGAGTAAAAATTTGGACGCGCGATGATTTTGAACGCAATCTGGAAAAAACCGACACGAAAGCATTAGTTACGACGCTCGCAATGACTTCAGATGATGCCGCGAAAAGCTGGGACCGACCGATTGATTTTCTTTTTATTGACGGCGCCCACGAATATGAATATGTAAAAAATGATTTTTTACTTTTTTCACCGTATGTTGTTGACGGTGGCATTATAGCTTTTCACGACACGACACCCAATCTCAAGGCTATACTGCAAGGATTACCGCTTTTCGGATTGCCGGGTCCGCGACAGGTTGTTTGGGAATATGTTTTTAAACAACGAACATTCAAGAATATTGGTTTATCCGGCAGTATTTTATATGCGACAAAATGCAACGCAAACTCATTTGCTGATAGATTGAAAAATAACTTGTGCGGGTTGGAAATGCTTGCTAAGTATATGGTGTACGCATTGTATGTGCGCTTGAAAAAAATACCCGGACCTATTAAATCGCTTCTGAAACCTATAAAGTCGTCTTTCAGTCGGTGATGGTATAAACCGGCATCCATTGCAATCAAAAAACAAGCGTACAGCCGCGCGGTATAGGACTGATTCAATCACTATGAACACAGACATTACATTGAGCATCCTTATCACTACATACAATAGAGTGGCTTTTTTGGAAACGACAGTTTCTCGTTTTATTTCGCAGATTCTCAAAGAGGACGCGTCTGACCGCGTGGAACTTGTCATCGGAAATGATGCGTCGTCTGACGGTACGGAAGAATTTTTGAATCGGCTGGCGGGGGAGTATCCGTTTGTAAAAGTTTTAAATCACAAAAAGAACCTCGGTCTTTCCGGAAATGTGGAGAAAATAGTCGCTTTATCCAGAGGAGAATATATTTGGCATTTTGGCGATGATGATTTGATTACGGACGGAGCGGTAAAAAAGATTTTAGCATCTATTTATACTCATAGTCCGAATTATATTCTTATCAATACGGTAAATATTGAATCTTTGGACGAGAGGAATCTGGATTATAAAATAATCGGCGAAAGGCGGCTGGATATTCAGACGGATATGTTTGTACAAAATTTTACCGCCGAGGCAGACGATGTGCGGAAGATTCACGGCTGGCTGTATCTTACCGGCTTATTGAGCGCGGTCGCTTGTAAGAAAAAATTATTCGTTGACTTAATGGTTGAAGCAAAAAAACATGTTCGGGCAGACAATGTATATCTTTACCAAACCCCGATTATTATCGGTATCTCACAATTTGGAGAACTCTATCTCATTGCTTCACCGCTTGTGCTTCACAGAAAAAATGAAAACAATTGGACAAATGCTGTTTCAAAAATTCTTCAAGTGAACTTATATGACGCGAGTGAGGTGGTGCGGGTCGTTAAAGAATATATGCCAGGCGAATATAAGGAGTATCAAAAGCGTTTTGCCGCGTTTGTATTGGCAACGCTACTTGACGCAAAGAAAAAGCGCGTCAATGTAACCGCGTATATCTTTGACGCGCTTAGAAAAAATTATAATTGCTATCCCTACAATATCCGCTTCGCGCTTCTTTTGTTTCTGCCGGCGGCGTTGGTCAGGGTGTTTTTAAAATAGTTTAACTTCCCATGACAGGCCTCAAGCCGATTTTTTCCGCCATTAGGTCAACCAGAGGTTCTAGCTCTTTCTTCTTCTTTTCAAGATCATCGCCGCCTTCAATACTCCAGAGCTGTATTAAATCAACATCGGCGCTTTCCTCAAGGAGAGCCGCGATAAAATCTATTAACATTTGTTCGTCATATTTGAAGTTTTCAAGTTGGTCTTTTACGATCCAGGGAAGGTTTTCAATCTCTCGGCATCTTTTTACAAACGGGAGTGTATTATAAAAAGCATGGCCGAATGTTATGACCGGTTTTTTCATAAATAAGCCTTCCCAGCCAGGTGTGCCGAGATTTGTTGTAATCAATTTCGCGTTGCGAATCAATTCAAAACTCACTATGGTCGGGCGTATTAGTTTGACATTCGGTATTTTTTTAAGCTCTTTGTAATATAGTCGCGGGCGATAGCCAAACATGGCAGGATGCTCTTTTACATATAACTTAAAATGTATTGGCAATGAACGCGCGATTTGTTTAATGAGCCAGAGCTGGTCTTGGTAAAATGGCGAATAGAGCATTGTGGACACTTCCGGCTGATATTGAAGTGGAAAAAACGCAAAGTCTTCCGCGAAATCAACTTCGTCATAGAGGTCGTCAAAGCCGATAAGTACACGCGCCTTTCTTTTCAAGCGGTCCCAAACATAATGCCATGGCTTGATAGTAGAATAATCTTCGCGATGCGGGCCTGTGTAGTACGAATAAATCATCTTAAAAAACCAGCGGATTGAGCCGAATATTTTATTTGGCAAAAGAAAAGAGAATTGTCTTTTCCTGTTTATCGGTCTGCCTTCTGGCGTGACGACAACGGAATATGGTGATGGCTTATTTCTAAAATCGGTCAAAAATTTTTCCGCCTGCAGGATGTATTTTTTATGCCGGTCTCTGTTGACCCGTATGTCACTAAAAGCGTTGTCGGCATATTCAATTCGTTCATAATTTTCAGTAAGCGAGTATTTGTTGCCGATGCATGAGTTTCTGATAAGCAGGGTTTGT